>NZ_RJVR01000124.1 GCF_003999195.1 Streptomyces soli
CGGCCGGGAGCACGGCGCCGGCCTCGGCGGCGAGCACGGTCAGGCGGTCGCCGACCCGGACGGCGAGCACCGGCTCGGCGGCCCGGGCGGCCGCCGCGTCGACGCGTTCGGCGAGGAGGGTGACCGCTTCGGAGCCGGCCTCGGCGGATTCGGCGACCAGGATCCTCACGGGAGCGTTCAGCAGGTCCCCGTACAGGCGTCCGGCGACCGTGCGGGCGTGCGCCGCCTCGCCGGCGAGCAGCATGCGCAGCAGGGCCGCGCCGAGCCGCTGTTCGGTGTCCTGTTGTACGCGGGACTGCTCCAGGGACAGCGTGAGCAGGGCGACGGCCGCGTGCACGATGTAGCGGGCCGAGGTGTCCAGGCGCTCCTCGGTCCCGACCGCGAGGTACCCGCGCGGACGGCGTCCCGTCCCCAGCGACTGCAGCTCGACGCGATCCTCCGTGCCCGCCGGACCGGCCACCGCCACGCTGGCCGGCGCCGGCTTGTCACGCAACCGGTCGATCTCCCCGGCAAGCCGCGCCGCCCGCCGCCCCGCCCACTCCGGCGCCGCCGCCAGCACCGCGCCCGAAGCGTCGTACAGCGCGGCCCAGCCGTCGAGGTGCGCGGCGAGCCTGCCGAGCAGCGCGGTCGTCCCCTCCGGGGCCAGCGCGGCCTTCGTCAGATCGCGCTGCGCCTCGAAGCCCGCGGTCACCGCCCGGTACTGGTCGGCCGCGATCGCCGCCGACACCGCCTTGCTGATCGCGATGAACGGCGTCCGCCGCGGCACCTCCAACAGCGGCAAGCGGTGCTCGGCCGCCGCCTCGACCAGTGCTTCCGGCACCGCATCGTGCGTCAGCCCCACCCCGAACCCGAGGCCCACCACCCCAGCGTCCGCGATCCGCCGCACGTACGCCTTCAGCACCCCCGGGTCATCGACCTCCAGCTTCAGCCCCGTCGTCAGCAGCAGCTCCCCGCCCTCGAGATACGGTCCCGGGTCGTCCAGCTCGCTGGTATGCACCCACCGCACCGGCGCATCCAGCCGGTCGCCTCCGGCGAGGACCGTGAGCTTCAACGGGGTGCTGCGCAGCAGCGACGCAAGGGTAGGAGGCACGGCATTTTCTCCAGGCTGGAGTGCGACTCACTCCGATTCTGCCTCACCGTACAGCCGCCCGTGCCGTCCCCTCCCCCACCCCGCCCCTCCCCGAAACCGGGCTCTCCCCCAAACCTCCGTTTGGGTGGGGGTCCTTCCCCAGCCTGGCGGCTGGGTGGGGGAGGCTGACACAACCCGCCCACGGACCCGCACCAAACGACGCACCCCTCCAGGGTCCAGGGGCAGCGCCCCTGGTTTCGGGAAGGGGCGGGGTGGGGGGTGGGGGAAACAACCCGCCCACGGGACCGCAGCCGCCGACGAACCACCCACCCGGCAGGGGCGCCGCAGCACCCCGGCCGGGCGAAGCCTGGGAGGCGCGTCCAACAATCGGGCACCGGCCGGGACTGGGGACGCCCCCCGCTCAGGCGCGCAGATCCACCAGCACCGGCGGCGCGTGCTCGCCGTCCGTCGCGGTCAGGGAGAGGACCGCGTGGCCGGCCGGGACCGCGTGGGCCAAGTCGGACGCGGACCAGCGTTCGCGCTCGACGCGGCGGACGGTGACGGATTCCGTGGTGACCGCTTCGCCGGTGAAGAGCTTGCGGACGCCGCGGGTGGCGCGGCGGAGGAGGCCGCCGGACTGGTCCGGGGTGCGGGTGACGTCGCGGGCTTCGACCCAGGTGGTGCCCCAGGCTTCGGCGAAGCGCTTGCCGTCCCAGGTGGTGATGCCGGAGAAGACCATGCGGCAGCCGACGGCGCCGAGGAGGGCGGTGCGGAGGCCCTCGGGGACGTCGTCGAGGGTGCGGAGGGTGAGGACTGCACCGGCGTTGGCGGAGCGGAGCCGTTGCAGACCCCGGACGGCCTCAGCCGAGACGACGTGGGCGGCGTCGTCGAGGACGAGGCAGGCGAAGAGGGAGCGGTCGGTACGGCCGGTGACGGCGGCGGTGAAGTGGGCGAGGACGAGCCGGGCGAGGATGCGCGAGGCCTCGGCGTGGCCGCGTTCGGGGAGGTCGATGCGGACCCGTAGGGGATGTTCCAGGGTGCGCAGGGAGAAGGGCCGGGTCCGCCCGGTGACGTCGAAGAACCCGGCGAAAGCCGGGCGGTCGAGCAGGGCGATGCGGTCGGCGAGGAGGGATCCTATGTCGCCGGGGCGCTCGGCCTGCCGTTCCCGGGCGTCGAGTTCGCGGGCCTGGCCGTGGGCGCCGGCGGTGTCGAGGGCGTCCCGCAGGACGGCGTAGGCGGTCGGGCTGCCGTCGAGCAGTTCGCGCAGCTCCGTGACGGAGGGGTAGCGGCCGTGCGCCGCGCGGTAGGGGCCCAGCAGCTGGCTCAGCGCCGTCGCGGCGCGCCGGGTGTCGGCCTCGGGGCCGTCGAGCAGGGCCTCGGCGAGCATGGCGGCGGCCTCGTCGGGATCGGTCGCACCGCCGTACAGGTCGAGGTCGTACGCGGAGCCGGGGTCGCCCAGCGAGATGACGACGTCGTACGCCTCGGCAGGCCCGAGGTCCGCACCGGCACCCGTGACGGCGACCACGGCGGCCGTGCCGGACAGCGCCTGCAGGCTCAGCGACTCGACGACGGGCCGGACCAGGTGCCGCGTCTTGCCGGATCCCGGTGGGCCCACGGCGAGCAGCCCGGTGCCGAGCAGCGTCGGGTCGAGGGCCAGCCCCGCGCCCTGGTGCTCGTACGGATTGCGCTCGTCGGCGAGGGCCAGCCCGATCCGTACCTGCGCGGTCAGCAGATCGTGCCGGGCCGCCCGGACCGGCAGGTCCCGCGCCCCGGACGGGTGGGCGCACGCGGCCGCACCCTGCCGCAGCACGGCGTCCGTGAACGCCTCGACGCGCCCGAAGCCCCAGGCCCGCCGCAGCCGGGCGTAGTCGACGTCGCCCATCCGCCCGGCCCGGATCTCCGCCGCCAGCCGGTCGGCCGCCGCGTTCTGCCCGGCCGCCCGCAGCTCGGGCCACTCCACCGGGTCGAACTGCTGCGCCGCCGGGCCCTCGTGCGGGGCGGGGTCGGTGACGGCGCCGCGAAGGAGCGGGGCGATGTATCGGCGGATGAGCTGCGGCCAGTTGCCCGCGCGGCCGAAGACCTTCACCAGCAGGACGAACACCAGCAGCCATACGACATTGCTGTAAACCTTGTAAGCATCGCTGTGGTAGTCGTTCCACGAGTCCGGGGTGATCCAGCCGAGGATGTCCCACAGCGGGATGTAGCCGTTGTAGAGCATCGACAGCAGCAGCAGCGCGCACAGCAGCGACAGCAGCGCGCCCCCGATCAGCCGCCGGTCGGGCAGCCGGTCCGGGTCGCGCGGCGGACGCGGGACGTGGCCGTAGGCGAAGATGCCGGGCGCCGGGCGGTGCCGGGGAGTGCGGAGCCAGGTCTCCATCGCGGTGGGCGGCGCGGCCTGCGGCATGGGCGGCGGCCCGGCCGGCCGGGGCAGCATGGGGGGAGGAGCAGGAGGAGGGTTGGTCTTACGCGACTCGTACGCACCGTCGACGTCCATTCGCCCGCTGCCCCTCGCATTCGTACACTCACGCGCCGACACTCAATGTAGTGGACCTGTCCGTCGCGTCGAAGACGACGTCGCCAGTGCGCCCTATCGGAGTGTGCGGGTCCGGAAGGCGTCCGCTTAGCCTGCGAGACAAAAGCCCACGTTCGAAGGAGTACGACCGCCATGACCGAACTGGCCCAGGAGCGCCGACTCGTCACGTCCATTCCCGGTCCGAAGTCGCAGGAGCTGCTGGCCCGCAAGTCGGCGGCGGTCGCGAATGGCGTCGGGGTGACGCTGCCGGTCTTCGTCACGCGCGCCGGTGGTGGCGTGCTGGAGGACGTGGACGGCAACTCGCTGATCGACTTCGGGTCCGGCATCGCCGTGACGTCGGTCGGCAACAGCGCGGAGGCGGTCGTGCGCCGCGCGTCCGCGCAGCTGGCGGACTTCACCCACACGTGTTTCATGGTGACCCCGTACGAGGAGTACGTGGAGGTCGCCGAGCACCTCGCCGAGCTGACCCCGGGTGACCACGCCAAGAAGTCGGCGCTGTTCAACTCCGGCGCCGAGGCGGTGGAGAACGCGGTGAAGATCGCCCGCGCGTACACCAAGCGCACGGCGGTCGTGGTCTTCGACCACGGCTACCACGGCCGTACGAACCTCACGATGGCGCTCACCGCCAAGAACATGCCGTACAAGGAGGGCTTCGGCCCCTTCGCGCCCGAGGTCTACCGGGTGCCGCTGGCCTACCCCTACCGCTGGCTGACCGGCGCCGAGAACTGCGCGGAGGAGGCGGCCACCCAGGCGATCGACCAGATCACCAAGCAGATCGGTGCGCACAACGTCGCGGCGATCGTGATCGAGCCCATCGCGGGCGAGGGCGGCTTCATCGAGCCCGCCAAGGGCTTCCTGCCGCGCATGGCGGAGTTCGCGAAGGAGAACGGCATCGTCTTCGTCGCGGACGAGATCCAGACCGGCTTCTGCCGCACCGGCCAGTGGTTCGCGTGCGAGGACGAGGGCATCGTCCCGGACCTGATCACCACCGCCAAGGGCATCGCGGGCGGTCTGCCGCTGGCCGCCGTCACCGGCCGCGCCGAGATCATGGACGCCGCGCACCCGGGCGGCCTGGGCGGTACGTACGGCGGTAACCCGGTGGCGTGCGCGGGTGCGCTCGGCGCGATCGAGACGATGAAGGAGCTGGACCTGCCGGCCAAGGCGCGGCGGATCGGCGAGATCATGCTGGGCCGGCTGCGCGGGATCCAGGAGAAGTTCGAGATCGTCGGCGATGTGCGCGGCCGTGGCGCGATGATCGCCATCGAGTTGGTCGAGCCTGGGCCCCTCCTGCCCGAGGGCGGGCGAGGAGGGCGCACCAAGACCCCGAACGCGGCCGCCGCCGCCGCGCTGGCGAAGGCCTGCCACGCCGAGGGCCTGGTGGTCCTGACGGCGGGCACGTACGGCAACGTGCTGCGCTTCCTTCCGCCGCTGGTGATCGGCGAGGACCTGCTCAACGAGGGTCTCGACATCATCGAGGAAGCCTTCACCCGGCTGTGACCGTGACTCTGAGTGATTCTCACTTCGGCGAGGAAGTCGGTGAAGAAGGTGTGCGGGCCTGATGGCGGACCCGCGCATAGTCCCCCGGGCGCCACTTTGGTGACGTACGGTTTCGACAGATGGAAGAAACACCCCGTCTGCGGAAGTCCGTGGGCGACACTTTGCCGGTGACTCCCCATCACCGGTACCGCAGTGCACTCGCGCACAACAGCGCCGAAGCCGCAAGCCTCGGCACTCCTCGCCGATCGGTCGGCCGCCCGTCCCAAACCCCCCGGGACGAGCGGTGCGGCGATCGCTCCGGCCGCCTCGGAACTCTCCCCCCTGTTCCGGGGCGGCCGACTTCTTCCCTGATGCTTCTCCTGCTTTACGTGACGTTCTTCGGGCTGCTCACCTGGCAGGAGGCTGTACGCGGCCCCCTGCTGGCCCTCGACCCGGACCTGCGCACGGCGATCGCCGGGCCGTCCGTACGGCCCGAGGGCACCGTCTTCACGCACTACGTCGCCAAACTCGGCAACATCGAGGCGGCCGTGCCCGTACTGGGCCTGGCCCTGGTCTTCGCGTGGTGGCGCGGGCGGCGGTGGCGGCCCGTGGTCGCGTACGCACTGGCGATGGCGGCCATACCGCTGATCGTCAGCCCGCTGAAGGCCGCGATCGGACGTGACGGTCCCGGCTCCCTCACCCTCGTCCCCGGCTACCCCGGCCTCTTCCCCTCCGGCCACGCGGCGACCGCCACGCTGGCGTACGGCGCGGCCACCTTGCTGGTGCTGCCGTACGTGGCGCGAAAAGCAGCACGGCGGCTGCTGGTCGCGGCCGCCGTGCTGCTCAATACCGGGGTGGGCGTCGCCCTGGTGTACTGCGGCTACCACTGGCCGCTTGATGTGCTGGGGAGCTGGCTGCTGTGCGGCGCCCTGCTCACGGGCGCCGCACTCGCCGTCCGGGGCTTCAGGAGTTCGTCGGGAAACCCAGGTTGATGCCGCCGTGGGACGGGTCCAGCCAGCGCTGGGTGACCGCCTTGCCGCGGGTGAAGAACTTCACGCCGTCCTCGCCGTAGGCGTGGGAGTCGCCGAAGAGGGACGCCTTCCAGCCGCCGAAGGAGTAGTAGGCCACGGGGACCGGGATCGGCACGTTGATGCCGACCATGCCGACTTCGACCTCGTGCTGAAAGCGCCGGGCGGCGCCGCCGTCATTGGTGAAGAGGGCCGTGCCGTTGCCGTAGGGGTTGGAGTTGATGAGTTCCAGCCCCTCGTCGTACGAGAAGACGCGGACCACGGAGAGCACGGGGCCGAAGATCTCGTCGTTGTAGATGGACTGGCCGGGCTTGACGTTGTCGAAGAGCGTCGGGCCGAGCCAGAAGCCGTCGGCGGTGCCCTCCCCGGAGATGGGGTGCTTGCGGCCGTCGATGACCAGGTCGGCGCCGTCCGCGACGCCCGCGTCCAGGTACGAGGTGACCTTGTCGCGGTGGACGCCGGTGACCAGCGGGCCCATCTCGGAGTCGCCGTTGCAGCCGGGGCCGACCTTGAGGGTGGCCACGCGCTGCTTGATCTTCTCGATCAGCTCGTCGCCGACCGGGTCGACGGCGACCAGCACCGAGACCGCCATGCAGCGCTCGCCCGCCGCGCCGAAACCGGCGTTGACGGCGGCGTCGGCGGCGAGGTCGAGGTCGGCGTCGGGGAGGACCAGCATGTGGTTCTTGGCGCCGCCGAGGGCCTGGACGCGCTTGCCGTACCGGGTGCCCGTCTCGTAGACGTACCGGGCGATGGGCGTGGAGCCGACGAAGGAGATGGACTTGACGTCCGGGTGCTCCAGGAGGCGGTCGACGGCGACCTTGTCACCGTGCACGACGTTGAAGACGCCGTCCGGGAGTCCGGCGTCCTTCCACAGGCCGGCGATGAAGTTGGCGGCCGAGGGGTCCTTCTCGGAGGGCTTGACGATCACGGTGTTGCCCGCGGCGATGGCGATGGGGAAGAACCACATCGGCACCATGGCGGGGAAGTTGAAGGGCGAGATGATGCCGACGACGCCGAGCGGCTGGCGGATCGAGTAGACGTCGATGCCGGTGGAGGCCTGCTCGGTGAAGCCGCCCTTGATGAGCTGCGGGATGCCGCAGGCGTACTCGACGACCTCGATACCGCGGGCGACCTCGCCCAGGGCGTCGGAGTGCACCTTGCCGTGCTCGGCGACGATGATCGCGGCCAGCTCGTCCCGCTTGGCGTTGAGTAGCTCGCGGAAGGCGAAGAGCACCTGGGTGCGCTTGGCGATCGAGGCGTCGCGCCAGGTCTTGAAGGCGGCGGCGGCCGCGCCGACCGCCTGGTCGACCTCGGCGATCGATGCGAAGTCCACCTGACTGGTCACGGCTCCGGTAGCCGGATCGTACACGTCGCCACGGCGCTCGGCGGTGCCGGTCCATGTCTGTCCGGCGATCCAGTGCGTGATGTGCTTGTCGGTCACGGCAGACCTTCCTCTCTTAGCCTGCCGCCAGTCTCGCCAGCCGGTGACGGCCCCACAAGCACCAACGTGTCGGTGGTGGGCCCGGAGCCTTTACATGTCGTCGCGGTCGTCACGGTCGTCATGCCGTCGTGTTCGGCGAGCCGCTCGGCGGCCTCGTGCATGGCCAGCTCCAGCAGCACCGGGTCCGTCAGATGCCTGGTGCCGTCCGGCGGGACCAGCCACCGCACCCCGCCGGTGGCCCGGCCGGGGTAGGAGACGACGATCCAGGTGCCGGCGCCGGCCGTGCGGACGCCGGTGGCGATCCAGCGCGCGGCGGTGCCGGGCGGCACGAAAAAGCCCATGCGGGAGTCGGCGAGTACCGGGCCCGGCCGGACCATCGTCCCGGGTGAGGACGTCGAGGGTCGGACAGTCGAGCTCGCCGGTGAGGGTGAGGACGTCTCAGAGCCCGCCGGCGGGCAGGAGCGTGACCCCGACGGGGTTGCACTCCCACTCTCACCGGCAGGTCTCGGGCTCGGGCGCCACGGAAACCAGCCAATCGACCGCACTCTTCGCACCGGCGCCGGCCATGCCGGTACCTCCGATCGTCCGTGTCGATTCATTTGCTCTCACACGGAGGAGAGGGGGCAGAGCGCGGATCCTTACGCGGGTTGTGACTTTTGGTTGGGTGACCTCGGTCGCAAGGTCAGCTGTCGAAGCCCAGCCCCAGCCGGTCCATGGTCTTCAGCCACAGATTCCGCCGCCCCGCGCTGCGGTCCGCGCGGTCCAGCGACCACTTGGTGAGGCCGATGCCGGCCCACGCGAAGGGCTCCGGCGGGAAGGGCATCGGCTTCGTACGCACCATCTCCAGCCCGGTCCGCTCCGTACGCTCCCCCGCCAGCAGGTCGAGCATCACCTCGGCGCCGAAGCGGGTCGCGCCGACGCCGAGGCCCGTGAAGCCGGCGGCGTACGCCACCCGGCCGGCGTGCGCGGTGCCGTAGAAGGCGGAGAAGCGCGAACAGGTGTCGATCGCGCCGCCCCAGGCGTGGGTGAAGCGCAGGCCGTCGAGCTGGGGGAAGCAGCGGAAGAAGTGTCTGGCCAGCTTGAGGTTGGTCTCGGGGCGCTGGTCGCGGTCGGCGGAGAGCCGGCCGCCGTAAGCGTAGATGGCGTCGTAGCCGCCCCACAGGATGCGGTTGTCGGCGGTGAGCCGGAAGTAGTGGAACTGGTTGGCGGAGTCGCCGAGGCCCTGGCGGTTCTTCCAGCCGATGGAGGCGAGTTGGTCCTCGCTCAGCGGCTCGGTCATCAGCGCGTAGTCGTACACCGGGACGATGTACGGGCGCACGCGCTTGACCAGCGACGGGAACACGTTCGTGCCGAGGGCGACCCGGCGTGCGAAGACCCGGCCGTACGGGGTGCGGACGGCCATGCCGCCGCCGTTGCCGGACAGGGCGGTGGCGGGGGTGTGCTCGTGGATCCGGACGCCGAGGTCCGCCGCCGCCCGCTTGAGGCCCCAGGCGAGCTTGGCGGGGTGGATCATGGCAACGCCGTGGCGGTCGTGGAGGCCGCCCGCGAAGGTGGGCGAGTCGACCTCGGCGCGCATCTGGTCGCGGTCGAGGAACTCGAGGTCGACGCCGTGCTCGGCGGCTTCATCGGCGGCGGCGCGCAGTTCGTCGACCTGGTAGGGCTCGGTGGCGACGTCGATCTCGCCGGTGCGCTCGAAGTCGCAGTCCAGGGAGTAGCGGGTGACCGCCGCCTCGATCTCGTCGAGGTTGCGGTTGCCCAGCTCCTCCAGCTTCGCGAACTCGCCCGGCCAGCGGGCGAGTCCGTTGGCGATGCCATGGGTGAGGCTGGCGGCGCAGAAGCCGCCGTTGCGGCCGGACGCCGCCCAGCCGGTCTCCTTGCCCTCGATCAAAACGACGTCCCGTGACGGGTCGCGTTCCTTGGCGATCAGCGCGGTCCACAGCCCCGAGTAGCCGCCGCCGACCACCAGCAGGTCGCAGTGCTCGTCCCCCACCAGCGCGGGGTTGGCCTGCGGCCTGCCGGGGTCCTCCAGCCAGAACGGTGTCGGCTGCGCCTCGGCGAGCGAACGGGCTGGATCCATGCGGTCTCACACCTTTGCGGATACGTACGGGGACTAACTGCGGGCCTTACGGGTCCGTCCCAGCAACTGCCCCGCGACGACGCACAGCACCGCCACCAGGAACATCAGCGTGCCGATGACGTTCACCTGGACCGGGAGGCCCTTCTGTGCCGCGCCCCAGACAAACATCGGGAAGGTGACCGTCGACGGCCCGGCGTTGAACTGCGTGATGATGAAGTCGTCGATCGAGATGGCGAAGCTCAGCAGTGCGCCGGCCGCGATACCGGGGGCGGCGATCGGCAGGGTGACGCGCAGGAAGGTCTGCGTCGGAGTGGCGTAGAGGTCCTGGGCGGCCTGCTCCAGCCTCGGGTCCATGCTCATGACGCGCGCCTTGACCGCCGTGACGACGAAGCTCAGGCAGAACATGATGTGCGCGATGAGGATGGTCCAGAAGCCGAACTGGATGCGCATGTTGAGGAAGAGCGTGCCCAGCGAGGCGCCCATCACGATCTCGGGCATCGCCATCGGCAGCCAGATCAGCCCGGTGACCGGCGCGCGGCCCCGGAAGCGGTAGCGGGCGAGCGCGAAGGCGACCATCGTGCCGAGGATCGTCGCGCCGATGGTGGCGAGGACGGCGATCTGCAGGGACAGCGACACCGAGGTGCACATGTCGCCGACGTCGCAGGGGTGGGTCCAGGCGTCGAGGGAGAAGTGGTTCCAGGAGTAGTTGAAGCGTCCCTTGGGCTGGTTGAAGGAGAAGATCAGGACGATCACGTTGGGGATCGTCATGTAGAACAGCGCGGCGATCGCCGCGAAGACGACGAGGTGGCGTCGGATCCAGTGCAGCCAGTTCAGAACGATCATCAGACCAGTTCCTCCGTCCCCGCCTTGCGGATGTAGACGGACACGATCACGAGGATCACGGCCATGAGCATGAAGGACAGCGCGGCGGCCGTCGGATAGTCGAGCACCGTCAGGAACTTCGACTGGATGACATTGCCGATCATCTGCTCGCTCGGGCTGCCCAGCAACTCAGCGTTGATGTAGTCGCCGGACGCCGGAATGAAGGTCAGCAGCGTCCCGGCCACCACACCCGGCAGCGAGATCGGGAAGGTGACCTTCCGGAAGGTCGTGAAGGGCCTGGCGTACAGATCTCCCGCCGCCTCGTGCAGCCTCGGGTCGATGCGCTCCAGCGAGGTGTACAGCGGCAGGATCATGAAGGGCAGGAAGTTGTACGTCAGGCCGCAGACCACCGCGAGCGGCGTGGCGAGCACCCGGTCGCTCGAGGTGAGGCCGATGGCCGCCGTGGCGTTGAGGATGTGCAGCTTGTCCAGTACGGAGACCACGATGCCGTCGTCGGCGAGGATGGTCTTCCAGGCCAGGGTCCGGATCAGGAAGCTGGTGAAGAAGGGCGCGATGACCATCACCAGCAGCACGTTGCGCCAGCGGCCGGCCTTGAAGGCGATGGTGTACGCGAGCGGGTAGCCGATGGCGAGGCAGAGCACGGTGGCGATGCCCGCGTAGATCAGCGACCGCAGATAGAAGAGGTCGTACTCCTTGAAGGCGTCCCAGTAGGTGGCGAGGTGCCAGGTGACCTGGTAGCCGGTCTCCAGGGAGCCGGTCTGCACGGAGGTCGACGCCTGGTAGACCATCGGCGCGACGAAGAAGACCAGCAGCCACAGGATGCCGGGCAGCAGCAGCCAGTACGGCACGAGCTTGCGGCGGCGTGCGGCGCGGCCGGGCGGGACCGGTGGGGTCTCGGTCGGGGCGCCGGCGGGCGCGGTGGAGATGGCGGCCATTACGCGCTGACCTCCCCCGCCTCGATGTCCTGGGTGGCGTCGAGGCCGAAGGTGTGGGCGGGGTTCCAGTGCAGGACGACCTCGGTGCCGGGGGTGAGGCGAGTGTCGCGCTCGACGTTCTGGGCGAAGACGGCGAACTCGGGGCACCAGGGGCTGTTGACCACGTACTGGGTGGAGACGCCGATGAAGCTGGCGTCGATGATCCGGCCGGTGATCTTGTTGCGGCCGTCCGGGACGGTGGCGGCGTCATCGGCGTGCGCGATGGAGATCTTCTCCGGGCGGACACCGGCCAGCACCTTGTCGCCGATCTGCGCGGTGGCCGCGCTGCGCGCGGTGGGCAGGGTGAGGCGGCCGTCGCCGACGCTGAGAAGCAGGTCGTCGCCGGAGGAGCCGGTGACCTGGGCCTCGATGAGGTTGGACTGGCCAAGGAAGTTGGCGACGAAGGTCGACGTGGGATTCTCGTACAGGTCGGCGGGGGCGCCGAGTTGCTCGATGCGTCCGGCGTTCATGACGGCGATGGTGTCGGCCATGGTCATGGCCTCTTCCTGATCGTGCGTCACGTGCACGAAGGTAATGCCGACCTCGGTCTGGATGCGCTTGAGTTCGAGCTGCATCTGGCGCCGCAGCTTGAGGTCCAGGGCGCCCAGCGGCTCGTCGAGCAGCAGCACCTGGGGGCGGTTGATGAGGGCACGGGCGACGGCGACGCGCTGCTGCTGGCCGCCGGAGAGCTGGTGCGGCTTGCGGCGGGGGAGATGGCCGAGCTCGACGAGCTCGAGCATGTCCTCGACTTGCTTCTTGACGGACTTGATGCCGCGCCGGCGCAGGCCGAAGGCGACGTTCTCGTACACGTCGAGGTGCGGGAAGAGCGCGTAGTTCTGGAAGACGGTGTTGACCGGGCGCTTGTGCGGAGGGAGGCCGGTGACGTCCTGGTCGCCGATGCGCACGGTGCCGGCGGTGGGTTCCTCCAGCCCCGCGATCATGCGCAGGGTGGTGGTCTTGCCGCAGCCGGAGGCGCCGAGGAGGGCGAAGAAGGAGCCCTCGGGAATGGTCAGGTCGAGCGGCTGGACGGCGGTGAAGTCACCCCACGTCTTGCTGATGCCGGTGAGTGTGACGGCTCCGCCGGAGGCGGCGGACGCCTGTGGCTCGGCGGGAGCGGTGGTCTGCTGGGTCATGTCGTCAGATCCCTCGTGCGGGTGCGGTGGCCGTCAGGCGCCGATGAGCTTGGCGAACTTGCTCTCGAAGGAGGTCTCCTCCTTGGAGGTGAGCGATCGGAAGACGTGCGCCTTGGCCGTCATCGCGGCGTCGGGGATGATCAGCGGGTTGTTGGCGACCGACTTGTCGATCTTGAGCAGCTCTTCCTTCACTCCTGCGCAGGGGGTGATGTAGTTGACCCAGGCGGCCAGCTCCGCGGCGATCTGGGGCCGGTAGTACCAGTCCATGAGCAGCGAGGCGTTCTTGCGGTGCTTGGACCCGGCCGGGATCAGCATGTTGTCGGTGGAGGTGAGGTAGCCCGCGTCCGGGATCGCGAACTTGATCTCGGGGTTGTCGACCTGCAGCTGGACGAGGTCGCCGGCCCAGGCGACGCAGGCCGCGAGGTTCCCCGAGGCGAGGCCGTCGGTGTACTCGTTGCCGGTGAACTGGCGTATCTGCTTGCTGTCGACGGCCTGCTGGATCTTGGCGAGGGCGGCGTCGAAGTCGTCGGAGGTGAAGGACTCGGGCTGCTTGCCCATGTCGAGCAGGGTCATCCCGACGGTGTCGCGCATCTCGCTGAGCATCGCGACCCGGCCCTTGAGGTCCGGGTCGGTGAGCAGCTGGGAGACGCTGCTGACCTTCTTGCCCTTGGTGACCTTGGTGTTGTACGCGATGACGGTGGCGATCCCGGCCCAGGGGTAGGAGTGGGCGCGGCCCGGGTCCCAGTCGGGGGTGCGGAAACGTTGCTCCAGGTTGGCGTACGCATGCGGCAGGTAGCCGGCGTCCAGCTCCTGGGCCCAGCCGAGGCGGATCATCCGGCCGGCCATCCAGTCGGTGAGGACCACGAGGTCGCGGCCGGTGGACTGGCCGGCGGCGAGCTGCGGCTGGATCTTGGCGAAGAACTCGACGTTGTCGGTGATGTCGTCGGTGTACGTGACCTTGATGCCGTACTGCTTCTCGAAGGCCTCGAGCGTCGGCATGTGCTTCTTGTCGTCGCTCTGGTCGATGTAGAGCTGCCAGTTGGAGAAGACCAGCGACTTGTCCTTGTCCGACAGGTCGTCGGTCTTCGTGCCCTGGGTGCTGGTGGCGGCCGGGATACCGCAGGCGGTCAGCGCCCCTGCGCCGGCCACGGCCAGGCCGCCGCCGAGGAGGCTGCGGCGGCTGAGCGAGGCCCGGCCGCCCGAGAGGCTGCGCTCCCATGCTTTGCGGACTGGCTCGGACAGGCCCTCGTACAGGTCCATGGGGATGCGATCCTCCTGGGTTAGCGGTCGCCGAAGACGGTGCGGTGCCAGCCCTTGCGGGCGAGCGCTGTGTTGTCGTACATGACGTGCTTGACCTGCGTGTACTCCTCGAAGGAGTACGCCGACATGTCCTTGCCGTAACCCGAGGCCTTGGAGCCGCCGTGGGGCATCTCGCTGATGATCGGGATGTGGTCGTTGACCCAGACGCAGCCGGCCTGGATCTCACGGGTCGCGCGGCCCGCACGGAAGACGTCGCGGGTCCAGGCGGAGGCGGCCAGGCCGTAGGGGGTGTCGTTGGCCAGGGCCATGCCTTCGTCATCGGTGTCGAAGGGCAGTACGACCAGTACCGGGCCGAAGATCTCCGCCTGGACGATCTCGCTGTCCTGAGCGGCGCCGGTGATCAGCGTCGGCCGGTAATAGGCGCCCGGGGAGTCGGGCGTCTCGCCGCCGGTGACGACGGTGGCATAGGAGCGGGCCCGGTCGACGAAGCCGGCGACGCGGTCGCGCTGGACGTGGGAGATGAGCGGACCGAGGTCGGTCTTGGCGTCGAAGGGGTCGCCGACGCGGACGGTGGCCATCAGGTCGGCGACGCCGGCCACGAAGGCGTCGTAGAGCGGACGCTGGACGTAGGCGCGGGTCGCCGCCGTACAGTCCTGGCCGGTGTTGATGAGTGAGCCGGCGACCGCGCCGTTGACGGCCGCCTCGAGGTCGGCGTCGTCGAAGACCACGAAGGGGGCCTTGCCGCCGAGCTCCAGGTGGAGCCGCTTGACGGTGGCGGTGGCGATCTCCGCGACCCGCTTGCCGACTCCCGTGGAGCCGGTGAAGGACGTCATGGCCACGTCCGGGTGGCCGACGAGGTGCTCCCCCGCGACCTTGCCGCCGCCGTTGACGATGTTGATGACGCCCGCCGGGATGCCGGCCTCGGTCGCGGCCTGGGCGAACATCAGCGAGGTCAGCGGGGTCAGCTCGGCGGGCTTCAGGACGATGGTGTTGCCCGCGGCGATGGCCGGGAGGATCTTCCAGGCCGCCATCTGGAGGGGGTAGTTCCAGGGCGCGATCGAGCCGACGACGCCGACCGGCTCGCGGCGTACGTACGAGGTGTGGTCGCCGGAGTACTCGCCCGCGGCCTTGCCCTCCAGATGGCGGGCGGCGCCGGCGAAGAAGGCGGTGTTGTCCACGGTGCCAGGGACGTCGAATTCGGTGGTCAGCTTGAGCGGCTTGCCACACTGCAGCGACTCGGCCCGGGCCAGCTCGTCGGCGTGCTCGGCCAGCACCGCGGCGAAGCGGTGCATGGCGTCGGAGCGGTCGCCCGGGGTGGCCCCGGCCCACTGCGGCAGCGCCTCCTTGGCGGCGGCGACGGCGGCGTCGACATCGGCGGTGCCGGCGAGCTCGTACTCGTACACCGCCTCGCCGGTGGCCGGGTCGATCACGGTGTGGCGGACGCCGGAGGTGCCCGGGCGCAGCTCCCCGGCGATGTACTGGGCCCCGTCGGCGAACCGGGCCCTCGCGTGGAAACCCGGCTCAGCGCTGTGGTCCATGGTGTTCTCCTCGCCATCCGCGCGATCCCGTGGCGGAAATCCGGATTGGTGGCTGATCCTGGCAGAGTGGCCTTGCCTCAACAAGGGATTCCGTTGTTGCCATTTGGTTACGCGACGAATTCTGTCTTTCCATGTCTTTCGCGTTGGACGATGCCCCAATGCCGCGAAGAGCGGCAACCGACACATCGACAGGAGAGCCGGGGCACCGCTTTACACTGTGCCGCACACGCCCCGACCGGAGGTCACGCGTTGTTCCCCACCGTCGCCCAGGTCCTCGAACTCGACGCGCTCCGACGCGGCGCGCCGCAGGTCGTCGCGGGCGCGGCGGGCCTCCACCGACCGGTGCGCTGGGTGCACATCAGTGAGCTGGCGGACATCGCCGGCATGCTGCACGGCGGCGAGTTGGTGCTCACCACCGGCGTGATGCTGCCGGGGGACCGCGAGTCGCTGGCCCGGTACATCGACGACCTCGCGGATGTGGACGCGGCCGGGCTCGTCGTCGAGCTCGGGCGGCGGTACGCGGACGCCCTGCCGCGTCCGCTGGTGCGGGCCGCCGAGCGGCGCGGGCTACCGCTGGTGGTGCTGCGGACCGAGGTCCGCTTCGTGGCGGTGACCGAGGCCGTGCACGCCCACGTGGTCAACGCACAGCTCAGCCGGCTGCGGGCGTCGGAGGCCGTGCACCAGACCTTCAACGAGCTGTCGGTGGAGGGCGCCGAACCCGACGAGGTCGTCCGCGAGGTCGCCCGGATGGCCGGCGCCCCGGTCGTCCTGGAGAACCTCTCTCACCAGGTACTGGCCTTCGACCCGGCCGGACGCGACCCCCAGGCCCTGCTCGACGGCTGGGAGCGGCGCTCGCGCGGCGTCGCCCCGGTCGGCCGGACCGGCTACGACCGCCGTACGGGCTGGCTCGTCACCGCCGTCGGCGCGCGCGGCCGCGACTGGGGCCGCCTCCTGATCGTCGGCGAACCCGGGCCGCTGCCGCGCGCCGACGACCCCGACGCCGGCTCGCCCTCCGGGCCGCACCGCCACACGGTGCTGCTGGAGCGCGGCGCCGCCACCCTGGCGCTCAACCGGCTGCTGGAGCGCGACCGCGAGTCCCTGGAACGCCAGACGCACCGCACCCTGCTGTCCGGGATCCTCACGCACGCCCTCACTGTCTCCGACGTCGCCCTCCGGGCCCGGGCACTCGGCGTGCCCCTTGAGGGGCGCCGGCTCGTCGGCGTTATGCTCCGGCCGCGCGGCGGTCCGGCGTCAGCGGCTCTCGAGGCCCAGGCCCGGCTGCGGGACTTCACGGAGACGGCGGCCCTCGCCGTACGAGAGCGGGGGCTCACTGCCCTCACCGGCGCCCTGGACGACGGCGCGGTGGGCCTGCTTGTGTCGCTCGGGCCGTCCGACGACGAGCACGCCGCCCTGGAGGGCTTCGCCGCCGCCCTGGACCGGCTGACCGAAGCGGTGGACGCGCCCGCCTTCGTGATGGCCGCCGGCTCCTCCGTCGGGTCCCTGCGGGACGCCCGGCGCACGCTGCTCGAAGCCGCCCAGGTCGCCGACGCCGCCCTGCACGGCGGCCGCAAGACCGGCACGTACTACCGGCTCCCGGACGTCCGGCTGCGCGGCCTGCTGCACCTGCTCCGCGACGACGCGCGGCTCCAGACGTACGTCGAGCGCGAGCTCGGGCCCCTGCTCGCGCACGACGCCGAGCATGGCACGGACCTTGTCCGGATCCTGGCGGTCTACCTCGACCACGGACGCAACAAGTCCGCCGCCGCCGACGCGGCCCACCTGTCGCGGCCCTCCTTCTACGACCGCCTCCACCGCGTCGAGCGCATCCTCGGCGTCGACCTCGACCAGGTCGAGTCGTGCCTGTCGCTGCATGTGGCGCTTCTTGCGCTGGAGGCCGTCCGCCGCTGAGGGGACCGGTTACGCCGCGACGTCCCAGTAGACGTAGTCGTAGTCGTATCCGGGGGCGATCTCGAGCTCGATGGAGCCGTCGTCACCTGCGGGGACGACGACGATGACGGTGGTGCTGACGGACGCGTCGGGGGCGAGGTGGCCGGACAGGCCCTTATCCGTGGAGAGGTCCTGGAGGGTGTCCTCGGAATCGGGGTCGGCGTAGGCGCTGATCTCGCTCTCGCTGAGGTCGACGGAGGTGTCGCCGTGGTTCACGAGGCTCACGGTGAAGGTGAGCGCGCTGTCGCCCTTGGTGAGGGTCTTGAGGGCGGAGGTGGACTGGACGGCGGAGACGGTGACCTGGAGGCCGTCGTCATAGGTGGCGGTGTCGTCCTCGGAGAGGGGATCGCCGTAGTCGCCTCTGTCGGCGCTGATGGTGGATCCGCTGCCGGTGTCCCAGCTGTCGAAGGTGCCGCTGAGGGCGCCGAAGAGGATGCCCGCGATCATGGCGGCGGATATGAGGGAGGCGACGATGCCGAGGATCAGCCCCGTGAGCGCCTGGGAGCGGTTGGTGGCTTCGCCGCGGTTGGCGATACGGAGGCCGATGACGCCCAAGATGATGGCGCCGATGCCCAGCGGGAGGCCGAGGAAGGCGCCGATGCAGGCGATGGCGAGGACGACGCCGATGATGCCGAAGACCATGGCGGTCGTGCCGAAGCCGTTGCGGGGGCCGGGCGGGGGCCAGGCGCCGTAGGGGGCCACAGGGTAGCCCGGGTAGCCGCCGTGGTAACCGGACGGCGGGGGCGCAGGGTACGGAGGATAGGGCAAGCCCATCGGCGGTGGGGGCGGCGGAGGTGTGGCGGCCCCCGGGGCCGCAGGCGGCGGGACCGGGGTGGAGAAGCCGGTGGGCGGAGCCGGGGCCGGCGCCGAGAAGCCGGAGGGCGGGGAAGGCAAGGCCGGCGCGGCGGGCGGAGCCTCGTCAGAGGCTTTCGCGGCAGCGGACGCGGGCTCGGCCGGGGGCGCCCAGGGGTCGCGCGGCTTGGGGTTGTCGGGTTCGTCGGACTCGGACATCGGCGCCTTCCTCGGTTACGTCGGGCAATGCTATGGCCTGCGGTGACAGAGGATGGGATCAATTTCGCGTTTACGATGAGCCGAGCGCCACGCCCGCCGCAGCACCCGCAGGAGGATCACCGCATGTCCGACAACGCGACCGCCCTCGCGCCCTTCATCGCGGGGCTGCCGAAGGCCGAGCTGCACGTCCACCACGTCGGCTCCGCGTCCCCCCGGATCGTGGCCGAACTGGCCGCCCGGCACCCGGACTCGAAGGTCCCCACGGACCCGGCCGCGCTCGCGGAGTACTACACCTTCCGGGACTTCGCACACTTCATCGAGGTCTATCTCTCCGTCGTCGACCTGATCCGTGACGCCGAGGACGTACGGCTGCTGACCTACGAGGTCGCCCGCGACATGGCCCGCCAGAACATCCGCTACGCCGAGCTGACCATGACCCCGTACAGCTCCACCCGGCGCGGCATCCCCGGCCCCGCCTTCATGGAGGCCATCGAGGACGCCCGCAAGGCCGCCGAGTCCGAGCTCGGCGTCATACTGCGCTGGTGCTTCGACATCCCCGGCGAGGCGGGGCTCATCTCCGCCGAGGAGACGGCGCGCCTGGCCGTCGACCTCCAGCCCGAGGGCCTGGTGAGCTTCGGGCTCGGCGGGCCCGAAATCGGCGTGCCCCGGCCGCAGTTCAAGCCGTACTTCGACCAGGCCCGGGCGATCGGCCTGCACAGCGTCCCGCACGCAGGCGAGACGACCGGCCCGCAGACCATCTGGGACGCGCTCAACGACCTGGGCGCCGAGCGCATCGGCCACGGCACCACCGCGACGCAGGACCCGCGGCTGCTGGTGCACCTCGCGGAGCACCGCATCCCCCTGGAGGTCTGCCCGACCTCCAACATCGCGACCCGCGCCGTACGCACCCTGGACGAGCACCCCATCAAGGAGATGGTCACGGCCGGGGTCCTGGTCACCGTCAACAGCGACGACCCGCCGATGTTCGGCACCGACCTCAACACGGAGTACGAGGTCGCCGCCCGCCTCCTCGGCCTGGACGAGGCCGGAGTGGCCGCCCTCGCCAAGAACGCCGTCGAGGTCTCCTTCCTGGACGCCCCCGGCAAGGCGCGGCTCGCCGCCGAGATCGACGCGTACACGGCATCGTGGTCGCGGCCGTAGCCCACCGCGGCGATCCGTACCGGCACCGCGAGAACACCCTGCCCTCGCTGACCGGCGCCGTGCTGGCGGGGGCGGACGCGGTGGAGATGGACGTACGCCTCACCCGTGACGGCGTCCCGGTCATCCTCCACGACCCGACCCTCAAGCGGCTGTGGGGCCACCGGAACACTGCCCTGGTCGATGTCCCGGCGGACCGCCTGCCCGCCGGGATCCCCCGCCTCCACGAGGCCCTGGCCGCCACCAAGGGCGCCCGCGCGCTGCTCGACCTCACCGAGGTCCCGTCGGTGGCGCCGGTGCTGGCCGCCGTACGGGACGCGGGGGCCCGGGACCGTACGTACTACTGCGGCGAGGCCGCCGCCATGCTCGCCGTCCGCGACCGCGACCAGGGGGCCGAGATCGCGCTGACGTGGAAGACGTCCGCTCCCCCGCCCCCGCTGCTGCTGGACGAGGTACGGCCGCGCTGGATCAACCCGCACTTCGGGCTGGTCACCCCCGCCCTGGTCGGCTGGGCGCACGGCGGCGGGCTGCTGGTCGCGGCGTGGACGGCGGACACCCGGCGGACGATGCGGCGCCTGCGGCGGCTGGGGGTGGACTCCATCACCACCAACCGGATCGGGGTGCTGTGCGACCTGCTCAGCGGCCCACCAGCTTCTCCCACTCCTTCTCCAGCTCCGGGCGCTCGGCGGCGGTGATGTCGCGGGCGATGAACAGCCGGCCGCGCATCGAGGCGTCCGGGAAGATCAGCGGGTCCTCGGCCAGGGCGGCCGTGTCCTTGTCCTTGCTGGAGGCGAGGACCTCGCGGGCGGCCGGGACCGGGCAGACGTAGTTGACCCAGGCGAGTTCGGCGGCGACCTCGGGTTCGTAGTAGTAGTCCACCAGCCGCTCGGCATCGCGCTTGTGCTCGGCGAGGTTGGGGATCATGAGGCTGTCCGCCCACAGCTGGGCGCCCTCCTCGGGGACGACGACCACGATCAGGTCGCGGAGCGGGTCGTGATGGTTCATCAGCGTCGGGCCGAGCTTGCCGAAGAACTCGCTGTTGTCGTTGATCTCCTCGGCGTAGTGGGTGCGGATGCCGGTGTGCTTCTGGAATTCCTCCAACGTCGGCCTCCGCAGGGGGTGGTTCTCGTCGACGTCGATGTAGAGCGGCCAGTTCGCGAAGTCGATCCTCTTGTCGGTCGCCGACCGGTCGGTCCCGGCGCGCCGGTCGGCAGCGATGTACGCGGGCGGCACACCGCATCCGGTCAGGGCCGCGAGCGCGCCCACCAGCGCCGCACGTCGAGTGAGATCAGCCATGCGCGCAAGCCTGGGCCCCGGGCGACGGCGCGGGCAACCGTCGTTCCGTCAGTGCTGATCACCTGTGGCTGACACTGTGTCGGTCCGGTCAGGGCCGCAGCGGCAGCGCCGCCAGCTCCGCAACCGCCCAGGTCACCGGCACCACCGCCGCGATCACGACACCGGTCCGCAGGGCGACCGCGGCCCGGAGCAGCGAGGCGGGCGCGCCGAGGCCGGTGAGGGCGTCGGTGGCGGGGCGGCGGGCGTGGCGGGCCTCGACGGTGGCGGTGAGGGCGGCGGCAAGGGCGCCGAGGCCGACGAGGGTGACCCCGAGGAGGGTGAGCGGCCCGGCGGGGCGCGTGCCGGAGGCGTGCAGCACGGCACCGCCGTAGAGCGCGGAGGCGACGGCGCAGAGTACGCCCAACGGGCGGCCGACGCGCCGGGCGTCCTCCTGAAGGGCCCGCCCGGCGAGGAGCCGCAGGGCCCGGGGCCGGCAGGCGGCGAGGAGCCTGCCGCAGGCGTGGACGAGGCCGGGGATCGCCAGCACCAGTCCCGCGGCGGTCAGGGCCCAGCCGCCCACCACGGCGGGGGCGATCCGCCCGAGGCCACCCGGCAGCGGCATCAGCGGGCGTGCGCCGGCGCTCGCGGAGAAGGAGAACTCCACCGCGACGCCGACCGCGATCAGCGCGACACCCCACGGCAGCCCACCGGGCGCAGGGCCGACCGCCGCGGCGGGCACCCGCGCGGGCCGCAGGCTCACCGCCGTCGCGCCCGCCGCCACCATCGGCAGCAGCGCCAGCAGGGTCAGCGCCCCGGCCACCGGCACCGGGCGGTGCGAAGCCTGAAAGGCCGCCAGGGCTACCGCACTGCCCAGCGCGCAGTTCAGGGCCGTGGACGCCGCGCCCAGGCCGCGGAGTGCGCCCCGGTCAAGCCCGGCCGCCGAGGACCCGGTGTGCAGGCGGCCGCTCGGCTCCGTCCGCGCCACCAGCACCGCAAGGTACGCGCTGACGGCGAACGGAACGGCACACCAGGCGAGCCGCAGCACCGAGCTGTCGGCACGCCCCGGATGCCCCATGGCGTGGCGGAGGGCGGCCAGCAGCAGAAACCCGGTGCCGGCGGCGGTCGCGGAGACGAGCAGCCGGCGCAGTAGCACCGTCGGCCGCGAGCCGCGCGCTACACGGAGGCTGAGCACGAGCCGGCGCCCTCCCGGTCCTGGTGGGGCATGCGGGAGACGGGCCGGCCGTCGGCGAGGGTGACCACGCGGTCGGCCAGTGAGACGACCTCGGGGTCGTCGCTGGCCAGCACCATCGTGATGCGGTGTGAGCGGGCGGCGCTGGTCAGCATCCGGAGCACCTGGGAGCGGTCGGCGCGGTGCAGGGGGGCCGTCGGCTCGTCGGCGAAGACCACGTCGGGCCGGTTCGCCAGGGCGCGGGCGATCGCGACCCGTTGGCACTGCGCCTGGAGCAGCTGGGCCGGTCGTTTGCGGGCGATGCCGCCGATGTCGAGCCGGTCCAGCCATTCCTGGGCGGCCGCCTTGGCCTTGTGGTGCGGGGTGCCGCGCAGCAGCAGCGGCAGCGCCGCGTTCTCGCGGGCGGTCAGCTCGGGGAGCAGCTGCGGGCTGGCGCCGATCCAGCCGAAGCGTTCGCGCCGCAGCCGCTCGCGGGCGGCCCGGCGCAGCGTGTGCACGGGGGCGCTGTTGAACCACACCTCGCCCTGCTCGGGCAGCAGTTCGCCGGCCAGGCAGCGCAGCAGCGTGGTCTTCCCGGCCCCGTGCGGGCCGAGGACGCCGAGGATCTCGCCCTCGCGTACACCGAGTGACACGCCAAGGAGGGCGGGCGAGCCGTTGTACGTGTGCCGCAGACCACGGGCCCACAGCACGTCGTTGTCGGGTGGGGCCACCTTCGTATACCTCCGCGACTGGGCGTGCGTTGCTTCCCCCTGACCGGGTGAACGACGCAAACGGGGTCCGGGGCACGCGATGCGTGCCCCGGACCCCGTTTCGGAGGACCGCTCAGAGCTTGGTCCAGGCCTCCGTGAGCACGGACCGCAGGATGCCCTCGATCTCGTCGAAGAGGGCCTGGTCGGAGATCAGCGGCGGCGCCAGCTGGACGACCGGGTCGCCACGGTCGTCGGCGCGGCAGTACAGGCCGTTGTCGTAGAGCGCCTTCGACAGGAAGCCGTAGAGGACGCGCTCGGTCTCCTCGTCGGTGAAGGTCTCCTTGGTGGCCTTGTCCTTCACCAGCTCGATGCCGTAGAAGAAGCCGTTGCCGCGTACGTCGCCGACGATCGGCAGGTCGTGCAGCTTCTTCAGGGTGTCGAAGAACGCGCCCTCGTTGGCCAGCACGTGCTGGTTGAGGCCCTCGCGCTCGAAGATGTCGAGGTTGGCGATGCCGACGGCCGCGGACACCGGGTGACCGCCGAAGGTGTAGCCGTGCAGGAAGGTGTTGTCACCCTTGTAGAACGGCTCGGCGATGCGGTCGGAGATGATGCAGGCGCCGATCGGCGAGTAGCCGGAGGTCATGCCCTTGGCGCAGGTGATCATGTCCGGGACGTAGCCGAACTTGTCACACGCGAACATCGTGCCGAGGCGGCCGAAGGCGCAGATGACCTCGTCGGAGACGAGCAGCACGTCGTACTGGTCGCAGATCTCGCGGACCCGCTGGAAGTACCCGGGCGGCGGCGGGAAGCAGCCACCGGCGTTCTGCACCGGCTCCAGGAAGACGGCGGCAACGGTCTCCGGGCCCTCGAAGAGGATCTCCTGCTCGATCTGGTCGGCGGCCCAGCGGCCGAAGGCCTCCGGGTCGTCGCCGTAGATCGGGGCGCGGTAGATGTTGGTGTTGACCACCTTGTGCGCGCCGGGCACCAGCGGCTCGAAGGGCGCCTTGAGGGCGGGCAGGCCGGTGATGGACAGGGCGCCCTGCGGAGTGCCGTGGTAGGCGACGGCCCGTGAGATGACCTTGTACTTGGTGTGCTTGCCCTGCAGCTTGAAGTACTGCTTGGCGAGCTTCCAGGCGGTCTCGACGGCCTCGCCGCCGCCGGTGGTGAAGAAGACCTTGTTCAGGTCGCCGGGGGCGTAGTCGGCCAGGCGCTCGGCGAGCTCGATCGCCTTCGGGTGGGCGTAGCTCCACACCGGGAAGAAGGCGAGCTCCTGCGCCTGCTTGTAGGCGGTCTCGGCCAGCTCGGTGCGGCCGTGGCCCGCGTTGACGACGAAGAGGCCGGACAGGCCGTCGACGTACCGCTTGCCCTTGTCGTCGTAGATGTACGTGCCCTCGCCGCGCACAATGGTCGGTACAGGGGCGTTCTCGTACGACGACATGCGGGTGAAGTGCATCCACAGGTGGTCGTACGCGGTCTTCGAGAGGTCCGCGCTCATGGCTATCTGGTTCCCCAGGTGTAGGTCTGCTTCCGGAGCTTCATGTAGACGAAGCTCTCGGTGGACCGCACGCCGGGCAGCGTGCGGATCCGCTTGTTGATGGTCTCCAGGAGGTGGTCGTCGTCCTCGCAGACGATCTCGATCAGCAGATCGAAGGAGCCGGCGGTGATGACGACGTATTCGACCTCCTCCATGTCGGCCAGGGCGTCGGCGACAGGTTCGATGTCGCCCGAGACGTTGATGCCGACCATCGCCTGCCGCCGGAACCCCACGGTGAGGGGATCGGTGACTGCGACAATCTGCATGACGCCCTGGTCGAGCAGCTTCTGGACGCGCTGCCTCACGGCCGCCTCGGAAAGACCGACCGCCTTGCCTATGGCGGCGTAAGGACGGCGACCGTCCTCTTGCAGCTGTTCGATGATCGCCTTGGAGACGGAGTCGATCGCCGGAGCGCCGTTGCCGACGCTCTTGGGATCCGGAGTGCGAGTGGCCACGCGCTCCACTGTGCATGAGAGGTCGGCTGTCGCGCAAGCCTCGATCGATGAAATTCGTGGTTCTCGGAGTCCGATCTCACGGATTCCATTGTTTCGGGGTGGCAGGTATGTCGAATACGGCAGTGTTACGGCTAGGCTGGGAATACCGATCGGACACAGGACAGGGAGAGGTTGCAGTGAGCGAGCTCCGTACTCTGCACAACTACATCAACGGAGAATTCCGCGACGCCGCTGACGGGCGGACCACGGATGTGGTCAACCCGGCCACGGGCGAGGTCTACGCGACCGCTCCGCTGTCCGCAGCCGCTGACGTGGACGCGGCCATGGCCGCCGCCGCGGCGGCGTTCCCGGCCTGGCGGGACACCACCCCCTCCGAGCGGCAGAAGGCCCTCCTGAAGATCGCCGACGCGATCGAGGCCCGCGCCGAGGAGCTGGTGGCGGTGGAGAGCGAGAACACCGGCAAGCCGCTCGGCCTGACCGCCAGCGAGGAAATCCCGCCGATGGTCGACCAGATCCGCTTCTTCGCCGGCGCCGCCCGCCTCCTGGAAGGCCGCTCGGCCGGCGAGTACATGGACGGCATGACCTCCATCGTCCGCCGCGAGCCGGTCGGCGTCTGCGCCCAGGTCGCGCCGTGGAACTACCCGATGATGATGGCCGTCTGGAAGTTCGCCCCGGCCCTCGCCGCGGGCAACACCGTCGTGCTCAAGCCGTCGGACACCACGCCAGCCTCAACCGTCCTGCTCGCCGAGATCCTCGGCGGCATTCTGCCCACCGGCGTCTTCAACGTCGTGTGCGGCGACCGCGACACCGGCCGCCTGATGGTCGAGCACCCCACCCCCGCCATGGCTTCCATCACCGGCTCCGTCCGCGCCGGCATCCAGGTCGCCGAATCCGCCGCCAAGGACGTCAAGCGCGTCCACCTGGAGCTGGGCGGCAAGGCCCCGGTCGTGGTCTTCTCCGACACCGACATCGCCAAGGCCGTCGAGGACATCTCCGTGGCCGGCTTCTTCAACGCCGGCCAGGACTGCACCGCCGCCACCCGCGTCCTGGTCCAGGACGCCATCCACGACGAGTTCGTCGCCGCCCTGGCCAAGGCCGCCGCCGACACCAAGACCGGCGCCGCCGACGACGAGGACGTCCTCTACGGCCCGCTGAACAACGCCAACCAGCTGGCCCAGGTCACCGGCTTCATCGAGCGCCTCCCCGCCCACGCCAAGGTCGAGACCGGCGGCCACCGCGTCGGCGACAAGGGCTACTTCTACGCCCCCACCGTCGTCTCCGGCCTGGACCAGGACGACGAGATCATCCAGAACGAGGTCTTCGGCCCCGTCATCACCGTTCAGAAGTTCACCGACGAGGACCAGGCCGTCACCTGGGCCAACGGCGTCGACTACGCCCTGGCCTCCTCGGTGTGGACCAAGGACCACAGCCGCGCGATGCGCATGTCCAAGCGCCTCGACTTCGGCTGCGTCTGGATCAACACCCACATCCCCCTGGTCGCCGAAATGCCCCACGGCGGCTTCAAGAAGTCCGGCTACGGCAAGGACCTCTCCGCCTACGGCTTCGAGGACTACACGCGGATCAAGCACGTCATGACGTCGCTCGACGGCTGACGCCGCTGGCCTGATCCCCGCCTCGGGGCCCCGGACGCCTGGCGTCCGGGGCCCCGGCGTAATGTCCGGGCCATGGAGTCGCACAGATCGCCCCAAGAGCGCGTCGCCCTCGAACGGCGCATACGCGTATGGCTGGTTGTCTTCGTCGTCTGCCTGGTGCTGAGCGGACTGACCGCCTTCCCCCTCGTCCACGAAGTGCGGTGGGTCGACGCCATGAACCTGCCCGGCGCCCTCGGCGGCTGGATCGCGCGGGTCAGGGAGGGCGTGGACGCAACCGACGCGAAGTATCCGTTCGTCCTCTACGGCACGGACTGGCTGGCCTTCGCGCATCTCGTAATCGCGGTGGCCTTCTACGGCGTGTACCGCGACCCGGTGCGCAATATCTGGGTCGTGGAGTTCGGGATGATCGCGTGCGTCGGGATCATCCCGCTGGCGCTGATCTGTGGACCGATCTGGGGGATCCCGTCCTGGTGGACGGTCATCGACATGTCTTTCGGGGTCTTCGGGATCATCCCGCTGTACGCCCTCCGGCGCATGATCAAGCGACTTGAGCTGCTGGCGGCTAGCCCAGCAGCGGCCGGAACGCCCCTGCCGCGACACTGACCGCCAGCGCCAACCCGGCGACACACACCGCACCGCCGACCAGGGCGGCGTCGGCGGCCCCGAAGGTCTGCCGCCGGGCGTACGTGCGAGGGGCGCCGGAGTCGAAGCCGCGGGCGTCCATCGCGGCGGCGAGCCGTGTGCCGCGCCGGATCGCGCCGACCAGCAGGGTGAAGGCGGCGGAGACGAAGAGCCGGAGGCGGGCGACCGGATTGCGGCCGGCGTCGACACCTCGCGCGCGGCGGGCGAGGTTGATGAGCCGCCATTCCTCGCCCAGGAGCGGCACCAGCCGCCAGGCGGCCAGCGTGCCGATGGCGAAGCGCACGGGCAGCCGGGCGTTCTGCACGAGGGCGTCGGCGAGGTCGGTCGGGTCGGTGGTGGCGAAGGCGATCACGCCCGGCAGGGCCACGGCGAACAGCCGCAGCGCGAGCGCCAGCGCGGACGCGGCGACCTGCTGCCGGTCCTGCGCGAAGAGGAACAGCGTGAGTACGGCCCCGAGCACGCTCACCAGCAGCGGCCACGCCCGCCGCGCCAGCGTGCCGTAGCGGAGGCCGAACAGCGGTACGACGGCCAGCTCGGCGGCCAGCGCGACAGCGGGGGCCACCGGGTCGAGGCTCACCACCAGCGCCAGGGTGAGGACGGCGGCGGCCGCGAGCTTGGCGGCGGGGTTGCGGGCGGCGAGCGGGGCAGCGGGGCTCACTGGGCTTCACCTCGCGATGTCGCACCGGGCACGGGCTGCGGCCTGGCGTTTTCGTGGGGGTACGGGTGGGGGTCCCCCGACCGAAGGTTGGGGGAGTCGTCCCCCGGGGGAACGCAGTACCGGACCGCCTCCAGCGGGCGGGCGGCGAGCGGGAGTTCGCGGGCACCGATGGCGGCCGTGAAGTCGGGGTCGTGCGTGACGGCGACGATGCCGTGGCCGTCGTCCCGCAGCCCCGCCAGGAGGCCGACCAGTTCGGTCCACGTACGCCGGTCCTGGCCGAAGGTCGGCTCGTCGAGGATCAGCAGCCGGGGCGCGGCGGCCAGGGCGGTGGCGACGCTGAGCCGGCGCTGCTCGCCGCCCGACAGGGTGTGCGGGTTCGCCTCGGCGAGGGCATCGAGACGCAGCCGTACGAGGAGTTCGTCGACGCGCGCCGGATCGCCTGCCCCCAGGGCGAGTTCGTCCCGTACCTTCGCCGTCACGAACTGGTGCTCGGGGTTCTGGAAGACCGAGCCGATGCGCCCGGCGAGGGCCCGGGCCCGCCACTTGTGAGGCGGCTTCGTAGCGTCCGGCCCGGCCAAGGCGGCGGTGGCGACAACCAGCCCATCGGTGGGTTTACGCAGGCCCCCCAGCTGAAGCGCCAGGGTGGTCTTGCCGGCGCCGTTGGGGCCGGTCACGGCCAGCGCCTCGGCGGCGCGGACCTGCAGGCCGTCCTGACGGAGCAGCACCTCGCCCGGCGTCGAGCGCGGAGACAGAGCCGGGACCGGATGGCCGGGCACCCACACCCCGTCGGCGGCCAGCTCGTCACCGTACCGGGCGAAGACCGACGCGGGCGGGCCGTCGGCGCGGATCCCGCCGCCGGGTTCGAGGACGATGACGCGGTCGAGCAGCGGCACCAGCTCGGCGACACGGTGCTCGACGATGACCGTGGTCGTGTCGTCGAGCCCGGCCAGAGATCCGCGCACCAGCCGCGCGCCGTCGGGGTCGAGGTTTGCGGTCGGCTCGTCGAGGAGCAGCAGTCCGGGCCGGGAAACCAGGGCGCCGGCGAGCGCGAGCCGTTGCTGCTCGCCGCCGGACAGCGCGGCGACGTTCCGGTCGCGGCCGTAGGGGAAGCCGACCCGGCGCAGTGCGTCGTCAACGAGCGGCCAGATGCGCTCGGGGCGCGTACCGATGTTCTCCAGGCCGAAGGCCACGTCGTCGCCGGCGCGTTCCATGACGAGCTGGGACTGCGGGTCCTGGAAGACGATGCCCGTCCGCTCCCGGACCTCGATCGTGCCCTCGCGCTCGCCGGACTCGGGCGGCAGCAGCCCCGCGAGCGCGGCGAGCAACGTGGACTTCCCGGCCCCCGACGGGCCCAGCAGCGCGACCCGCTCGCCCTGCTCTATGTCGAGGTCGACGCCGCGCAGCGCCCACCGGCGCCGCCCGGCGTGCCGGTGACCGAAGCCCCGGAGCCGTACGGCAGGCATCAGACGGCGATGCGTTCCCGCCCGGACGGGAACGGGTCGAGCGCTCCGGTCTGGGCGAGGGACTTGGTCAGCGCGAGGCTGCCGAGGCCGGCGATCACGGCGGAGCTGACGATGACGAGGGCTGCGTACGCGGCCTTCCAACCGGTCCCCGTCGTCGGGTAGTAGAGCACGATGTCCAGCAGCGCGGCCGCCCCGCCCGCCAGCACCCCGCCCGCCAGCGCGGTCGGCCAGCGCCAGCTGCGGTACGCGGACAGCGCGAATCCGAACTCCCCGGCGAAGCCCTGCAGGACTCCGTACAGCAGCGTGACCAGGCCCCACGGCGAGCCGAAGAAGGTCGCGACGGTCGCGGCGACGACCTCGCAGAAGATCCCGGCGCCCGGCTTGCGGATCACCAGCGGACCGAGCACTGCGGGGACCAGCCACACGCCGTACAGGACGGCCCGGCCGGGCAGCGGGATGGCGTTGGCCGCGCCCTCCCAAAGCGTGTTCCAGGCCCAGAAGATGACACCGAACGCGGCGCCGAGGACGGCGGTGACGACGATGTCGACGGTCCGCCAGCGATTGCTGCTCATAATGACTCCCTTCGCCGGCATGACCCGGATCAGGTTCGAGGGTCTGCGGCCCGTGGCCGCACTCTCAGCGCTGTCTGCGCTCCCCTGTCGGAATGTTCTGTTGTGCGATGAACGCGCTGCGACTGTAGCAGCGCAGGTCAGCCCTCGGAAGCCGCCAGCTGCCCGCACGCCCCGTCGATCTCCTGCCCCCGGGTGTCCCGTACGGTCACCGGCACCCCGTGCGACTCCAGCGCCGCGACGAACGCCCGCTCGTCCTCGGGGCGCGACGCCGTCCACTTCGACCCGGGCGTCGGGTTGAGCGGGATCAGGTTCACGTGCACCCGGCGGCCCTTGAGGAGCCGGCCGAGCAGGTCGGCGCGCCAGGCCTGGTCGTTGATGTCCTTGATCAGTGCGTACTCGATGGAGATACGGCGGCCGGACACATCCGCGTAGTGCCACGCGGCGTCCAGCACCTCGCGCACCTTCCAGCGGGTGTTCACCGGCACAAGGGTGTCGCGCAGTTCGTCGTCGGGCGCGTGCAGCGACACCGCAAGGCGGCACTTCAGGCCCTCGTCCGCGAAGCGGAGCATCGCCGGGACCAGCCCGACCGTGGAGACCGTGATGCCGCGCTGCGACAGCCCCAGCCCGTCCGGCTCGGGGTCGGTGAGGCGGCGGATGGAGCCGATGACCCGCTTGTAGTTGGCCAGTGGCTCACCCATGCCCATGAAGACGATGTTGCTCAACCGCGCCGGCCCGCCCGGGATCTCCTCGTCGCGCAACGACCGCATGCCCGCCACGATCTGGTGCACGATCTCGGCGGTCGACAGATTCCGCGTCAGCCCCGCCTGGCCGGTGGCGCAGAACGGGCAGTTCATACCGCAGCCGGCCTGCGAGCTGATGCACATCGTGACCCGGTCCGGGTACCGCATCAGCACCGACTCGACCAGCGTCCCGTCGAAAAGCCGCCACAGCGTCTTACGGGTCGTGTCGTCGTCGCACGAGATGTGCCGGACCACCGACATCAGCTCCGGCAGCAGATCCCCCGCCAGCTTGCCCCGCGCCGCCGCCGGGATGTCCGTCCAGGCGGCCGGATCATCCGCGTACCGCGCGAAGTAGTGCTGCGACAGTTGCTTGGCGCGGAACGGCTTCTCGCCGAGCTCCGCGACCGCCGCGCGGCGCTCCTCGGGCGTGAGGTCGGCAAGGTGCCGCGGAGGCTTCTTGGCCCCGCGCGGCGTGACAAAAGTGAGTTCTCCGGGTGCAGGCATGGTCGTACCAGTGTCTCAGACCGCCAGGGGTGCCCCGGCGCGCGGCCGCGGCAGCCGGACCGTAGCGGACCCCTCAGCTGGACCCGACGAACACCACCAGCAGCAGCCACACCACCGGTGCGGTGGGCAGCAGGGAGTCGAGGCGGTCCATGATGCCGCCGTGGCCGGGGAGGAGCTTGCCCATGTCCTTGATGCCGAGGTCGCGCTTTATCATCGATTCACCGAGGTCACCGAGGGTGGCGCTGACCGCGACCGCGAGGCCGAGCAGCAGTCCCTGCCACCAGGCGCCGTCGTCGATCAGGAACTGCACCAGGAGCGCGCCGGCCACCATGGCGAAGGTCACGGCCCCGATGAGGCCCTCGCGGGTCTTGCCGGGGCTGATGCGCGGGGCGAGCTTGTGGGTGCCGAAGCGCCAGCCGACGGCGTACGCGCCCGTGTCGCTGACGACGGTGAGGACCAGGAAGACGAAGACCCGCCAGGCGCCGTCGTGCGCGGCCAGCATCATGGAGACGAACGTGGCCAGGAAGGGCACGTAGAAGGCGGCGAAGACGCTCGCCGTGACGTCCCGCAGGTAGTTCTCAGACGGTTCGGTCATCCGCCAGACCAGCACCGCGAGGGCGGTGAGGGCCATGGCCACCCACGCACCTTCGGCGCCACGCGCGTAGCCGGCGATGACCATGGCGGCGCCACCGACGGCGAGGGGGACGAGCGGGGTCCGGATCTCCTTGCGCTCTTCGAGGCGGGAGGTGAGCTCCCAGAGGCCGACGACGACCGCCGCGACGACGACGCCGACGAAGGCGGCCTTGACGACGAAGAGGGAGGCGATGATGACGGCCCCGAGGCCGATGCCGACTCCTATCGCGGCCCGCAGATTACGGCCCGCGTTCTTCTTGGCGCGGCCCGGCTGGTCCGGATCGGGCGAGGAGGGCGGCGGCCCGGGCTGCTCCGCGGGCTGGGGGTTCTCGTCGCGGAACAAGGGGCCGCTCAGCTGAGCAGCCCCTTCGTTCTCGCCTCCCCAGGAGCCGGCACGTGGCGAAGCTCCCCAGGAAGAGTCGTTCACGGAGATTCGCCTCGCGTTTTCGTTCCGGTCCGATGGGAGAGGTGAGCAGGGAAGTACGTATGGCTGGGCCCGTCAGGACTCAGACCTCGAGCAGCTCGGCTTCCTTGTGCTTGAGCAGCTCGTCCACCTGGTGCACGTACTTCGACGTGGTGTCGTCGAGCTCCTTCTCGGCGCGACGCACCTCGTCCTCGCCGGTCTCGCCGTCCTTGACGAGCTTGTCGAGGGTTTCCTTGGCTTTGCGGCGCACGCTGCGGATGGAGATCCGGGCGTCCTCCGCCTTGGTGCGGGCGACCTTGATGTACTCCCGGCGGCGCTCCTCGGTGAGCTGCGGGAAAGCCACCCGGATGATGCGCCCGTCGTTGCTCGGGTTGACGCCGAGGTCGGAGTCGCGAATCGCCTGCTCGATGTTGCGCAGCGCGCTGCTGTCGAACGGCGTGATCACGGCCATCCGCGGCTCGGGGACCGCGAAGGAGGCCAGCTGGTTGATCGGGGTCGGTGCGCCGTAGTAGTCGGCCACGATCTTGTTGAACATCGCCGGGTGGGCCCGACCGGTGCGGATCGCGGCGAAGTCCTCCTTGGCGACGACGACGGCCTTCTCAAACTTCTCCTCCGCTTCGAGGAGGGTCTCTTCAATCACCATGTGCTCCTGGTCTTCAGAAGGCGGGGCCTCGCCCCTGCGCGCGTCTTTCCTGCACGGTGTCCGACCGGCAGCGTCTTGTCCATCCCCGTAACGAGCCTCTAGGCGCGACTGCCCTGGTCGTTGACGAGCGTGCCGATCTTCTCACCCTTGACGGCCCGCGCGATGTTGCCCTCCGCGAGGAGCTCGAAGACGAGGATCGGAAGCTTGTTGTCCTGACACAGGGTGATCGCCGTCAGGTCCGCGACCCGCAGGTCCCGGGCCAGGACGTCGCCGTACTCCAGGGAGTCGAACATGACCGCGTCCGGGTTCTTGCGGGGGTCGGAGTCGTAGACCCCGTCCACCCCGTTCTTGCCCATGAGAAGCGCCTTGGCGTGGATCTCCAGGGCGCGCTGGGCGGCGGTGGTGTCGGTGGAGAAGTACGGCATGCCCATACCGGCGCCGAAGATGACGACGCGGCCCTTCTCCAGGTGGCGGATGGCGCGGAGCGGGATGTACGGCTCGGCGACCTGGCCCATGGTGATGGCGGTCTGGACCCGGGTCTCGATGCCCTCCTTCTCCAGGAAGTCCTGGAGGGCGAGGCAGTTCATGACGGTGCCGAGCATGCCCATGTAGTCCGAGCGGGCCCGGTCCATGCCGCGCTGCTGCAGTTCGGCGCCGCGGAAGAAGTTGCCGCCGCCGATGACGATGGCGATCTCGTAGCCGTCCCGGACGACCGCGGCGATCTCACGGGCCATGGTGTGCACGACGTCGGGGTCGACGCCCAGCCCGCCTCCCCCGGCGAATGCCTCACCGGACAGTTTGAGCAGGTACCGGCGGTGGGTGCTGTCATCCATGGAGATCTCCTCGTGCACGTACGAGGAAGGCCATTGCCGTTCGGGTCCGTGATCGTTCCCTGTACGGCAATGGCCTCCTCGTCACAACTGCGGTCAGCCGGTGGGCGGCCGACTGCCTACGACCCTAGCGGGTCGCCGGTCAATCGCTCACGCGGCTCGGTCAGACGCCGACGCGGAAGCGGGCGAAGCGCTTCAGCGAGACGCCGGCCTCGTCCAGAACCTTCTGGACGGTCTTCTTGCTGTCCTTGGCGAACGCCTGCTCCAGGACCGCGTTCTCCTTGACGAAGCCGGTGACACGGCCGTCGACGATGCGGGAGAGGGCGGCCTCGGGCTTGCCCTCCTCGCGCGCGGTGGCCTCGGCGACGCGGCGCTCGTTCTCGAGCACCTCGGCCGGGATCTCCTCTCGGGAGAGGTAGGTCGGGGAGAAGGCCGCGATGTGCTGCGCGACGTCCTTGGCGACCTCGGCGTTCGGCTTGTCCAGCTCGACCAGGACGCCGACCTGCGGGGGCAGGTCCGGGCTGGTGCGGTGCAGGTAGGAGGCGACGAAGCCGTCGTCGAACTGCGCGAAGCGGTCCAGGACGATTTTCTCACCGAGGGTGGCGTTGGCCTCGTCGACGAACGCCTGGACGGTCTGGCCGTCCTTGATCTCGGAGGCGAGCAGCGTCTCGATGTCGGCCGGCTTGGTGGCGGCGACGTGGGCGGCGATCTCGTTGGCCGTGGCGACGAACTTGTCACCCTTGGCGACGAAGTCGGTCTCGCACTTCAGCTCGACGAGGACGCCCTCGGAGTTGTCTGCGGCGATCAGGGAGACAACGGCACCGTTGGAGGCCGAGCGGCCCTCGCGCTTGGTGACGCCCTTCTGGCCCTTGACTCGGAGGATCTCGACGGCCTTCTCGAGGTCGCCCTCGGCCTCGACGAGCGCGTTCTTGCAGTCCATCATGCCGGCGGCGGTCAGCTCGCGAAGCTTCTTGACGTCGGCGGCGGTGTAGTTCGCCATGGTCTGTGAGTCTCTTCTCGGAAAGTCGGTGAGTCCGGTGAAACCGGTGGTTCTACGGGTGAACGGCGGGGGCCGGAGCCCCCGCCGTCGTCAGCCGTGATGAGGAAAGGCTGAGGCTCAGGCCTGCTCGGCGTCTGCGGCCGGAGCGTCGGCGGCGGGCGCCTCGGCGGGCTCGGCAGCGGCCTCGGCGGCCGGGGCCTCGGTGGCCTCAGCAGCGGGGGCCTCGGCAGCCTCGGCGGCGGGGGCCTCGGTCGCCTCGTCGGACTTGGCCTTCTCGCCCTCCAGGAGCTCGCGCTCCCAGGCGGCCAGCGGCTCGGCCTCGGCCTTGTCAGCACCGGTCGCGACGCCGGAGCGGGCGATGAGGCCCTCGGCGACGGCGTCGGCGATCACACGGGTGAGCAGGGTGACGGAGCGGATCGCGTCGTCGTTGCCCGGGATCTTGTAGTCGACCTCGTCCGGGTCGCAGTTGGTGTCGAGGATCGCGACCACCGGGATGCGGAGCTTGCGCGCCTCACCGACCGCGATGTGCTCCTTCTTGGTGTCCACGATCCAGACGGCGCTGGGCACCTTCTGCATCTCACGGATACCGCCGAGGGTCTTCTCCAGCTTGTCCTTCTCGCGGGAGAGGACCAGGAGCTCCTTCTTGGTGAGGCCGGAGGCGGCCACATCCTCGAAGTCGATCTCCTCGAGCTCCTTCAGGCGCTGCAGGCGCTTGTAGACGGTCGAGAAGTTGGTGAGCATGCCGCCCAGCCAGCGCTGGTTGACGTAGGGCATGCCCACGCGCGACGCCTGCTCGGCGATGGCTTCCTGGGCCTGCTTCTTCGTACCGACGAACATGATGGAACCGCCGTGGGCGACGGTCTCCTTGACGAACTCGTAGGCGCGGTCGATGTACGACAGCGACTGGAGGAGGTCGATGATGTAGATACCGTTGCGCTCGGTGAAGATGAAGCGCTTCATCTTCGGGTTCCAGCGGCGGGTCTGGTGCCCGAAGTGGACGCCGCTCTCCAGCAGCTCCCGCATCGTGACGACGGCCATGGCCGTACTCCTCGGTTTTCTCGGTTTCGCGACCGCCGGACGGCTGTCGCGCCTGACGCCCCGACGCGCCGTGCCTCGGAAGGAACGCTTCCGGGACCGAGAGGCGCGGCCACCGTGCCGGTGAGGGTGTGGTGGCGGGGCGTGCGAAGTCGACCCGGTGACCCGGATCGCCATGGAAAGTGTAAGGGACCGCCGGAGCGCGGGGCGACATGCGCTTCCCGTGCGCAGGGGGCGCACGGAGTTATCCACAGGCACAGAGCAAGATCATCTTTGCGGGCGGGATCGCGCGACCCTCGGATCATGACACGTCACTTCATGATCCTCCTTAGTCTCGCCGCGGCAGTGGCCGTGCTCACGCCGTACGCGGCGGCCGCCGGTACCGGCGCTCACGGCGACGACGACCGCGACCGCGCCTGGCCGGTCGCCGGGCCGGGGCTGCGGGGGCGCCCCGTCGTGGAGCGCGGCTTCGACCCGCCGATGTCGCGGTGGGGCG
>NZ_RJVR01000017.1 GCF_003999195.1 Streptomyces soli
CGCGCCCCGTGCCCAGCCACAAGATCCCCCACACCACAGGTGACCACAACATCACCAGCAGCGGCATCCACAACCAGAACAGCAGCGGCATCCGGCGGTTCACCCTCCCAAACGGAGGTCATCGTCACAGTTCGGACGACCCTCGCGCAATGCCCTGGATCATGCCGAGACGCAACAGTGACCAGCACGGCCAAGGCGCACAGGCAGACGAGCTAGCGAAGCGGCGAGCACAATTACACCCTGCGGTCAGAGTTTCCCTACTTCATCAAGTCACCCGGCGGTCGCTCACGCTCCCGCCGGGCGCGCTCCTTCGCGCCGGCTGCGCCCGCGCTCCTGCCTACGGGCCGCCGCCGTACGTGGCCCTCGTTTCACCCGTTGCCGACACCCGCTCGACGCTGTCGCCGCCGACGCGCGCCCACGTTGGATAGGCCCCGAGGGCATGAGACGAGACCCGCCGGGGCTGGGTCCGGCGGCGCTCCGAGACTTTAAGGTCTGGCCCTTGGGGCGAGCCTCTAAGACCGGGGCCCTCATCGGACTATTGCGGGCAGGCGAGGAGCCAGCCCGATCCGCAACCAGCGTACGGACCCCGATCTCTCACCCCAAGGGCCAGACCTCAAACTCTCTCCACACCGCCCGCGATCACCTCTAGCGGCCCGTCCGGGTACCTGCCAAGATCATGCCCGTGAACAGCCCCCTGGAGACTGCTGGCGCGGTCGTGCGGCCCATGGCGGGCCTGGCAGGCTCCTCTCTCCTCCTGTGGATCAGCATCAAGATGTACAGGGACGGTGAGTCCGTGTGGTTGCCCATCACCGGATCGATTGTGGTGCTTCTGGTTCTGTACGACATCTGCCACGATGTGGTTCGCCGCCGCAGAAAGGCGAGCGAGGGGCGCAGTGACTAACAAGGGCACACGCTGGTACAACAGCCCACGGTGGGAAGTGGCATACGTCGCAATTCTCACGCTCTTCGCGATCACCGATGGAGACAAGGTCATCCGGATCTTGATGACCGTGACGGCGGTCGGACAGGCCTTCGCTCTGGGACGGAGGTCGTCGAAGCGGAGCAACGGGCCGTGACCTGAACGTGCCCGATCCGGCGGGACGTTGCGGGGATCACGGGGAGCCGCACGCGATCACGCATGTCATCATCTTGCAAAGTCACCCGCCGGCCGCATACGGGATCTTCCAAACTGGGGCCCATGGCTGGATCTCCATGGGATAGCACCGGCGAGTGATGGGGGAGAGCGGTGGCCGACAAGCGGACAAGCCTCCAAAGCCCGGCCTACACGTTGCTGGTGACCGTGGGATGGATCTGGACAGCCGCAAGCACCGGAAGCTCGCTCTACGTTCGGGTGCCAGCTGGAGTGTTCGCAGTCTTTTGGACCGGACTACTGATTAGTGACCTAATCAAGCGCCGACGGAAGCGGTCCTCCGAGGCGCTTGACATCAACGCCTGACATCAACGTCGCTGGCACGACAGCAGGCCGCCGCCGCGTCCGGCCTATTCGCGGCCAAGGAGAAGAATGACTCGAAGGATCAGGCCGCTGCCCAGGGCGAACGGCTGATGAGCCAAGGGCCTCCGGAGCCGTCTGCTTCCGAGTGCGCGTGCGCGCCGGGAGTAGGCTGCGCGGAAGCTCTGTTCGGACCCCTGGGCGATGTCGGGGCACTTGGCGAGAACTCCGCGCGTGGGCCGCGGCTGAGGTAAAAAACGGGGTGGCGGACGTGGCGGAACGTGACGGGCTGGGGTGGATGTCGCTCCGCAGAACGGCGGTGGTGTTCGTGGCCACGGTCGGATCTCTGGTCTTTTCGAGGCTGTTCCTCCCCGACTTGCCCTGGTCGCAGGTGCTGGAGAACACACTCGCCTTTTTCGTTGGCGGCACCGTGGTGTCAGTCGGCCGCGGGTGGTGGCGGGTCCGTAAGTCCCTTCGTGGCCAGCGGGGTTCAGGCGTTCGCTCCGGTCCGCCGGACGGATGACGCGGCAGCTGAACCGAACCCCCTTGGCTACGCGCTGCATTTCGTCGGTTCTCCCCGCTCTGAGTCCACACTCCGCTGAGTGTCTAACTGCGCTACAACGGCGTCGGACGCACGCGCACAGAGTTGAGTCCCCCAGCGCAGGTACATCACGGAGTCGATCCGAGCTCAGATCTCGGCAGCAAGAGCGTCGATGAGGACGTGCAAGCTCAGCAGCGCGCCGTCGGCGCCGTTGTCTTCGAGGGCCGGGACCGCCAGGTCGAGGACACCGACAAGTCGGCCCTCGTGAACGGCTGGCGGGAGCTCACGCAGGCCTGCGCGGAACGAATGCGGGCTCCACTGCACGCGGGCCAGGCCGTCGGCGAGTTTCCGCTCTTCTGGCATCGGCGCCCACGTCCCAGCCTGGTACTCCTCCATCAATGACAGGGCGGCACATTCCAGGGCGTTGGCATACCGGGTCGTCGTCACAAGCTGCTCAACGGCATCCCCGCCGCTGACGGCACGGCGCGGCGGCCCGGCGCTGGGCGGGGACGCAGTCGAGGGGCTGACGCGTTGTTACACGCGAGCGGCGCCGTTCGGGTGGTGGCGCGGGGTGGCGTGTGGGGTGGGTGAGGGTGGCGGGGACGAGGAAGCGTGGGCGCCGCCGGGGTGGGAGCAGAGGCCACGTGATGACCCGTCGGGTGTGGCGGGATGCGTGGGTCCTGCAAGAGACTGTTTCCGTCATGTCCTGCTTTGGTAACGCAAACTGTGTCTTTCGGGATGTGATGGCGTGCGGCCATGAAAGTGATGTTCCTCGGCACAACGCCGGGACTTACGCACCACCGGCACGGCCGCTTCCGTGCCCGCACGAAGGGGGATCCGCATGTCCCATCTCATCACTTATCTGGCCGCCACCGCCCTGGCCTCCAGCGCGCTCGTCGCGGCTGCCACCCTGCCGGCCACCGCCGCCGGCCACGACGATCACCCCCGCTACGAGCAGCGTTCGTCTGTCGTGCTCGGCTCCATCCAGTACGACAGCCCCGGCTGGGACAACCGCTCCAACCGCAGCCTGAACGCCGAGTGGGTCACCGTGACCAACACCGGCCGGTACGCGGTCAACCTGGGCGGCTGGACCCTGACCGACGCCGACCACCACAGCTACCGCTTCGACCACCTGCGCCTGGTCGGCAGGCAGTCGGTACGCGTCCACACCGGCACTGGCCGCGACACCGACCACGACCTCTACCAGGACCGCCGCGCCTACGTCTGGAACAACGACAGCGACACCGCGACCCTGCGCGACGACCGCGGACACACCATCGATGTCACCTCCTGGGGACGCTGGGGCGGCGGCCACCGACACTAACTGACACCCTCGCCCGGATCCGGGCGAGCCGAGCCGGGCAGACCTGTGGCGCGTGACAGCGGAAACCTCGCCGTCACGCGCCACATCCACACCTCCGTCAGTCTGGGCCGACTGGACCGCACGCGGTCTGGCATGGGTCGAAGGCAGATGGGATGCAAGCTCGGGGACCGCCGTGGTGTGCTGGGGCGGTCTGCCTTCGTTGGCGATAGTCGGATGCGCGCGGGTAGACCCGCGGTTTAGCCTCACATGATGGCCAGCTTTGAGACGCATCGTCGCCGCGTCCATGACACGAGCCTTGCGGTTCGCGCTCGCCACAACGCCTTGCGCACGTGTCTGGTGTGCTTTGCTCCGTATGGCTTTCGCGCGACCTACCACCACCTCTGCCGCAGCGCCCGTATCCCCGTTGTCCTGGAGGAGGATCCGGCGTCGTTGGTTCGTGCAGTGGAGGAGCTCCACGCGGCCCGCCAGCTCTGGCTGGCGGACGAGGCCGCCTTCGTGGCACGCCGCCGACGAGAGAAGGTTCTCGGCCGCCGCCCTCCCCAGGCAGACAGCAGCTGGCGAGATCAACGACACGGTGCGGAAGGAATCCTTGCCTACTGCCCCAACCCCGAGTTCCACCCCACCGAACCGCTTCCGACCATCGTGGAACGCGTTCTTCGTTCGACAGTCCCGGTTGCAGCAGATTTCTCGCCATGCCGAACATGCGGCAGCGACGAGGGAACGTCCTCCTGGAAAAGCGGTCATCACTTGTACCGGTTGTGCGCACGATGCGGGGTGAGTCTCGGCTCGCAGCGGACGGACGTCGACCGGAGCATCCTTATCGCCAGGTCCATGCGCTGGAAGGAGATCTGGAGGCGCACAGCCTGACCGAAGCCGAGGGCAGACCCGGGGGGTCCCGGAGCCGATCAGCAGGGGCCAACGAAGCCGAGGCCGCCACGAGCTGCCCTCGTGCCCGCTGCGTGCCCGGTCCGGCGGGAAGCAACGGGGACTCACGGGGAACGACGGCCACAGCAGCGGTCAAGCCCGGGTCCCCCGGCCGCCGACGCCGGTGCAGGCTTGGCGGCTGCAGAGCGTCCCGGCCCGGATGGCGGCTCTGGGGATGCCCGCTCCCGAGGGGACCCTCAGGCCGGCCGCGGTGCTGGTCAGAGTCCCGTTCCCGGGTTTTCTGGGGCCTTTGGGAGCCATCTGGGAGCCGATCTCGAAATCCGGCTCCCAGATGGCTCCCGCGAGGAAGGGGCCGTCCCGTCCTGTGCCCTGGGCAGGGACAGCGGGTGGGCTCAACTCAATAAGGCACCGATGGCGTGGGCCAGCGCCTCTCCCCCCTGCTGGACCACGGTTCCGGCCACCAGCGCAGGCAGAACCTGTGCGATCCTGCCCAGCGCACTGCCCTGCGTATCGGGCGCCCCCAGCGCGGTATCGACGTTGTCCGCCATGGCTCGCAGCACCATGACGTTCTGCAGTGCCGCTTCATGTCGTTCCACGTCTGATCGGAACGAGGTGAGAAGTTCCCGTACCGACTCGATGTCGATGGCGCCTTGAACCAAAGCGGACTGGTGCACGTTGGAGATGTTCTGCCCCACGACGTTCTGAAGAGGGGCAATGTTGTTACCGCCGATGCTGATGCCCGAGCCGTGCCCCGGCTCTTGTTCAGGGCGGCGCCTTCCCGCGATCATCACTTACCTCCTTGGGCCTTGCTGTCCTGGCCTACGTTGCTGATGTTGCTGCCGGCAATGTTCTGGATGGGGGCGTTGTTGTCGCCGAAGACCTGAATGTTGGTCATGACCGCGGTCACCTGCCGCTCGTACGCGGCTGTGTCGACCCCCAGTTCGTCGAGATACGTGTCGACGGTGCGGAAGACGCAGGACTGCATCAGCACGACGTGCCGTCTGGCGTCGTCGCTCTGGTGCATGTCAGTGACTTCCTCGGTGGAGTACCGGTCGCGCAGGCTCACCGGATCCACTTCCTCGGCACGGCCCTCAGTCTTCTCCCCGAGTCGGGCGGCCAGTCTCCACAGCACGACAGGGCCCGTGGCAGCGTCCAGAAGCGACTGAACCGTCAGCCAACAAAAGAGACCCAATCCGCGCTTGTTCGCAGGTGCCGCAGCTACCCGCAACTCGTTGTAAAGCGGCGTCATGACGTGTGGCCGCACGGTCAGTCGCAGTTCACCTGCCTCTAGCGCGGCGTGGACGAACACGCTGACCACGACCTGGCCGCTCCAGCTGATGCACTGCGCCCGCAGGTACCGCCGGTCCGGCCTGCTCGACGGTGATCTGCGGCCCCGCCCGCGCAGTTCAGGAAGCTCAACCTTCGCCTCTCGGGTGCGACCCAGCCACAACGCTGACGGCAGACCAGCCACCTCTGTCATGGAGAAGCCGGGCAACGGATCGGTTATCTCCCGGGCACCGCGGCCCAGTTCATTCAGGGCTCTGCCCACCCGACGTAGCAGATCAGCTTCTCCGAACTCCCTCACCGACTCCTCGGAATCCTTGGGCTTCAGGGGAATGTTGATGCGGGCGGGCCCCCAGACATCGCGTCCTGCACCGACGAAGCATTCCAACGAGTCGTACGGCAGTTCCGGCCGCGACTGGTCCTCCCCGATCTCGGACGTCCTGCGCCCAGCCTTCCGAGCGACCCAGGGCAAACGATCGGGCGACACGCCTTCTCGGACGAGTGCGGCTAACCCCGCCCGCGCCGCGAGCCGATCACCAGCACACACCACCGCGGCCGCGATCAGCAGCGCGAAGGGCAGCAGGACCAGCCCGAGGCGCAACTCACGCTCGTACGGCAAGAGCGCGAGCAGCCACGGTACGAACAGCACGGCGTACGCCACGCGGGGTGAACTCGCCAGCCGTGACTTCCGACCCTTTCGGGCCGCGCGAAACGCAGCCCACCGCATGATCAGGGCGACAAAGGCAGCAACGCCCCAGATCGTCGCGACAGGCGGCACCACATAGGCGGCCAGCACGATCAGGAGAAGGACGCACACACGCCGCCCCCACCGACGCCGTCGCGCACGAAGACTGTGCGCCAGCACCGAGACAAGGTCGAACCCGTATGACGGAACAGGCAACGGCGGCCCATGCAGCACGTGGTCGACAACCCACTGCGCCATCGGCTCGCCCAGCGGAGGGCAGTCGTCGCTGCCTTCCAGGTAGATCGGACGCCTGGTACTGCGGCGTGGTTTCTTCGATTTCCCCTCCTTGCCCCGAACCTTGCGCCACCAAGCTTTCACCGGCTTCGTCCGGTCAGGACGGACATAGACGGCCTGGCAGAGGAACCGCGTCACCTCTGACGTTGTGGGATCCACGTCCGCCGAGCGACCGGCATCAGCGACCGATGCCCCCGCCCAAACCGGGACAGCCGGCCATCCGGACGCCTCCGGCCGTGCTCTGTCGCGAACACGTACCCCCCAAGCGATCCCCATACAGCTCCCCCCACTCACCGATAAGCGCGGGCATCCTCATGGCAAACAGCATGAAACGCCAGACCACAAGCGCGACAAAGTGAGCAAATCACTTACATCCATGAAGGATTTGGCCGAAAACCGCTCCGGGGCGCCCCATGGGGGAGTCGCCCGGCGTTGCTGCTTTGCCCGTCGCGCACTCTGAGGCACGAGCACGGACGCCAGAAGGCAGGGTCGCGATGTCGCCGCGGAGGATGCCGGCGGCCTTCTCCTCGAAGTCGCCGCGCCGACAGTTGATCTCTGCCTCGTCCGCAGCGCGCTTGGCCTCGCGCTTGGTCCTGTCGTACTGGCCCTGTCGGGCACCGCAGGTTGGGGGTTCGGGCGGGCAGCAGCTCAGAACAGCGGCGACCTCTTGATAGCTTCGGGACCGTGATCGTGTATCCGCTCTGGCATGTTGGCCACCAGAACGAAGCCGGCGACAACGACTCGACCGTCCACGTCGACCAGGACGGCGTCTTCATCGACGAGCAGGACGGCGACGACGTGAAACTGCTCGGCATCTACTCGACCCGGGAGCGGGCCGAGGAGCGCATGAAGCGAGCCCGGCTGCTGCCAGGTTTCCGGGACGAGCCGGAGTGCTTCCTCCTCGACGGCTACGAACTCGACGAAGACACCTGGGTCGAAGGCTTTGTCCGGACCCCAGCAGGTGACTAGGGCCTGGCTACGCTGCGGGTGTCTGGGGCGTGTTCTCGGACGGGGCATCAGACATGTCCGGATCCTGGCAGGTGTCCCCGGGTCGGTGGGACACCTGCTCGAATCGTTATGGGCGCTACAGTGTTGGTCGGCGCGGGGGCGCTGCTGCTGGAGGACGAGATCCGCATGGTCAGGCCCCTGCCCCACCCGCGTACGGTCGTCGGTCACCGACGCGACGGCCGCCCGATCTACCCGATCTTGGGCGCGGATCCCACCGACCCGTCCAACGACCAGCTTCCCGACCTCGCCCAGCCCGCCCTGCCTGCTGCCCCGGCCGGGCAGCCGATGGACCAGGAGACGCTGACGCGGCTGCTGGCCCGCGAGAAGCAGCAGGGCGAGCGTGCCGCGGTGCGCAAGCTCGTGGAGCAGCTGGGGTTCGCCAAGACCGACGATCTGGCCGCGTTCGTGAAGGCGCAGCAGGACGCGAAGGCCGCGCAGATGTCGGAGGTCGAGCGGCGCGAGCAGGCCGCCGCCGAGGCGCAGACCGCAGCGGAGCAGCGTGAGGCGCTGGCCGCGGCCCGGGAGCGGGCTGCGGTACGCCGTGCTGCCCTCGTCGGGCTCGGCGCGTCCGGCGATGACCTGAGGGACGCGGAGCGGCTGCTGGCCGTCGACGACGACGCCGACGAGCAGGCCGTCGCCGATGCTGCTGCCGCCCTCAAGACACGCCGCCCCGAGCTGTTCGGTACCGCAGCTGTGCCGCCGGCCGCGCCTGGTGGCTCTCCTGCGGGCGGTCCCCCGCCGCGTGGCGGCAACGTGCCCAAGCGGGGCGCAGCCGGGGCGGAGATGGCCCGCAAGCGGGGCTACACGGCCACCTGACGTTCCATCGCAGCACCTGACTTCCCACCGGCGGGACAAGGCCGGACCTGACGGGGACCACGCCCCTACCCGTGGACGACGCCACCGGCTGGTGAGCGGACGATCACCCCATTTGATCGCGTCCACGGGAGGACACATGACCGTCCAGCCGGTCACCTTCACCCAGAACCTGACGGCCGACCGTGCCTGGCTCGCGAGCCTGCACGGCACCGACAACGTCGACACCATCACCCTCGACATGTCCACGTTCGCTGCTGGCACGCACTACTTCGCCAGCACCGACACCACCATCCCCTACTCGCGGCTCCTGTCCGGCCTCCCGGTCGGCAAGATCACCGCCTCCGGGCTGTACGGCCTGTACTCCACCGGCGCCGCCGATGGCCGGCAGAACCTGGCCGGGTTCGTGTTCGCCGAGGTGCTGTTCGCACCGGCGCAGACGAAGGTGCCTGCGGCGCTGCTGTGGCACGGCTCGGTGAAGACCGCGAAGCTGCCCGTCGCCGTGGCCGCGGTCGCCCCGTCCGCCGTCTGCCAGATCCGGTTCGTGTAAGGAGCCCCGGCGATGACTGTGCAAGACCTCATCAAGGACGTGTCGGTCGCGGACCTGACGACGTTCGCCCGCTACATCCCGTCCCCTGCCGACTTCCTCCTCACGCAGACGGTGTTCGCCAAGGTGTCGGTGAACGACGTCATGTGGCGGATCAAGAACACCGGCCGGTACGTCAACGCCGCCAAGTACCGGTCGTTCGACGCCTCCGTGCCGTTCTCCGACCGGCAGGCGTGGCAGACCTCCACACAGGGCATGCTGCCCGCGCTCGGCCAGAAGCTGCTGGTCGGCGAGATGGAGCTGATCCTGCAGGAGACCTCCCGCGGCGCCGACGCGGACCGGCTGCTGCAGCTGCTGTACGACGACGTGGAGCGGCACGTCGAGGCCGTCAACTCCCGCCTGGAGCTGGCCGCCGGCGACGTCCTCACCGACGGGAAGTTCTCCCTGGTCGGCGAGAACGGCCTGACCCTGGACGTCGACTTCGGTGTCCCGGCCGCGAACATGCCCACTGCGCCGAAGCTGTGGTCCGACCCGACGTCGGACCCCATCGCGGACGAGCTGGGCTGGCTCGCCTACCTGGACTCCATCAGCGCGCCCATGCCGGAGATGGTCATCACCTCGCGGCGCGTGTTCTCCTACCTGGCGGGCAACAACGCCTACCGGGCCGCCTACTACGGGTCGGTGAACCCGGCGACGACGCCCACCGCGAGCCTCACGCCGCAGCAGATCAACGTGGTCCGCGACAACTACGGCCTGCCGCCGATCACCCTGTACCGGGCGCAGGTCCGCGTGGACGGTGTCGCCACGAAGTGCCTGCCGGACGACCGGTGGATCATGCTGCCGCCGGACCGGTCGAAGTGGGGCCAGACCATGTACGGCACCACCGCCGAGTCGCTGGCGCTGTCGCGGGGCGCCAACCCGTCGATCACCCGCGAGGACGCCCCCGGCCTGATCATCACCCGCGGTGCGAAGGACGACCCGGTGCAGATCTGGACCAAGGGCGCGGCCGTCGCCATGCCGGTGCTGTTCGCCCCGGACTGCCACATCACCGCGAAGGTGCTGTGACATGGGACGCAGACTGGCAGCAGCGGTGCACGTGCGGCACCCGAAGACCAACGACTGGCTGATCCTGCAGCCCGGTGACGAGCCGGACGAGGAGCTGGCCGAGGCCATCACCAACCCCGAAGCGTGGGAAGACGACGCGGAGGAGGACGGCGGCGACGTCGACCAGGACCCGGACGCCGGCGGCGCTGGCCCGGACCCGGTACCGGACCCGGAGCCCGCGCCGCAGGCTGAGCCCGAGCCGCAGCCGGAGGCGGAGCCGGTGAAGCCGGCCCGGTCCCGGTCCCGCAAGGCAGCCGACGAGCAGTAACCCAGGCCAGGCCCGGCACCCGTGGGGGGTGCCGGGCCTACCCCTTCCCGGAAGGACACGCCCCGATGGATCCCGCAGTCCTGGCCTGGCTCCTGGCGCAGCTCGGCACCAGCACCGACCCCGCAGACCTCCAAGCCCGCTACACCCGCCTCGGCTCGGCGAAGGCCGTCGCCTTGGAGGTGCTGTCCGAGCGGCGCGCCAAGCTGCTCCACGACCCGCTGCAGATGACCGTCAGCGGTGTCGTGACCCTCGACAACAGCAACAACCTCACCGGCCTGGAACGGCAGATCGCATCCGTGCAGCAGGGCACCGCGCCCGACGACGCCCGAGACGACGTCGAGGTGGTCATCGCCTCCCTGCGCCCCAAGGACCGGTCCCGCGCCTACCGCTGGGAACGGCTGTAGTCGTGGCCTACGAGTTCCCGCCGCTGGTGCCAGGGGACGCGAAGCAGGTCGCGGCCCGTGTCGCGGCGGTGCTGCAGGACGCCTGGCAGCGCCTCGCGGACCAGCAGGCCGCCGTGCTGGCCGCGCTCACCGAGTCGGGCCGGCCCCCGCACGTCACCGCGCGCCTGGCGGAGTTCCAGGCCGCCATCGCCGACTTCCAGCAGCGCGTCGACGCCGAAGCCCGCGCGTTCGTCGGCCGCCAGCTGCCGCACCTGTACGAGCAGGGCGCCCAGCGCGCCACGGAAGCCGTGGGCGGCCGGTTCACGTGGACCCTCATCCACACCGAGGCCCTGCAGTCGCTCGCGGCCGACTCCTACGCCGACTTCCTACGCCGCTCCCAGGAAGAGCAGCGCATCGCTGGCGCGTTCTACCGGGCCGTACGGGACGCCGCACGCCGCGAGGTGCCGCTGCTGGCCGCAGGCAACACCACCGCCCTGCAGGCCGCGAAGGCGCTCGCTGACAGGCTCGCCACCGAACACCAGATGGCCTACGTCATCTACCGCAACGGCGCCCGGTACCCGGTGCAGGCGTGGGCGGAGTCGGCGACGCTCGCCAAGTCGGCCGTGGCCTACAACGCAGGCACCTTGAACCGGGCCCGGGAAGCCGGCGTGATGTACATGCAGGTCTTCGACGGCGCCGGATGCGGCTGGACCAGCCACAAGGACCCCGACAAGGCCACAGGGAGCCTGCGCACCGTCGAGGACGCTGCCACGTGGCCGATCTCCCACCCCCGCTGCAGGCGAGCCTTCGGGCCGCGCCCCGACGTCACTACCGCTGGGTGAGCACCGCAATGGGCAGGCCTTGCGGCCGGGGCCGTTGTCAGTGGTCGGGGTTAGGGGGCTCTTCGCAGTTGAGGGTGTAGTCGGGCTGCGCACGTGGCTGACGGTCGGCGCTCACTCAGCCTTCCTCGTCGCGTTCCTCCTCGTCCCCGCGCCGACGGCGCGCTCGCTCGGTGATCCCGCTGGAGAGCTTGCCCTTTACCGAGCTGGCCCGGTCGAGGGTCACGTTGCCGAGGCTTCTGGCGGCATCGACGCGCAGACCGGCGGTGAGGGACCGACAGGTCCCGGACTGCGATAACAGGAAGCTTCTTATGGCGGCGAGGCCCGCTGTCACGCTGCGGTTAAGGCGATGAACAAGCTGGGCGGTGATTGTCAGCGTCGTGTGCCGGCCTGCGCTCATGGACCTTGCTGTTTGGGAGAGCGACCGCCCGGAGGACGACGTTGCTGCTGCGGAGGACAACTCACGATCCCATCGAACAACTTACCGGCCAGCCGACCCCCAGCGGTACTGGTCCACGGTCTCCGCGTACGGCCGGAGCAGAGGCCGTAGTGCGTTCCGAAGCAATTCCGCATCGCCAGCGGGCAGGGGCAGGGACGAGCGGCGAAGCCAGATACTCCAGGTCGCCGGGTCCGGGAAGACGGTCAGCGACGGCACGAGGTCGCGGAGCACCAGGCCCTCCCGGAAAGGCGCGAGACCGCGGATCTGCAGCGGGCACCCTTCGGGGAACCGCCGTCCGCCGAGCCGCACCTCCTCGTCGAGGACCCGCACCGGACCGGACACTTCAGCGAGGGCAATGACGCGGCCCAGGTCGCGGGTCGGGTTCCGGAAGCAGCCGCGCGTCGTGTACAGCATAATTTCGTCGCCCTCGGTCAGGGCGCGGGACTGCCGGGAGCGGCGTGCGGGGAAGGCCATGCGCTGCTCGGTAAGGACCCAGCTCAGTGCCGCGCGGTCGCTGAGGATCAACAAGTGCGTCGTTGTCACGGCGATCACGATATCGAGATGCCGCGAAGACGAAGCGGCGTGGAGCGTGATTGGTTCTAGCCCTTGCCAAGATTGACCCTGTAGTCCGTGCCGCCACCTGCAGTCGATAGCGCCGTCGGTACGGGCCCGGCGCACCAACGTTCCAGCGGCAGTCGACGCGCTGGTGTCGTCGATGCTGGCCAAGGCCCCGCAGGCGCGGCCGTCAGCTGCAGCGGTCTACGAGGCGCTGCTGCCGCTGGCGTCAGCAGAGGGCGAGTCGTCAGGGGGCGACGAGAGCCGCGACCCAACGTGGCCGGACCCGGACCCGGAGCCGGAGCCCGAGGCGGAGCTGGTGAAGCCTGCCCGGTCCCGGCCCCGTAAGGCGACCGACGAGCAGTAACGCAGCCAGGCCCGGCCCGGCACCCCACCGCGGGTGCCGGGCCTGCCGCTACCCGGAAGGACAACGGCGCCCGGTACCCGGTGCAGGCGTGGGCGGAGTCGGCGACGCTCGCCAAGTCGGCGGTGGGCCTACAACGCGGGCACCCTGAACCGGGCACGGGAGGCCGGCGTGAAGTTCATGCAGGTCTTCGACGGCGCCGGGTGCGGCTGGATCAGCCACAAGGACCCCCGACAAGGCCACGGGCACGCTGCGTACCGTGGAGGACGCTGCCGCGTGGCCCATCTCCCACCCGCGGTGCACGCGCGCATTCGCGCCGCGCCTAGAGGTGGTTGCGCCAGGCTGAGGGTCAGGCGGCCGATTAGATTCGGGGGATACCGAGGTGGCTGGCGAGCACGGCTCACCCGGAGGACACGGTGGACTTGATGCCCTGGTACTCGTCGTCCGGCTCGGCCCCGCCTACGCGGGGAGGACACGAGGCGCCCAGGCGGCCTCCACCACGAAGCTCCGACCTTCCTGCCGCCCGTACCTAGGCACGTGCAGCGCGGCGTCGGCGAAGCCGCTTCCACCAGGTCGAGTTGAGTGCCTCCTGCGACGCATCGCCGAAGGCACGCGATGCCTCCTCCAGTGCAGCCTCATCCTGGATGTTCTCCACTGCCAGGAGCAGCTGCTCCGTGGCAGCGGCCAGCGTCCGGTGCTCGCTCCGCATGAGCGGTGACGCCGCCGCAGTCAGACGCGACAGGGGCGCCTGGAGCATGGCGGCGGACTGATTCACGCTCAGGCGCTCCGCTGCGAGCACGCGGACAGCCTCGGTGAAACCCGCTCCCATTCGGCGTCCCTCACTGCCCGAGGCTTGGGCTGCGCCCGCGATCGCCGCGACCCCGACGAGGATGAAGCTGCGGAACCGCTCGGCCTTGCCCGCCCAGAGGAAGTCGTGGGTTCTCCCGGCTATTCGGAGGTCCAGCACGGCCTGGACGAAGGCGTCGATTTCTTTCTGGAGTGCCTCGCGGTCCGAGCGCCGCTGACTCTGCGCCGTTGACCAGGTGGCGAGGCCCCAGCCGACACCCACGGGGACAAGGGCAAGGAGGTAGCCACTCGCCGAACCTATGTCCCATGATCCGATATGCATCGGCACAGCATGGCAGCAAGGACCGACAACTAGTGCCGCATCAGGCAAGGTTCGCCCTGTAGCACCGCTGGAAAACTCGTCAAAATTGCCTCCCCGGCGCGGCCGGGAATGGCCCCTTCCTGGCCCCCGAGGGGTGCTCGGGCGGACGCGGGGCCGGGGTCTGGAGTTGGGTTACTTCTCCGCCAGCTCCGTGCGTCAGCAGCCCACTCCAGCCGTCGCGATATGCCGCCTGACCTGGTCTTTCATACCCGTTGTTCCTATCATCGGTCTCGGTTGAAAGGGGGGCCGATGGATCGGACCGTACGCACCGTTGAGGACGTTCTCGCGCTCCTGGACGGGCTCTTCACATCTGAATCCGAGGCCGGCCGCTTGGCGACCGGCGACGGCAAGGACTTCTGGGACCGCTTCTATGCCGACCGGTCAAGACCCGTCCCGTTCTTCGTGGCGAAGCCGGACGAGAACCTGGCCGCCTACCTCGACCAGGGCCTGATCGCTCCCGGACGAGCCCTGGATCTGGGGTGCGGACCGGGCCGCAACGCCCTGTATCTCGCATCACACGGCTTCGAGGTGGACGCCGTTGACCTCTCTCCCTCTGCCGTCGCCTGGGGAAAGGAGCGGGCTCATGAGGCTGGAGTCGACGTCCGTTTCCTGTGCGGTGACGCTTTCGCGCTCCCTGCCGCCGAGTTGAGCGGCCCGTACGACCTGGTCGTCGACTCAGGGTGTTTCCATCACCTGCCGCCGCACCGCCGCGTCAGTTACCTGGCTCTCCTTGGCCGCGTCCTCGCCCCTGGCGGACACCTCGCACTCACCAGCTTCGCCGCCGGCGACGGGGGCATGGGGTCGGAACTCGCCGACTCGGACCTCTACCGTGAACGCGAACTGCAGGGCGGCCTCGCCTACACACCCGAATCGCTGCGCTGGATCTTCTCCAATCTGGTAGAGGTCGAACTACGTCGCATGCGTGAGGAGCCCCCCGAGTCAGCGCTGTTCGGCGTGACGTTCCTGTGGACTGGGTTGTTCCGGCGGGGTGCGGCTGCGTCAGGCGACGTTGGCCCGGGCGACGATGTCGCGTAGGCGCTTGTCCTGGGCGTGGTTGTTCCGCCAGATGATGTAGCGGCGGATCATGCTGCCCTGCTCTTTGTGGCTGGCGTGGTCGGTGCCGTCCAGGGTGAAGTAGCGCAGGGCGGTGAACTGGGCCTCGATCCGGTTGAGCCATGAGGAGTTCGTCGGGGTGTAGGCGATCTCGACGTTGTTCGCCTCAGCCCAGGCCGCGACCCGCTGGCAGCGTTTCGTGGTGAGGTGCGGGGAGTAGTTGTCGCAGACGATGGCGATCCGCACCGCTGCTGGGTGGAGGCTCCGCAGGTAGCGGCAGAACTCCAGGAACTTCGAGCGGTTCTTGGTCTTCTTGATGTGGCCGTAGAGCTGGTCCTTGCCCAGGTCGTAGGCGGCGAACAGGTGGCGGACGCCGTGCGGACGGGTGTAGGTGGCCCGCCGCCGGGGGCGGGGTTCCCGGTTGGGGTCCTTGCTCTTGCCACTGCGTTCGGCCCACTGGCGTCCGGGGTGCGGTTGGAGGTTGAGCGGCCCGAACTCGTCCATGCAGAAGATGACGTCGGGCTCGCCGTCCTCGGGTATGACCTCGCCATCGGCGATGGCGTAGAGGCGCTCGACTCGGGCCTTCTTCGCCGCGTAGTCGGGGTCGTTGGAGGTTTTCCAGGTCTTCACGCGTTGAAAGGTGACGCCTTCCTCGCGGAGCAGGATTCGCAGGCCCTCGTGGCTGATGTCGTCGACCACCCCCTCGGCGACCAGGAAGTCGGCCAGCTTGACCAGGCTCCAGGCCGAGAAAGGCAGGCCGTACCGACAACGGTCCGCCGATGAACCCACCACGAAACGGGAGCCACCGCAGCATGACCACCGTCCCCAACACTGACGCCCCGCCTGAGGTCACCCAAGCCGAGGCCGAAGCCCGCGAGGCCGACAACCTGCTCGCCGCGCTAGAGGAACGCGTACGCGACGGCGACAGCAAGGTGACACCGCAGCAGCTTGCCGAACAGCGCGAGCTGGGCCGGTTCGCCAAGCTGCGAGCGGAGGCTGCCCGCCGGAAGGCCGAGCGCGCCGCCGCCGACGCCGCCGAGACCGAGCGGGCCCGCGTCATCGCCCAGGCCGTGACGCTGGTCGAGCAGGCCGACCCCGCCAAGGTGGCCGCCGCGTACGACGCCGCCCGTACCGCCGTCGCCGAACTGGTCGCCGCCGTGGCCGCGCACGACGACGCGATGCGCGAGGCCGCCGCGTTGCTCCGCCAGGTCGAGGCGCCCGCGATCATGCGGCACGTTGCCTCGCCGACCGGCGGGGATTGGGAGCACGCGCCCGCGTCCCGTACCGCACCGACCGTCGAGCCGCAGCAGGGCGTCGCCGCCGTGTCGTTGGAGACCGGCCGGACGCTGGCCGCCATCGGCACCGGGCCGTGCTGGCGACGCTGCTCGACGAGGTCGCCGCCGACGTGCAGATGCCGCCGGGGCAGCCCGCGCTCGTCAACGCGCCGCTTCGGGAGCACGCCCACCGCAACCGCGAGCAGGTGCGCCGGTTCATCGACCGCGCCGTGAAGGGCGCCGCATGACCGGCCGCGAGCACATCACCGAGAGCACGGGCGACCCGGCGCCGCGCCGCCGCCACGTCGAGCAGGCCGGCTACGTGTCGCCGACCGTGCGCCGGCATGCCGAGATGATGGAAGCGATGAGCCGCCCGCCGGCCGACACCCTCGCCATGCCGGGCACGGCCGCCGAGCTCGACGCGATGGGCTACGCCGACCGGTGCCGCGTCTTCACCGAGGACCGCACCATGTACGACCGGCTCACCGGCCGCGCGTAGGCCAACCTGCGAGCCCTACAGGGCCGTTCACGCCCCAGGCAGCAACACTGCGCCGGGGGCGCGCCCGTACGCTCACACCGGCACACAACGCCCCACCCTGTGTACCTTCAGGTCGTAGTGCGCCGAGGCTGACGGTACGCCGATCAGGCGCCGAGCCCAATGCTCACCACGAGAGAACCGAGGGTCACATGGAGACTCCGAACGAAGCGCGCATACGACTCGGCGCGCGCCAACGCGAACTGTTGACTGAGCTGGAGCAGGTGCAGCGGCAACTGGAGCAGGTGCAGCGGCAACTCGACCAGTTGGAGACGAAGGTGGTCGTATCTGCGTGGTGGTACGCACCCAGTGGCCCACGGGGACGCGGAACCGTCTACCACACAGGAACGGACCGGCGCTGCCCTCTGAGGAGCCCGAACGGCAGGCCTGGGAGCCCGGTCGAAATCAGCTTGTACGAGGCCCTGCGCGCAGAACTGAACCCATGCGGTAAGTGCAAGCCCGCGACGGCGCCAGCCAACGTGAGCGCGTCGGCCGCGAAGCCCTGAAAGCTCCCCTACGCTGCCGCTCGACACAAGGTGACCTCATGCCAACCAAACTCAGCGAAGACGAACGCCACGCACAGCGGCGCCTTATCGGCCTGCTCAACGGAGGCGCGCACGTGTACCTGTGCCGTGCGCATCTCGGCATCTTCCGCGAGAGCGGTGCCGAAGAGTGGAAGACGAGCGCCCAGGAGGTGACAGACGCCTTCGACGTGCTCGCCATCCCGTACGTGGTCATGCTCATGCGCGGCATGTTTCCGACCAAGAAGTCCCACCCGCGGGGCCGATTCGGGGCGGACGTGCGGATTCCGTGGGATGACCTGCCCCACGTGCTTCGGTGGATGCCCTCGTTTCAGAAGCACATAGATGCCGTCGAGGCCGCCGACCCTGCCGACACGGCACCCCGGAGGAACGCGAGATCCGCGGTGTGCGGGCCCGCGTCGCAGGGTTCGTCACGGACGAAGGTGTCGTCCTGCTCGGCCCGCCGCGTAAGCCGTGAGGGCATGAAACCAGCCGTTGCCCGTGGTATGTGCCGCAGGTACGTTCGAAACCGAAAGGGCCCGCCGCGCCCCCATCGTCCCCCCGATGCTGCGGCGGGCCCTTCCGCACGTCTGGCCGCGGCAGCCGATACTGTCGCCGGAGAACCGACCACGAGGGGGGAACACATGCGTGGCAAATGGGGATTGGGCTCTCTGGGCGCTGCGAACCTCGCCCAATTCGTCGTAAGCGCATGGCCGCGCGACACCGCCGAGGCAGACGAGGATGTCATCCGCAGGTTTGGCGACGACCCAGGCAGCTTCGGCACCCACTACAACAGCGGGTCCGGCGGGTACCGGCAGTGCGGCCACCGAGCGTGCAGCAAGAAAGCGCACCGGTTCATCACGAGTCATGACTGCTGCACCCGGTGCGAACATTCCCGGAACTGTTACGCCGAAATGATGCGCGAGTACGACGGGCCGGGCCGCTTCCCGCACGACTGTCACGACGGGATCATGAAGCCCGGCGTGTGTGTCACCTGCGGCGAAGACTGCGAGCCGTACTGACCCGAAGCGGTTCGATTCCAGCGGATCACGCATCCACTGACGGTAGCTCAGTCCCAGTCCAGAGGGTGTGTGGGAACGCGCTGGGAACAGCAGCAGGCGCAGAAAAGGGCCCCTCCCGGTGTGATCCGACCGGGGCCCTTGGCGTTGTGGCGCTACTTGGCGGCCACGGTGCCGTCGTTCCAGGCGGGCGAGCAGCCCGGCGTCAACCAGCCGCGAAACCACCTTGGAGACCGTGCCCTTGGGCAGGCCCGACTGCTCGGCGATGTCCCTCTACCGGGCCGGGCCCTGGCCGACGACCCGCAGCGTAGGGGAGAGATCATGGCCCGATCAGCGCGACGAGGCCCGGCAACCGCCACAGGTTGCCGGACCTCCGATCATCCGTCAGTCAACGAGGTAGTGGGCTTCGATGTAGGCGACGGTGGAGTCATACGGCTCCCCTACCGGCTTCAACGTGTACCGCCGGAAGACCGCGGCGGTGGCGCGGCGGGCGCCTCGGTTGCGAGCGTCGGCGTTGTCCCATGACCGGGCGAGGGTGCGGGTGACTACCTGGTCGATCTCCTCGGCCAGGTTCTTCTCCGTGACTGTGAGGCCGGACGGTGCGTGGTCGTGGATGATCCGCGACAGGACACCTATGTGGTCGTCGTCCAGAACGACGACGGCTTCGTCGGGGTGCTTCTCGGCGTCCACGATGGCGCGGGCGATCCGGAGTGCTTCGGACAGGAACTCCAGGGCGTCTTGGGCGTTCTGGATGATCCGGTCCCGCAGCAGCTTGATCCGCTCCGCGAGGGCGGTGTACTTCGCGGACCCCGGTTCGACGCCCTTTTCGAGGGCGGCCTTGATGCGGTCCAGGATCTCCGCCGCGGACGGCGGCGTCTTGTCCTCGCCGTCGTCCTTGTCGGGCTTGGGGCGGACGAGGGCCAGCAGCTCCTTGAGGATGGCGATGCCCTGGGCGTCCAGGACGAGGGCTTCCTCCTGGGAGGCGACCACGGAGAAGGAGTGGACGTGGGCATTGATGATCTCCAGGACCATCGGCCCCAGCTCGCCCAGCCGTTCCTTCCTCTCCTCGTCGGAGGACTTCTTGAACAGGGTCGTGTACACGGACCCGAACAGCCCGAATCCGTCTCGGTACTTGGCGACCCGCTTGTCGGTGTTGATGAGCGGGTACAGGCGGGCCAGGAGCCGGTAGTCCTTGGTGAACACCTTGGCGGCGCCAGGATCGGCGTCCAGGAAGATGTTAATGGCTCGCACGGACTCGTATCCGTGGACCGTGAGGTCCAGGCCGTCCACGTCCGCGAGGAGGTCTTCGATGCGGGCGAAGGTGGTGCGGAACTCAGCGACCAGCTCGGACACGTCGGTGACGAACCCGCCCCCCTTGCCGGCCCCCTCCGAGGTGGGGTCGACGACGGCCCGCTGGACCTCTTCGGCCAGGCCGATGTAGTCCACGACCACGCCGGAGGTCTTCACGAACCCGGTCGGGGAGACCCAGGTGCGGTTCGGGCGGGTGATCGTCTGGAACAAGTTGTGGGCCTTCAGCGGCTTGTCCAGGTAGAGGACGCCCTCGTTGGGGGCGTCGAACCCAGTCATCAGCTTCGCGGTCACCACCAAGAAGCACAGCGGGTCGTCCGGGGTGAGGAACCGCCGCTTCTGCTCCTCCTCCTCGGCCTCCGAGAGCTGGAACGGCCGCATGGCGGGGTCTTCGCCCTTGGAGTCCGAGACGGAGATGTTCACCTCGGCGGTGATCCGGTCATGCTTCCCGACCTCGGCGAGCATGTGTGACGCCTCGAAGCCGGCCAGCAGTTCGTTGATCTTGTCCTTGTACGCCACGGCCAGCTCACGGTTGTAGGCGACGACCTGGGCCTTGAGGCCGTTGCGGTAGGCGCTGGCCAGGTAGTGGTCCACGATGTCCTGGCAGACCGTGTGTATGCGGTCGGGGTTGGCGAACACCGAGGTGAGGCGCCCGAACTTGCGCGACAGGGCCTCACGGTCGGGGTCGTCGAGGTCGAACTCGTCGGCGAACTGGTCGAACTCAGCCTGCAACGCCTGGTCGTCTATCTCGAAGGCGACCGGGTGCGGGTCCAGCATGACCGGGACGGTCGCCTCGTCCAACAGAGAGCGGGACACCGAGTACCGGTGCAGCACCCTGCCCGGGTCGGTCTCCTCGCCGAAGAGCGCGAAGGTATCAGTGGCGAGGTTCCTGACGGGGGTGCCGGTCATACCGAAGAACTTCGCGTGCGGCAACGCAGCGCGCATCTGCCCGGCCAGGGACTTCGACCTGGCGGACTGGGTGCGGTGTGCCTCGTCGACCAGCACGATGATGTTGCCCCGGGTCGACAGATTCTTGCCGGCGTCGGCGAACTTGTGGACGGTCGTGGAGATGACGCCGCGCACGTCGTCGGCCAGCAGGGACCGCAACTCCTGGCTGGTGGCGGGCTGGTGGAAGTAGGCGTCCCCCAGCGCGGAGGTGAACACCCCGGAGGTCTGCCGGACGAGCTGGGTCCGGTCCGAGAGCAGGATGATAGTGGGCGACTCGGTGCGGGTGTCGGCCAGCAGCAGCGAGGCGGCGAACACCATCAGCAGCGTCTTCCCGGACCCCTGGTGGTGCCAGATCAGGCCCTTCGACCCGCCCTCCAGGACCCGCTCGTGGATCAGGTGCGCGGCCTCCATCTGCGGATAGCGGGGCAGGTACTTCTTGTCCGCCCCACCCCCGGAGGTGTCGAAGAGGGCGAAGTTGGCGAGCATGTCCAGGATCGCGGCCGGGTTCATCAGCAGCTCGACGGAGCGCCGCACGTCGGCTTGCCCGGACAGGTTCTCGTCGTCGGCGGTGGACCGGAACGGCTGCCACAGGTTCGTGGGCGCGCCGGCGGCACCGAACCGCAGCTTCAGCCCGTCGGAGGCGACGGCGAAGACGTTGGGGGTGAAGAACCACGGGTACTCGGTGGCGTACACGTCGTTGATCTCGTGGGCGGCGTCGGCCCACCCGGACTTGGCGGTCGGGGATTTCACCTCGACCACGACCAGGGGCAGGCCGTTGACCCAGTAGACGAGGTCGAACCGGCGGGAGGTCTTGCCGGGGACGGTGATGGTCACCTCGTCCGACACGACCAGCGTGTTGGCGGTCGGATGCTCGAAGTCAATGACTTTCAGGGCGTGCCACACGCCGTCGGTGTCCCGGAACTCCTTACGCCCGCGCAGCAGGCGTAGCACCTGCTCGTTGGCCCGCACCAGCCCGCCTTCGACGGCGTTGACCGTGGCGACGATCTCCTCGACCACCGTGTCCACGTCGAACCCGTCGATCACCCCGGGGTTGAGCCGGATGATGGCGTCCCGCAGCTGGCCTGCGAGCACGGTCTGCGTCGTCTCACGCGACAGCGACCTGCCCGCTGTGAAGCCCCAGCCCATCGGGAGGGACCACTGGATCATCAGGTTCTGGAACTCACGCTCCCGAATACCCTTCGCCACGGCTCAGACCCCCAGCTCGGCGGACTCGATGTCGATGGCGCGATCCAGCAGGCCCGACAGCAGCCTGGCACGAACCTCGCGGAGCCGGGTGGCCTGCAGTTGGGTTCGGCGGATTACTTCCACGACCTCTAGGGAGGCCTCCGCGATCTCGTGGTGCCCCTTGATGTCCGCCACCGGCAGGTTGCTCAGGATCTCGGTGTTGAGGTTCAACATGGTCGTCCCCACCGCGTGAGAGACCAGCCACTCGGTGGTCGCTGCGCCGGAGAGAGCTTCTGCGAGCAGCCGCGACAGCGATGAGTCCTGCGGACGGAAGCGAATGCACCCCGTCCCACACAGCCAGCCATCTTGCTCGGCAACGACAAGGGCACGCTTCGAGAGGTCGCCACGTCGCGGAAATACGATGTCGCCCTCTGCGAGCCGGTGTCGGGAGAGCCTGGCCGCCACGTCGTGGGGCACCCGCTTGATCTTTGCGGTGAGGATCTGGCCGTCCACCAGGTCCTGCGGCATGACCACCGGAGCTCCCGACGGGTCGTCCGTGTACTCGTGCGCATGGAGCTGAGACCCGAATGGGCCGATCTGGATGCCCCGTGGTTCTGCGAGGTCAACGAGAGCGGTCTTGTCCTCGACCGATTCCAGCTCCCGCCGGGTCCCCGCCAACAAGGATCGGAGAGAGGCCACTTCCGCGTCGAGTGCGGTGATCTGGTCGTCAACCGCGCCGACAACCTCAACGATCCGCTCTTGCACCTGCCGAGGAGGCACGGGAATCTCGATCTTGCTCAGGTTCACACCCGAGATCCGCACGACTTTCGTCTCGGATACGTACTTGATCTTCTGTGAATGGAACAGAGATGATGCGAAGAAGTACGAGACGTACGCAGGATCGAATCCGTGACGGAAAATGTAGCAGTCATCGTGAACCGCAACGTCGTCGTCACCCAGCCATGCGACCGCCTTCCCGACGTCGACAACGTTTTCGCTGGTCGCAGCGATGACCAGATCTCCAGCATGAGCAAGGCGCATTCGCGCACGGGAATCTTCGGCCAGGAACGTGAGTGGATTCCTCACGATAGCCCCAAAGTCAGTGTGAATCTGTGCGTAGTGGATACAGCCAAGCCCGGATTCCACGTAGTCGTTCTTCGTGAAACGACGACCGCGGATCAATTCTCCAACTTCGGAGAGCGCCTTCTTTGGCCAGCCCGACTGCTCACTCATTGAAGCCCTCGATTCCGACGGACGCGAGGACCGCGAGCATCAGGGCCCCGGAGTGTTTGATCTTTGTCCGGGTTCGTGGTGATCATTCGATCCGGTAGAGGGCGAGGGCTTGTTCGGGCTTTGTGTGGCCGCGGCGTC
>NZ_RJVR01000179.1 GCF_003999195.1 Streptomyces soli
GTCCCCACGCGGCGCGGAGGCCGCGAGGGCCGCCGCGGTGACCGCCAGGCCCGCCGCCAGCGCCCTGCGCCGGGTCCGGACCGCCCGGCGGAATCGGTGCCGCCCGCCGCCCGCCCGGATGGGCCCGAAGACCGGCACCCCACACGGCGGTGGGGGCACCGCCCAGCCACCAGGCTGGGGGAGAGTCCCCGCCACACCCACTCGACCCACGCTGCTCTCAGGCAACGCGACCACCCCCTGTCCCTGCCGCTCGGCTGACTGATCTCCACCATGCCCCACGGCCCGGACATCCCGCAGCGAGCCGCCCACCGCCTGTGGATAACTCGCTGGTTGTGGATAAGTCGGTCACCCGTTCGATAGACATTATGGGGCGACTCTGGTCAAGCCGCCGCTCGGGTGCTCTGCTGGTAACAGACATTCGTTCGATACGCGGAGGCGGAGGTGATGACCGTGCCCCACAAGACCGTGCCTCACAGGACGGCGCACCAGCCTGGGGACGTCGGCCGTCGGGTGGCGCTGCGGCGCGAACAGCTGGGACTGACGCTGGAGGAGGTGGCGGCACGGGCCGGCATGGCACCGAGCTATGTGCAGTACGTGGAGGAGCAGTCGGACACCATCGGGTCGAGCGCGCTGCTGCGGCTCGCCGCCGCGCTCCGCACGACCGGGAGGCAGCTGCTCGGCGTCGGCCCCGAGCATCCGGCGGAGGCCCTCGCGCCGCCCCCTCAGACCGTCCTGCAGGAGATGGACCCGGCCGACTGCTGGAACCGCCTGGCCGAACACGGCGTCGGACGGCTCGCGTTGGCCACGGACGACGGCCCCGCGGTCCTGCCGGTCAACTACGCGGTCATCGCCGGCGCGATCGTCTATCGGACCGAGTCAGGCGAGGCCCCGGCCGCCGCCGTGGGCAGCGAGGTGGCCTTCGAGATCGACCAGGTCGACGAGGCGATCGCCGCCGGGTGGAGCGTGTTCGCCGTCGGCAAGGCCGAGCGCGTCACACCGTCCGAGGAGGAAGCTGCGGGAAAGCGGGACTTGTGGATACGCATCATCCCCGACCGGGTCAGTGGCTGCCTCATACGCGAGAGTCAGCAATGAGCACGGCCGCCCCGTTGACCCGGCCCTCGGCCAGATCGGTGAGCGCCTGGTCGGCCCGGTTCAGCGAGTAGGGGGTGACGACGGCCCGGATCCCGATCCGGGCGGCCAGTGCGAGGAACTCCCGCCCGTCCTGCCGGGTGTTGGAGGTGACGCTGCGCAGCTGACGCTCCTGGAAGAGGTGGCGCTGGTAGTTCAGCACGGGGATGTCGGTGAGGTGGATCCCGGCGACCGCGAGTGTCCCGCCGCGGTCCAGGGCCTCCAGCGCCACGGGCACCAGGTCGCCCACCGGCGCGAAGAGGATCGCCGAGTCCAGCGGCTCCGGAGGCGCGTCGCGCGCGTCGCGTGCCGAGGCCGCGCCCAGCGACAGGGCGAGCACCCGGGCCGGCTCCGACCGGGTCAGCACATGGACGGTGGCACCCTCGGCAATCGCGACCTGCGCGGCCAGGTGCGCCGACGCCCCGAAGCCGTAGATGCCGAGCCGCCCGCCAGGCGGCAGGTCGCTGCGGCGCAGTGCGCGGTAGCCGATGATCCCCGCGCAGAGCAGCGGCGCCAGCTGGGCCGGGTCCGGGCCATCCGGCAGCTCGTACGCGTACTCCTCGGGTGCGAGCGTGTAGTCGGCGAAGCCGCCGTCGGCGTCCCAGCCGGTGTAGACGGATTCGGGGCAGAGGTTCTCGTGGCCGGCCGTGCAGTAGCGGCAGATCCCGCAGGTGCCGCGCAGCCAGGCCACCCCGGCCCGGTCGCCCTCCCGGAAACGGGTGACCCCGGGCCCGGTGCCGATCACCCGGCCGACCACCTCGTGGCCGGGTACGGTCTCGGGCCGCCGGGGCGGCAGGTCGCCCTCGGCGAGGTGCAGATCCGTCCGGCAGACCCCGCACGCCTCGACCCGCAGCAGCAACTCACCCGGCCCCGGCACCGGCACCGGGCGGCGCACCTTTACCAGGGGCTCCGTCACCATCCGCCCCGGCCGGTCCACGACCCACCCGCTCAGCATGCTTCCAGTCTGCGTCCTGACGCGGTTGGACGCCCGCGTTGACCCGACCGAACCGACCGAACCGACCGAACCGACCGAACCGACCCACGCACCCCACCAACCCAGGGAGCATCGACTGTGATTTCCGTCACGACACGCGTTCGGGCCCCGCCGGACGAATCGGCGGGGCCCGAACGAAGAATCAGGCTGTGACGGGGCTCAGGCGGCCGAGCTGCCGGTCGACGAGCCGGTCCCGGCGCTGGAGGAGCTGGTGCTGCTCGGCGTGCTCGACGGCTTCGAGTCGCTGCTGCCAGCAGTGGCGGGCTTCGCCGCCGGGGTGGTGCCGGACGACGAGCTGCGGCTGTCGGTCCGGTAGAAGCCGGAGCCCTTGAAGACGACGCCGACCGCTGAGAAGACCTTGCGCAGGCGTCCGTCGCACGCCGGGCACTCGGTGAGCGCGTCGTCGGTGAACTTCTGCACCACCTCGAGGCCCTCGCCACAATCGGTGCACTGGTACTGGTAGGTCGGCACTTGCTCCTCCTGGCACTCTCACTCAGTGAGTGCTAACGACGGTCAATAGTGCAGCATTCCGCGTCGTCAGTCCACTGTGGCCGGAACTTGGTGACCGATCCCACGGGCCACGACCCGGCCGGCGGGCCGCCGGGCGAGCCGGCCGCGCAGCGCGACCACCGTGGCCAGGGCCAGGGCTGTGCCCGCCAGGGGCACCACGAACCCGGCACTGGCACCGAAACCGTCGGCCAGCTGACCGGCGACGGTGACCGCCGCGGCCTGCCCCAGGGCGACCGAGCCGGTGAGCCAGGTGAAGGCCTCGGTGCGGGCGGTCGCCGGGACCAGGCCCTCGACCAGGGTGAAGCCGGTGATCAGCGCCGGAGCGATACACAGGCCGACCAGCAGCCCGGCGGCGCCCATCAACGGCACCGAGTGGACGGCCCACAGGGCCGAGGCGGCCAGAGTCAGGGCGGCGTAGCCGACGAGCAGGCGGCGGCGGGGACCGGTCTTCCAGGCGATGGCACCGCAGACGATGCCGGCGAGCATGTTGCCGGCCGCGAAGATCCCGTAGAGCACGCCGCTGATCCCCGGTTGCCCGGCCTCATGTGCGAAGGCGGTCAGCGAGACCTGCATGCCGCCGAAGACCGCGCCGATGCCGAGGAAGGCCGCGGCCAGCACCCGCACACCCGGGACGGTCAGCGCCGAGGCACGCTTCTCGCGGGCGGCCCCGTCGGCCCCGGCTTCCTCGGCGACGCGGTTCGGTACGGGCTGGGTGCGGCGCTGAGCCGCGAACAGCAGCCCGCCGGCCAGCGTCAGCGAGGCCTCGGCGACCAGACCGGCCGCCGGGTGCACCCCGGCGCACAGCGCGGTGGCCAGCACCGGGCCGATGACGAAGGTGAACTCGTCCGTCACCGACTCGAAGGCCGCCGCGGTCTGCATCAGCGGTGATCCGGAGTCCAGCGTCGCCGCCCACCGGGCCCGCACCATCGGCCCGACCTGCGGCACTGAGGCACCCGCCGGCACCGCGGCCACGAACAGCGCCCACAGCGGGGCGTGCGCCAGCGCCAGCACGGCCAGCAGCGCCACCGACGCCGCGTGCACCAGCACACCCGGCACCAGCACCGCGCCCTGCCCGTAGCGGTCGGCGAGCTTGCCGCTCTGCGGCGCGAACAACGCCATGGCGACGCCCGTTGCAGCGGCGACCGCGCCCGCCATGCCGAAGGAGCCCGTCGTGTGCTCGACGAGCAGCACGATGCCGATGGTCAGCATCGCGAAGGGCTGCCGGGCCGCGAAGCCGGGCAGCAGGAAGCCCCACGCGCCGGGCGTGCGCAGCAGTTGCCCGTATCCGGGCTTGGACCCCTCTCGGGGCGAACGAGTGACCGTGGATGCCACGGCCGGGCCTTTCCGCCGCCTGGTAGCGGGCCCCGGCACTTCAGGGGCTGCGCCGAGAGCTGTCCTCTCGCGCCGTACCGGGGTAGATACCGGGTCGCTACCCGGCCGCCAAGCGGTGTTGCGCCAGCTCTTCATCAGACAGAGTTGGTGTTTCCATCACGTTTCAACAGCCACCTACCCTAGCGTGTTCCGCTGTCCTCACGGCCGTCGGTCCCCAGCCATGTGGCGAGTTTCCCGCCACGTCCGATCGCCCGCAGTCGCGCCTCCGTCTCGTCGCGGACCGGGTCGGTCGCCACCACGAGCAGTTCGTCCCCCCGGCGCAGCACCGTCGTGGGCAGCGGCACAAAGCTCTTCCCGTCGCGTACGACCAGCGTCACACCGGCCCCGGCGGGCAGCCGCAGCTCGCTGACCTCCACGCCGTGCATCCGTGAGGCCTCGGGGATCTGGACCGACAGCAGATGCCCCCGCAGCCGTTCCAGCGGGGCCGACTCGATGCCCAGGTCGGAAGCCGCCTCAGCGTCGCCGAGCCGCAGCCGCCGCGCCAGCCACGGCAGCGTAGGACCCTGAACCAGGGTGTATACGATCACCAGCAGGAAGACGATGTTGAAGATCCGGCGGCTCTCCGCCACTCCCGACACCATCGGGATCGTCGCCAGCACGATCGGCACCGCCCCGCGCAGCCCCGCCCATGACACCAGCGCCTGCTCCCGCCACGGCGTACGGAAGGGCGCCAGGCTCAGCAGCACCGACACCGGCCGCGCCAACGCCGTCAGCACCAGGCCGACCACCACCGCCGGCCAGAGGTCGTCGCCCAGCTCATGCGGGGTCACCAGCAGCCCCAGCAGCACGAACAGGCCGATCTGGGCTATCCACGCCAGACCCTCCGCGAAGCCCCGCGTCGCCGGCCCGTGCGGCAGCTTGGCATTGCCCAGCACCAGCGAGGCCACGTACACCGCCAGGAAGCCCGAGCCGTGCGCCAGCGCCCCGCCCGCGTATGCCAGCACCGTGATCGCCATGACCGCGATCGGGTACAGACCGGAGGCCGGCAGCGCCAGATGCCGCATCGCGTACGCGCCCAGGAAGCCGAGCGCCAGCCCGATCGCCGCGCCGATCGCCAACTCCAGCACGATCTCGCCGAGCAGGACGTACCAGTGGTCGATGTGTCCGGTGGTGGAGAAGGCGAGGACGAGAATGACGACCGGCGCGTCATTGAAGCCCGACTCCGCCTCCAGCAGACCCGTCAGCCGGGAAGGCAGCGGCACCCGCCGCAGCACCGAGAAGACCGCCGCCGCGTCCGTGGACGACACCACCGCGCCGATGATGAGCGACTGCCGCCAGTCCAGGTCCACCAGATAGTGCGCCGCAGCCGCTGTGATGCCCACGCTGACCGCGACGCCGACCGTCGCCAGAACGGCCGCCGCCGGCACCGCCGGCCTGATCTCCCGCCAGTGCGTGCCGAGACCGCCCTCCCCCAGGATCACCACGAGTGCCGCATATCCCAGCACTTGGGTCAGCTCGGCGTTGTCGAAGCGCACCCCTAGCCCGTCCTGCCCTATGGCGACGCCGATGCCCAGGTAGATGAGCAGACTGGGCAACCCGCTGCGCGACGAAAGACGCACCGCGACCACCGCGATGAGCAGTACCGCCGCGCACACCAGCAGGAGTTCGTTGAGCCGGTCGACAGACAGGAGATGGTCCTTCCACTGGGCCGGGACAGGGGAGGGGCACGAAGTTCGGCTGGAAGTTCGTTGCCTTACCTAATATTTTACCTGCACTTGAGACTTGGGCGATCTCGGTGACTCCGCGTAGGGGACACCCAGGCGCTACGCCTATGGTGTGACCCAGCAATCGGTCCACCCTGCCCCTCGAAGGACATCGATGCCCGCCAAGAAGAAATCCCGCCGCACGCGCCTCCTTGTGATGGGGCTCGTGATCCTGCTCGTGGCGGGCATCGGCTACGGGTCGTACTGGAGCGTCGACACCGTCCGCGCGTCCTTCCCGCAGACCACCGGTACGTTGAAGCTCGCCGGCCTCTCCAGCCCCGTCCAGGTCAAGCGCGACAGTAGCGGCGTCCCGCAGATCTACGCCGACACCGCCGAGGACCTGTTCCGTGCCCAGGGGTTCGTCCAGGCGCAGGACCGCTTCTACGAGATGGATGTGCGCCGGCACATGACCTCGGGCCGGCTGTCGGAGATGTTCGGCAGCGGCCAGGTCGAGACCGACGCCTTCCTGCGCACGCTCGGCTGGCGCCAGGTCGCGCAGGAGGAGTACGACCACCAGCTCTCGGCCAAGACCAAGCAGTACCTCCAGGCCTACTCCGACGGCGTCAACGCCTACTTGGCGAACCACAGCGGATCCTCGCTGTCGGTCGAGTACGCCGCGCTGAATTTCCAGAACGACTACAAGCCCGAGAAGTGGACCCCCGTCGACTCGATCGCCTGGCTCAAGGCCATGGCCTGGGACCTGCGCGGCAACATGCAGGACGAGATCGACCGTTCGCTGCTCACCAGCCGCCTGAGCTCCAAGCAGATCTCCGACCTGTACCCGGCCTACCCGTACAGCCGGAACGCCCCGATCGTCGACAGCACCACGACCACGGGTACGAGCGGCACGGGCACCACCGGAAGCACCACCGGCACCGGCTCCACGGGCACCACCGGGACGACGGGCACCACCGGGACGACGGGCACCGGCACGACCGCGACCACGACGTCCGCCTCCACCGCCGCCTCGAACGTCCAGTCGCAGCTCTCCGCGCTCTCCAACACCCTCGACGAGATCCCGTCCCTGCTCGGCCCGTCCGGCAACGGCATAGGCTCCAACTCCTGGGTCGTCTCCGGCAAATACACCACCACCGGCAAACCCATGCTCGCCAACGACCCGCACCTGGCCCCTCAGATGCCGTCGCTCTGGTACCAGATGGGCCTGCACTGCAAAACCGTCAGCACCGCCTGCCCCTTCGACGTCGCCGGCTACACCTTCTCCGGCATGCCCGGCGTCGTCATCGGTCACAACCAGGACATCGCCTGGGGCATGACCAACATGGGCGCCGACGTGACCGACCTCTACCTGGAGAAGGTCACCAGCGACACATACCTCTACGACGGCAAGCAGAAGAAGTTCACCACCCGCAAGGAGACCATCAAGGTCGCCGGCGGCGCCAGCCACACCATCACCGTACGAAGCACCAACAACGGCCCCGTGATCTCCGACCGCGACTCCGAGCTGCTCAAGGTCGGTGAAGAGGCCCCGGTCGGCAGCTCAGCCCCAGACCGCGGCAACGGCTACGCCGTCTCGCTCAAGTGGACCGCGCTCACCCCCTCCAAGACCATGGACGCGATCTTCGAGATCGACAAGTCCACCGACTGGACCCAGTTCCGCACCGCGGCCAAGGACTTCGCCGTCCCGTCCCAGAACCTCATCTACGCCGACTCCAAGGGCCACATCGGCTACCAGGCCCCCGGCCAGGTCCCCATCCGCGGCCAGGGCGACGGCCGCTACCCCGCCCCTGGCTGGGACTCCAGCTACAACTGGACGGGCTACATCCCGTACAACGAGATGCCGAGTGAGTACGACCCCCCGAGCGGCTACATCGTCACCGCCAACCAGGCCGTCGTCGACCAGAAGTACCACCACCTGATCACCGCGGACTGGGGTTACGGCACGCGCAGCCAGCGGATCAACGACCTCATCAAGTCCAAGATCAAGGACGGTGGGCTCATCTCCATGGACGACATGCAGGAGATGCAGAACGACAGCAGCAGCGAGATCGCCAAGCTGCTCGTGCCGATCCTGACCAAGATCACCATCAAGAACGACAAGAACGACTATGTCCGTCAGGCCCAGAAGCTCCTGGAGACCTGGGACTACAACCAGAACTCCGACTCCGCCGCCGCGGCCTACTTCAACGCGGTCTGGCGCAACGTCCTCAAGCTCGCCTTCGGCAACAAACTCCCCAAGGAGCTACGCCCCGTAGGCCAGTGCCTCACCGTCCCGGCCACCGACCAATCCGGCCCGGTCGACGACCTCAACGGCAAGGCCAAGCTCGTACGTGAATGCGGCGAGCGCGCCCCCGACCAGGCCCAGCCCGACGGCGGCGACCGCTGGTTCGAGGTGGTCCGCTCGATCCTGAACGACAAGACCAACGAGTGGTGGATCTCGTCCCCCACGGCCTTCTACGACAAGAACAGCGACAAGCACCGCACCACGCGCGATGAACTCCTCGCCCAGGCCATGAAGGACGCCCGCTACGAGCTCACCGCCAAGCTCGGCAAGGACATCGACACCTGGAGTTGGGGCCGCCTCCACCAGCTGAACCTCACCAACCAGACGCTCGGCACCTCCGGCCCCAGCATCGTCAAGTGGCTCCTCAACCGCGGCCCCTGGAACCTCAGCGGCGGCGAAGCGGCCGTCAACGCCACCGGCTGGAACGCCGCCGGCGGCTACGATGTCATCTGGGTGCCCTCGATGCGGATGGTCGTCTCCCTCGCCGACTTCGACAAATCCCGCTGGATCAACCTCACCGGCGCCTCCGGCCACGCCTACAACGCCCACTACTCCGACCAGACCACCAAATGGGCAAGAGGCGAGCTCCTGCCATGGGTCTTCTCCGAGAAACAGGTCGAAGCGTCGACGTCGGACACGCTGGCGCTGACGCCGTAGGCTCCGCCGGGTTGTGGGAGAACGTTCCGCTGGGGGTCCTCCCCCAGCCTGGCGGCTGGGTGGGGGTCCTCCCCCTGGCTTCGCCGGGGGCACCCCCACCGGCCGAAGGCTGGGGGAGGAACGGGCTGGCACAACCCGGCCACCGGCGGTTAGCCGCCACTCAACCTGAGCCACCCCCGCGCGGAAAGCGCGTCACGCCCTCCGGCGTGACCACCGCGTCGACAGGACGGTCGTGCGCCTCCGCCGGTACCCGCCCCAGCACCTCGTGCCCATACAGCAGCATCATCAACGCCGCCCCCGCCCCCGCCGCCTCCAAGCGGCCCAGCACGCGGTCGTACGACCCCCCGCCCCGCCCCAGCCGCATCCCGCGACCGTCCACCGCGAGCCCCGGAAGCAGCACCACGTCCGCCTCCGTGACCGCGTCCACCCCCAGCCGCGGCCCGGCAGGCTGATACAGGCCGCGCGCCGACCGCTCCAGCCCCTCAGGGCCGCCGTAAACCGCCCAGTCCAGATCGTTGTCCCCCAGGAGCACCGGTAGCAACACATGCTCTCCGCGCCCCCGGAGCACCTCCAGCAACGCCCGCGTGCCCGGCTCGCTCCCGATCGAGACGTACCCGGCCACCGTCCGTGCCCCGGCCAATTCCTCCAGTTCAAGCGCGCGTTCCGCGATCGCCCGCTCGGCCACCGCCTGTTGCTCGGCCGTCAACGCGGCTCTCACCCGGAGGAGATCAGCTCGCAACACGGACTTGTTATTGTTGTCCTCACCCATTTGGCACACAATCCCCGCCTATCCACATCAAACAACCGGAACTTCATCTTCACCTCATACGCACGGGTTATGGTGCAGAGCATGACTCACGCGCGTACTCGGATCAGCAAGGCTGTCATCCCCGCCGCGGGCCTCGGCACCCGCTTCCTGCCCGCCACCAAGGCGACGCCCAAGGAGATGCTCCCGGTCGTCGACAAGCCCGCCATCCAGTACGTCGTCGAGGAAGCGGTCTCGGCCGGTCTCTCCGACGTCCTCATGATCACCGGCCGGAACAAGCGGCCGCTCGAGGACCACTTCGACCGCAATTACGAGCTTGAGCAGGCCCTCACCCACAAGGGTGACGAATCCCGCCTCGCCAAGGTCCAGGAGTCCAGCGACCTCGCGACCATGCACTACGTCCGCCAGGGCGACCCGCGCGGCCTCGGCCACGCCGTCCTGTGCGCCGAGCCGCACGTGGGCGACCAGCCCTTCGCGGTCCTGCTCGGCGACGACCTGATCGACCCGCGCGACCCCCTGCTCTCCCGCATGATCGAGGTCCAGGAGGAGCACGGCGGCAGCGTGATCGCCCTCATGGAGGTCGACCCGAGCCAGATCCACCTCTACGGCTCCGCCGCCATACTCCCGACCACCGACCAGGACGTGGTCCGCATCACGGACCTGGTCGAGAAGCCGGCCGCGGCCGAGGCCCCGTCCTCGTACGCCGTGATCGGCCGCTACGTACTCGACCCGGCGATCTTCGGCGTCCTCAACAAGACCAAGCCCGGCCGCGGCGGCGAGATCCAGCTCACCGACGCGCTGCGCGAACTCGCCCAGGAAGGCGGCCCGGACGGGCCGGTGCACGGGGTGGTCTTCCACGGCCGCCGCTATGACACCGGAGATCGGGGCGACTATCTGCGTGCGATTGTCCGACTGGCATGCGAACGTGATGACCTGGGACCGGACTTCCGGTCCTGGCTTCGCCAGTATGTCAACGAGGAGATGCAAGCTTGAGCAGTACGGCGCGTGGCACGGCTGACCGCGTCTGGTCGGTTTCCGAACACCTCGACAACATCCTGCGGCAGCTCCGGCCGCTGGAGCCGATCGAGCTGCAACTCCTCGATGCGCAAGGGTGCGTCCTCGTCGAGGACGTCACCGTCCCGGTCGCGCTGCCGCCCTTCGAGAACAGCTCGATGGACGGCTACGCGGTCCGCACCACCGACACCCAGGGCGCGACCGACGAGCACCCGGCCGTCCTCACCGTCATCGGTGACGTCGCCGCCGGCGCCGGCGAGCTGCCCACCGTCGGCCCCGGTGAGGCCGCCCGCATCATGACCGGCGCCCCGCTGCCGCCCGGCGCCGAGGCCGTGGTCCCGGTGGAGTGGACCGACGGCGGTACGGGTTCCCTGGCCCGGGCGATCGGCATGCGCGCCGCCAGCGCCGAGCCGGTCGGCGCCGAGGTCCGGGTCCACCGCCCGGCCGCCCCCGGGCAGTACGTACGAGCCCGGGGCAGCGATGTCGCCGCCGGCGAGCTGGCGCTGGCGGCGGGCACCGTCCTCGGGCCGCCGCAGATCGCGCTGCTGGCCGCCGTCGGCCGGGCGACGGTACGGGTCAGGCCCCGGCCCCGAGTCGTGGTGATGTCCACCGGCAGCGAGCTGGTCCCGCCCGGTGAGGAGCTGGCCCCGGGCACCATCCACGACTCCAACAGCTTCATGCTCACCGCCGCCGCCCGCGACGCCGGCGCCCTCTCCTACCGCGTCGGCGCCGTGGTCGACGATGCCGAGACGCTCCGGACCACCATCGAGGACCAGATCATCCGCGCCGACCTCCTCGTCACCAGCGGCGGCGTCAGCGTGGGCGCGTACGACGTGGTCAAGGAGGCGCTGGGCGACCAGATCGACTTCCGCAAGCTCGCCATGCAGCCCGGCAAGCCTCAGGGCTTCGGCTTCGTCGGCGGCGAGCGCGAGACCGAGGGCGAAAGCCGTACCGCCCGCGTCCCCCTGCTGGCCCTCCCGGGCAATCCGGTCAGCTCGTACGTCTCCTTCGAGCTCTTCGTACGCCCCGCCATCCGCACCCTCATGGGCGTCGAGCCCGTCCACCGCTGCTCGGTACGCGCCGTCTGCGAGGGCGGCGTCACCTCGTCCCCCAAGGGCAAGCGGCAGTTCCTGCGCGGCTGGTACGCGGACGGGCGCGTCACCCCTGTGGGCGGCGCCGGGTCGCACCTGGTCAAGGCCCTGGCGCACGCGAACGCGCTGATCGTCGTCCCCGAGGACTCGGTCGAGGTCGCGGACGGCGCCGAGGTGGACGTGGTACTGCTCGACTGAGCCGGTACGGTGGCCCGGTGACCGAGCAGCAACGACATCTCACGCACCTTGACGAGGCCGGCGCGGCCCGCATGGTCGACGTCTCCGGGAAGGACGTCACCGCCCGCACCGCCCGCGCCACCGGCCGGGTCCTCGTCTCCCCCCGGGTCATCGAGCTGCTGCGTGGCGAGGGCGTCCCCAAGGGCGACGCCCTCGCCACCGCCCGCATCGCTGGCATCATGGGCGCCAAGCGGACCCCGGACCTCATCCCGCTCTGCCACCCGCTCGCCGTCTCCGGCGTCAAGGTCGACCTCGCGGTCGCCGACGACGCTGTCGAGATCGCCGCGACCGTGAAGACCACGGACCGTACGGGCGTCGAGATGGAGGCCCTGACCGCCGTCACGGTCGCCGCCCTCACCGTCATCGACATGGTCAAGGCCGTCGACAAGGCCGCCGTCATCACCGACGTACGGGTCGAGGAGAAGACCGGCGGCAAGTCCGGCGAGTGGAGGCGCGCGTGAAAGCCCTCGCGATCACCGCGTCGAACCGGGCCTCGGCGGGCGTGTACGAAGACCGTGGCGGCCCCCTCATCGTGGCCGCCCTCCAAGACCTCGGCTTCGCGGTCGACGGCCCGAGGGTCGTCCCCGACGGCGAGCCGGTCGAGGCCGCCCTGCGGGAGGCGGTGGCCGCCTCGTATGACGTCGTGATCACCACCGGCGGCACCGGCATCTCGCCCACCGACCGCACACCCGAGGTCACCCGGAGCGTCCTGGATTACGAGATCCCGGGCATCGCCGAGGCGATCCGCGCCGCCGGGCGGGAGAAGGTCCCCACCGCCGCCCTCTCGCGTGGCGTCGCCGGGGTCGCCGGGCGCACCCTGGTGGTGAACCTTCCCGGGTCCACCGGCGGCGTCAAGGACGGCCTGGCCGTACTCGCCCCCCTCATCGTCCACGCCGTCGACCAGATCCGCGGCGGCGACCACCCCACGTCCGGGCACACCTCTGGGAGACCAAGCTGAACGGGTCCTGGCCTGCCGAACTGGCGGACGGGGACGTCCTCCTCCGCCCCATAAAGCTGCGCGATCAGCGCGCCTGGCGTGAGGTGAACCGCCGCAACCGCGACTGGCTGCGCCCCTGGGAAGCCACCGTGCCCCCCGCCCCGCCCGACCACCTCACCCAGCGCCCCACCTACCGCCAGATGGTCCGCCACCTGCGCGCCGAGGCCCACGCCGGCCGCATGCTGCCCTTCGTCATCGAGTACCAGGGCCGCCTGGCCGGCCAGCTCACCGTCGCCGGCATCACCTGGGGCTCCATGTGCTCCGCCCACATCGGCTACTGGGTCGACGAGGCCGTCGCCGGCCGCGGCGTCATGCCCACCGCCGTCGCCCTCGCCGTCGACCATTCCTTCCGCCATGTCGGCCTGCACCGCATCGAGGTCTGCATCCGGCCGGAGAACGCCCCCAGTCGCCGCGTCGTCGAAAAACTCGGATTCCGCGAGGAGGGCCTTCGCCCCCGCTATCTCCATATCGACGGCGCCTGGCGGGACCATCTGGTCTTCGCCCTCACGGCCGAGGAGATCCCGGAAGGGCTCCTCACCCGCTGGCACCAGGCACGACCTGGCACACCGCAAAAATAAAATAAACGTTCGAAATATTGCTCGACCCTGACCCTAATCACAAAAAAATTTCGGCGTATCAGCCCGATCGTGCGACACACCGCGCCAAATTGCGTATGGCCCTGGCCATGTCCCCCTACCGTGTGAAGCGTGAGCAGCAGCGGCCTCATCTACGCAGTCATCGTCGGGGCCTGGGCTGCCTACTTGGTGCCGATGTGGCTCCGTAGGCAGGACGAGCTCAACGAGGCCCGTCCGACGGAACGCTTCAGCACCGCCATCCGGCTTCTGTCCGGACGGGCGGCGATGGAGCGGAAGTACGCCAAGACGCGCGACGAGGACGACGACGAACAACCGGCAGCCGAGAAGCAGCCGGACCAGCTGGACGTGAAACCGGAGGAGCCGGTCGACGTCCGGTCCCTGGCCGTACCCGCGACCCAGGCCAAGTCCCCGCCCTCTTCCCCGTCCCCCTCCCCGGCGCAAGCGCAGCGGAAGGTGAAGGTCCCAACCCCCCGGGCCAAGGTCCTGGCCCGCCGCCGGCGCACCACCACCCTCCTCTTCCTGGCCTTCACTGCCGGCGCCATCGTCGCGGCCGTCGGCGGCCTCGCCCTCCTCTGGGCCCCGGCCGTCCCGGCCGTCCTGCTCACCCTCTACATCGGCCACCTCCGCTCCCAGGAACGCCGCCGCTTCGAGGTCAAGCTCGACCAGCGCCGCGCCGCCGCCGCCGCCCAGCGCCTCCGCGACCGCCCCGCCCACCCGGAGCCCGCGCCCGAGCCCATTCCCGTACCGGAGCAGCCCGCCGCTGCGGACCGCCGCGCCCTCGTCGAGCAGACCGACCACGCCGAATGGGTCGACCAGCAGCGCGCCCCCTCCGAGGACACCTGGGAAGTCCCTGCCCCCCGCCCCACCTTCGCCACCGCCCCCGTAACCCGCCCCCGCCCCCGCGAGCGCGCCCCCCGCGGCACCCCCCTCTTCGACCAGTACTCCAACCCCGACCGCCCCCGCGCCGCCAACGAGTAATCCCCTCCCCGGCCCCCCGGCACCCCCTGGCCTGACCACCCCGCCGGAGATGCTAAAGTTTTCCTCGTTGCAAGGGCCTGTGGCGCAGTCCGGTAGCGCACCTCGTTCGCATCGAGGGGGTCAGGGGTTCGAATCCCCTCAGGTCCACAACCACAGCAGCTCAAAGCCCCCGGCGGATCACTCCGCCGGGGGCTTTTTGGCGTCGTACAGCAGCGAAGTACAGCAACTACTTCTGATCTTGCTGTCCCAGGTGCTTGCCGAGCTTGCGCAGCGCCTTGCGCGTCGCCTCGGACGGCACGTGCGTATAGACCTCCGTCGTCACCGCGATCTTGCTGTGCCGGAGGATCTGCATCGCGCGATCCGTGGGTGCACATCGAGGGCGGCGAGCAGCGACCCGCACGCCTGGAGGACTTCGTCACCGGTCCTCCCACCAAGCCGAAGAGCTATCCGTTCGTACCCGGTGACCGTCTGCTGCTGTACACCGATGGGGTGATCGAAGCCCGCAATCGCGGCAACGAATTCTTCGCCCTGCCCGAGGCCATGGAAGCGGCGTGCCGCGCCTGCACCCCGCCGGAGTTCCTGGAACAACTGCACCAGGAATTGATCCGCCATACCGAAGACCGCCTGGCGGACGATGTGGCGATGCTCGTCGTTGATCGGCTCGACGAAGGAGTTGGCAGACAGGCCGGATCAGGCTCTCTTCGCGAGACGCCGCTTCCGTAAGGGCCGAATAGACTGACCTGAGTCACTGACTGGCCCGCCCGTAGTTCGCACCGAGAGGGTTCGACCGCCGCGATACCTTTGGGCAATGGATGAGGCGACGGTGGGGTCTCAGGAGCCCTGCGACTGGTGCGGGCGGCCCGGTGTGGTGATCCAGTTCAACAGCTGGGCAGAGGACGGGACGCTGCTCTATCGCGACCCGGCCCTGTGCTCCGTGTGCGAGCTGCTTACCGACTCCGACACGGGCGACGTCGGCGACGCCGTCTATCAGCTCGTGCCAGACCTCGATCGTCGGCTGGCGGGCTTCGAGGCCAGCTTGGTGGCTCGGTGGCAGGAGAAGGTCCGCACCGGGCAGAGGTCGCCACAGCGGGCCGACGAACGGCCGCCAGGGCGGAGCCGGACCTTTATCGTTCAGCATGGCGAAGAGAGTCCCGATCGCAGCCAAGGCCCGCAGCCATAAGCCGCGTTGAGCCGCCACCGACGGTGGACTATGCGTGGACGGCGAGCCCGTCGGCGAGCGCCCATTGAGACCTGACCAGCAGCAACGCCTGAGACGTACGGGGCCTCCGGAGCCGTTTGCGGTACAGCAACTACAGCGACCGCCTATGACCTAGGTCCACAGACCGCCCGAGTCGCCAACAGCTTACGGGCCCCGATCTCTCGCCCCATGGCAGCTCCCGCCCAAAGCCGCTCCGCCGACCTCGCGGTCCGGTGCAGAACCCTCATCGCGACCAGGGGAGTGTCCATGCTCGGCGTCGCGTTGGCGCCCGGATCAGGTGCTCATGCGGTAGTGGAGGTGAACGACGCCGCTTCGGAATCGGCGCTCGCCGATCAGCTGGAGCTGGGTATCGACGTTGCCCGGCAGCGCCCTCTTACCGCCACCGATGATGATCGGTCCGAGAAGGAGGTGGAGCTCGTCGACCAAACCTGCGGCGATCGCCTGGCCAGCGAGCTCGGCACCACCGATGGTGATGTCCGATTCTGAGGTCTCCTTGAGCCGGTGAATCGCATCGATGTCGAGATCGCGTTCGATCCGCGTTCTCGCGCTGGACACCGTCTGAAGCGTGCGGGAGTACACGATCTTCTCGGCCGCCCGCCAGATGTGCGCGAAGTCCCGAGTCACCGCCGGCTGATCGCTGCCGGTGTCCACGGTCTCCCAGAACACCATCGTCTCGTACATTCGCCGCCCGTAGAGGTAGACGCCGATCGGGCGCTCGAGGCCGTTGACGAACGCGTGCACCTCCTCATCGGGCGCCGCCCACTCGAACCTGCCCTGGTCGTCCTCGACATATCCGTCAAGCGAGGCGATCGCGGAATAGATCAGCTTCGCCATGGCGTGTCTCCTCGTCGCGCAATTGAGTCCCCCTGACGCTTCTCTCGCGCGGTGTAGCGGTATTCGTGCCGGTCGGGCGTTGTAGGCACTTTCGCGAGAGGCGCGCACCAGCGTACGGCCCCACGATCTCTCGCCCCATAGCAGCGCGAGCCCAAAGTCTCGGCACGCCGCTCGCGCGGTACGTTGAATGGCTCACGCCGGCGCTGCGAGGCGACCCCAGCACCCCGCTCACCGGGGAGTGGAGACGCCTCGATGGCGGCTGAGGGGAGTCAGACGGGCGTACCGGGAATCACCTTGAATCCGGTGCCGCACGCCGCCGCTAGGTTCGTCGGGCCGAACGGGGTTGCGGTGATGTTGCAGACGGCTTCGTAGGCCACCCCGTACTTGGCCAACAAGGTCACGTAGACCTGCGAAGGGTTTTCCCGAGTCCCACGGCGCTGCCCTGACGACTGCTAAGAGGCGTTCTCGCAGATATTGGCCTGTATGCCCACTCAAGTACCGGTGATCCCAAGCTCAGAGCACGTGCCCCGTACTCGGTTCTGCTGGAGGAAGTGCAGGGGGACAGGGGTTCGAATCCACTCAGGTCCACAGCAACTCGTAGCGTACGGCAGCGAAGCTGTCACGGGCTCACGGCCACGCCGTACGGGCTCGTGCCGACGGTGACGGTTGCGGCGACTTTGAGGGTCTTGGGGTTGATGACGCTGAGGGTGCCTGCTCCCTGGTTGGTGACGTAGACCGCGGTGGAGGTGGCCGTCACGTTGAAGGGGTCGGTGCCTGGGGGGCCGATGTCGACGGTCGCCGAGACGTGGTGGGTATGGGTGTCGATCACGGACACTTTGCCGGGGCCGAGGACAGCGACGTAGGCCTTCGAGCCGTCCGGTGCGATGCCTACGTCGAAGGGGCCCTCGCCGACGGGCACGGTGGCCGTGACTTTGCCGGTACGGGTTCCGACCACCGTGACGCCGGCTGCCGTTTCGTTGGCCACGTAGGCTGACGTGCCGTCCGGGGTTACGGCGACGCCTACGGGCGAGCGTCCTGCGGGGAGCTGCCGGGTGACCCGGTGCGTACGGGTGTCGATGACGGACAGATTCTTCGACCCGGTGTTGGCGACGTAGGCCGTGGCGCCGTCGCGGCTGATGGCCACGCTCACCGGGGAGACGGCGACCGGGACGGTCGCGGTCACCCGGTTGGTCCGGGTGTCGAGGACCGAGACGTTGTTCGAACCCCCGTTGGCGACGTAGAGGGACGTGCCGTCCGGGCTGAGACGGACACCGGTGGGGTTCTTGCCGACCTTCATGGTCGTTACGATCTTGTTGGTCCGGGTGTCGAGCACTGACACGGTGGCCGATCCGTTGTCGGCGATGTACGCGTGCTTGCCGTCCCGGGCGATGGCGATGCCTTCGGGAGCCGTACCCGCGGGGACAGTCGAGATGACCTTGTTGGTTCGGGCATCGATCACGGAGACGGTGTTGTCCTGCTGGTTGGTGACGTACACGCGACCGCCGGTGCTCGGCAGCCGGGCGGCGGAAGGCGCCGGCATGAGCCACACGGCGACGGTACCGGAGGCCAGCAGGAGCCCGATGCCGATCCCCAGCACCGGCCGGAGCGCTTTCCTGCGCTGTCGGCCGGCGCTGGGGGTTCGGGTTCGTCGGGGGAAGTACATCTCGCCTCCTGGACACATCGCAGAACGTCGGTCTGTGAGCAGCGAGCGGTCAGCTCAAGAGCCCCCGGGCGTAGTAGTCCTTCTCATCGCGCACGCCCGGAAGGGCGAAGAAGTAGCCGCCGCCCCGCGGGCTGATGTAAGGCACCAGGGCCTCGCCTTAGGCCAGGGCCTCACCACCGTCCAGCAGGCTCCCGCCCGCCGCTGCGACGACGCCCGCGGCGGTGCCCTGAAGGAACGACCGCCGTGCGAAGAAACTGGCCGGACAACCGCTGTCGCGCGCCGCGTCTTCCAGAGCGAGGAGCCGTTCGTCACTCATGCTTTCCCTCTCGAACGTGCACGGTGGTGTGCCGGGTGACTCGCCCGCTCCACCGGTTGTCAGCCGATAGCGACACTCCAGCACCCCGGCTGTTCACGCGCATTCCAGGCGCTTCCAAACGGGTGCGGAGACGGGCTTGCCGGCGGGGTGGACGGGCACCACGGCGTGGCGCGCTTCGGCTGGGACAGTCCGCTTCTGGCGGTGCGACACCGATGAGCCCTGCCGGCCCGCGTCGTCTACTGGCGGAGGAAAAAACACCGGCGACTTCTGTGGAGGGCCAGCATGAGGAAGATCACCGCACAGCTGTTCATCTCGCTCGACGGCGTCGTGGAGGCGCCCGACCAGTGGCACTTCCCCTACTACAACGACGAGATGGGCGCGGCCGTAGACGCCACCCTCGGCGCGGCCGACACGTTGATCCTCGGCCGGAAGACGTACGACAGTTTCGCCGGGGCGTGGCCCGAGCGGGAGGCGGCCGGCGGGGAGGACGCACCCTTCGCCAAGGCCCTGGGTGATGCCCGGAAGATCGTCGTGTCGAATCAGCAACTCGAGTTCACGTGGCGGAACTCCGAGCAGCTCAGAGGCGATGTCAATCAGGCGGTCACCGCACTCAAGAACGAGCAGTGGGGCGGCCCCATCGTCATGAGCGGCTCGGTCTCCGTCGTCCGTCAGTTGCTGGCGGCGGGGCTGCTGGACGAGCTGCACCTCCTGGTGCATCCGATCGCCGTCCGCAAGGGGATGCGGCTGTTCGAGGAGGGCGATGCACCGGTCCCGCTGAAGCTGGTCTCCTCCGAGACCTTCCAGACGGGTGTGCTGAACCTCTTCTACGCCCCCGCCGAGTCAGCCGGCGAGGCAACCTATGACGATGCCAAGGCCCACCTGCCTCAGGCCGGGCAGTAGCGGGTGTGCCTGCCCCGCGGCGATCATTGCTCCCGGTACGGGGCCAGGAAGGCGGTCAGCGCGGCCAGCATCGCCTCGGGAGCCTCCTCGGCGGGGTAGTGGCCGCAGTTGGGCAGGATCAGGCTTTCCAGGTCGTGGGGGACGAGCCGCATCGTGTTCTCGACCAGTTCGGCCGACCCGGGAGACCGAGCCGGGGCCCTCGGGTGCGAGCGGGGCGGTCGGAGACGAGCTCATGGCGGTCCCCTTTCGGGGGTGTGGGTGCGCCGGAGTGCCCCCCTGTGGAACGGCCTGCGCCTGCTGAACGCAACGCTCCCCGGCCGCAGGTGCGCGACCGGGGAGCGGGGAGCGGACTATCCCGGGGGTGTCAGCCGGTGTAGGCCGCGAAGGTGCGGGTGAAGTCCCAGGCGGCCTGGGAGACGCCGGAGCAGGTGTCGTCGTTGGGGTAGGCGCCGGAGCAGGGGCGGTCGCGGTTGGCGGACCAGAAGGTCAGGCGGGCGAGGTGGTGGGTCTGGGCGTAGCTCAGGATGGTGCGGAAGTCAGCGACGGTGACGGTCTCGTTGGCGTCGGTGATGCCGTTCATCGAGGAGATGCCGCTGTGGCGGTATGCCGTGTCGTCGGTGTAGCCGTAGGCGCTCTTGAGGGCGTTCTTCAGGCCGTCGGTGGCCTGCATGGTGAGGTTGCCCATGTTCTGGCCGGCGGCGCCGAAGTCGAACGGCATGATGGTCCAGCTGTCGACGGTGAGCCCGGAGGCGGCGGCCTTGTTGATCAGGCTGGTGTCGGGACCGGTCGTGCCGGTGCCGATGGTGACGTACTCGACGATGCCCGGGTTGTTGGTCTTGATGATCTTGAGGGCGTCGACGGTGCGCTGCTGGACGGTGGAGTTGCTGTAGGCGTCGGCCTCGATGTCGATGTCGATGGCCTTGAGCCCGTAGGCGTTGATGACCTGCTGGTAGGCGCCGGCGAGAGCGGAGGCGCTGGTGCAGGAGGACTCCAGCTTGTTGCCGCTGTAGCCGCCGAAGGACGGGACGACGTCGCCGCCGGCCGCCCGGATCTTGTTGATGGTGGTCTGGTCGACGCCGCCGGTCAGCGGACGGCCGCCGTCCCACTGGGGGTTGCAGGTGCCGTTGCTGAGCACGAAGGCGAGGGTGAACCACTTGACGCCGGTCGCCGACATGATGGTCGTCGGGTCCGGCGGGTTGCCCCAGCCGTTGTAGATGTACGGTGCCACGGCCTGCACCGCGTTGGTGGGCGGCGGGGTGGTGGGCGGCGTGGTGGTGCCGGTGGGCGTGGTCCACTTCTGGTTGCTGCCGCCGCTGCAGGACCAGATCTGCAGCCTGGTGCCGTTGGCGGAGGTGTTGCCGGTCGCGTCAAGACACTTGCCCGTCGCCGGGTTGACGATGTCCTTCGCGGAACTGATCGTCCACTTCTGCGCGTTGGTGCCGTTGCAGTCGTAGAGCTGGATCTTGGTGCCGTCGGCAGTGCCTGCGGAGGTGATGTCCATGCACTTGCCGAGGGCGCGCAGGGTGCCGTCGGAGCCGACGGTCCACTGCTGTGCGCCGGTGCCGTTGCAGTCGTAGAGCTGCACTGCTGTGCCGTTGGTGGTGCTCGCGCCGGCTATGTCGATGCATTTCCCGCCGATGCCGGTGATCGGTCCCGTCGGGTCGGCGGCTGAGGCCTGGGTGACGCCGAGGGCGCCGAGGGTGCCGGCGGCAAGGGCGGCGGCGACGAAGGTCGTGAGTTTTCTCATCAGCCGGTCACGGTCCATTTCTGATTGGCGCCGCCGGTGCAGGTCCAGATCTGGAGCCTGGTGCCGTTGGCGGAGCTGTTGCCGGACGCGTCAAGACACTTGTTCGCCGCCGGGTTGACGATGTCGTTCGCAGAACTGACGGTCCATTTCTGAGCGTTGGTGCCGTTGCAGTCGTAGAGCTGGACCTGACTGCCGTCTGCGGTACCTGCGGAGGTGATGTCCATGCACTTGCCGAGGGCGCGCAGGGTGCCGTCGGAGCCGACGGTCCACTGCTGCGCGGCGGAGCCGTTGCAGTCGTAGAGCTGCACCGCTGTGCCGTTGGCGGAGTTGGCTCCGGCAACGTCGATGCACTTGCCGCCGATTCCGGTGATCGCGTGGCCGACGGCCGCGGTGTCGCTGGTGGTGACGTGCACGTAGTCGACGACCAGTTGCTGCGGGAAGGACGTGCTGCTGTCCGGGTCGCCGGGCCAGTAACCGCCGACGGCGAGGTTCAGGATGATGTAGAAGGGGTGGTCGAACACCCAGGTGTTGCCGCCCAGGTCCGCAGGGGTGCGGGTCTGGTAGACGATGCCGTCGACGGACCAGGAGATGGAGTTCGGCGACCAGTCCACCGCGAAGGTGTGGAAGGCGTCGGAGAAGCTCTGCCCGTTCGGGAGGGTGTATCCGGCGCCGATGCCGCCCGAACCGGAGTAACCGGGACCGTGGATGGTGCCGTGGATGGTGCCGGGCTCGTAGCCGACGTTCTCCATGATGTCGAGCTCACCGCTGTTGGGCCAGCCGACGGTGCCGATGTTGTTGCCGAGCATCCAGAACGCGGGCCACATGCCCTGGCCGCGCGGCAGCTTCATGCGCGACTCGAAGTGCCCGTATGCCTGGGTGAAGGTCTGCGCGGTCGACAGCCGGGAGGAGGTGTACGTGCAAGTTCCGTACCAGCACTGGTAGTTGGCCGGATTCTCCTTCTTGGCGGTGATGACCAGGTTGCCCTGCCCGTCGAGCGCGGCGTTGTTGGTGCCGCTGGTGTAGTACTCGCGCTCGTGGTTGTTGACGTTGTCACCGGTCTCGGGGCGCCACTTGGAGCTGCTGACGGCAGTGCCGGCCGTACCGTTGAAGTCGTCGGTGAACGTCGCGGTGGCGGCTGCCGGGGCGAGGTCAGGCGCGGTCGCGGCCTGCTGGGACGGGGCCTGCTGCAGCCAGCCGCAGAGCAGCAGGGTGGCGGCGGCCAGTAAAGCGAGGGGACGTATTCGTCGGGTGGGGGGTGATGCCGACATGCCGGACTCCTTGGTGGGGACGTCAGAGATCAGCGAGAAGGCGTGCACCTGACAGATGGCAGAAGACTCTGCAGGACACTCTGGGGGCTTCTCTCACGGCTTAGTTCAGGACGTGATTTAAGTGCCGGGGCTGATGGGCGTCAATACTTGCGCAAAGGTCTATACCTTATTGTTGTCACATCGCGCCGGCCCCCGGAGCCTCGGACAGGCAGTACGGCACGTCAGGGCCGGGTGCCGCCGCGGGTGGCGATGGAGGCCAGTTCCTTCGCGGCTCCGGTCAGTGGCCGCGCCTTCGGGAACACCAGGCGCAGCACTCGGGTGAGATCGAGGCCGAGCACCGGGACGGACACGAGCCTGCCGTCGGCGAGTTCACCTGTGACGGCCAGTGAGCTGAGTACCGCTGGGCCAACGCCTTCGGCCACGGCGGACTTGATGGCCGTGGTGGAGGACAGCTCCAGGATGGGCGCCGCGAGGACGCTGTCGGTGGTCCGCCGTAGCGCGCGCTCCAGGTAGCGCCTGGTGCCGGACCCGTGCTCCCTGCTCACCAGGGGTGCGGCCGCCAGCTCCTCGGTTGTGATGCCGGAGCGCCTCCGCGCCCACGGGTGCCCAGGGCTCACGATCACCGTCAGGGTGTCCCGGGCGACCGTACGGGAGCGCAGGCCGTCCGGCACATCCGGACCCTCGATGAAACCGAGGTCCGCAGTGCCCGCCAGCACGGCGGCGGCGACATCGTCGGAGTTGCCGGTCGTCAGCGCGACCGAGGTCTTCGCGGCCGAGGCGTGGAAGGCCGCGAGCCAATGGGGCACGAGGTACTCGGCGACCGTCAGACTGGCCGCGACCGACAGCCGGCTCTCCAGCGTCTTGCGCAGGGACGTGATGCCCGCGTCCAGCGCGATGGCGGCGTCAATGGCCGTACGGGCCCAGTCGGCGACCAGTGCGCCCTCCTCGGTGAGCCGGGAACCACGCGGGGAGCGCTCCAGCAAGGGCACGCCCAGCAGCTGTTCCAGGGTGCTGATGCGGCTGCTGGCGGCGGGCTGGCTGACGTCGTGAGCACGAGCGGCGGCGCCCACGCTGCCCAGCCGCGCGACGGAGAGCAGCAGATCGAAGGCGGCCAGGTCACTGACACGGCTCGGCATGGGCATAAGCCGAGCCTATGACCCCATCCCGGATTGGTGCCTACCGAGTGGAGTACGAGCCCGACCCGCCGATCTTCGCGCCCCGGATCACGGTGGCCGCGGATCTGCGTTCACCGGGAGACGCCTGGTTCGGCGCCGCCCGCCGTAGCCTCACCGGCAGGATCACGACCAATGTGTTGACCCTCGCCGTCCGGGACCTGGGACCGGGCCAGACCGTCCTGATGACCACTTACCGATCAGACGGACACCACGTCACCACCGGCGAGCCCTTCATCGAGGCCCACACTGAAGCCGCGGACCGGCACGAGCTCCTGGAGGAACTCTGGGGCGCGCTCGCCCCGGAATTCCGGGTAGCGGTGGCGACCTTCGAACCCGGGCACCTCCCCGACGCGGCGATCCGTCACGAAGTCCGCCCTGAGGCGTGACTGCGCCCATCGGTAGGAAGCTCCCCGCCGAGTGGGTCGGACGCCGAAGCTGCTCGCCGCCTGCAGTTGCGAGCGTTTACGGAGCCTCCGACTCATCGGCGATCTGTGGCTCGGGGGTGGCCTGTGCCCGCGAAGGCGCCGAGCGGGAGCAGACCGCCGCCCGCATCGCCTGGCCGGACCGCGAACACGCTTACACCGCCGCCAACCGTTCCGCCGTCAGGAAAGCCCTGCTCTGACACTGGCGGCAGCCGGAGTGGGGCGTACCGTACTGGCGTCCCGCTCGCATGACGACTGCTTCCGGAGAGCGAAATGGCCATCGATTACGTCAAGCGCCCGAGGCCGGTTCCGGAGGGGGCGGCCATCAGTTTGGAGAAGGTGCAGGCGGCGGCGCCGGGGTTGGTGAGCCTCTACAAGACGGCGAGGGTGTCGCTGGAGAAGTCGGGGTTGGCTGGGCAACGGGCTGCTGTCTATCTGGTCCTTGACCGGTCGGGGAGTATGCGGGGGCATTACAAGGACGGCGCGGTGCAGCATTTGGCGGAGCAGGTGCTGGGGTTGTCGGTGAACCTGGATGACGACGGCAGGGTGCCGGTGGTGTTCTTCTCGACCGAGATCGATGGGGTGGCCAGCATCGGGCTGGAGGACTACGAGGGCCGGATCAACGAGCTGCACGAGAGTTACGGCCATCTGGGGCGTACCAATTACCACCTGGCCATGCAGGCGGTCATCGACCATTACGGCGCGTCCGGCGCGACCGACCCCGCGTTTGTGGTCTTCCAGACCGACGGCGGCCCCACCTCCCGTACGGCCGCCGAGCACGTGCTGTGCACGGCTGCGCGGTTGCCGATCTTCTGGCAGTTCGTCGGCTTCGGGGACCCGGAGGACAAGCAGTTCGACTTCCTGCGGAAGCTGGACGATCTTCCGGCGCCGGCGAAGCGGGTGGTGGACAACGCGGGATTCTTCCCTGCGGGGGCGGATCCGCGGGCGGTGTCGGATGGGGAGTTGTACAAGGCGTTGATGAGCGAGTTTCCGGAGTGGCTGCGCGCCGCGCGGGCTGCGGGGGTCTTGTCCGGCTGAGTTACGAGCGCGACCTCACCCCGCACCTGGCGGGGGCCGGCGGGCATGATAATCAGTCTTCGGGGTGTGGTGTGTGGGTCCTGTGGGCCAGGAGGGGGTTGTTGTGGCATTGGTGCGTGGTGGTGTGGAGGGCGGCGGGTCGGCGTCCTGGTTGAAGCGGTGGGGGCCGCGGCCGATGGCGCGGTTGGATCCGGCGGTGGGGGATCCGGAGCTGGCGGAGTTGCGGAAGGCGGCGAAGGCGAAGGACTGGGCGGGGATGCGGGGGCGGCTGGAGGCCGTGCCCGATGGGTGGGACCGGACGTGGCTGCTGGTGCATGCGGTCAAGGTCGCGGGGATCGAGGGGTGGATACCGGAGGCGATCGCGGCGGAGCCGGAGTCGGCGCTCGCGGTGCTGACGTCGGGCGCGCGGCAGATCGAGTGGGCGTGGGAGGCACGTACGGGGGCGCGAGCCCAGCATGTGTCGCGGGAGCGGTTCGAGGTGTTCCACGAGCGGCTGCGGGTGGCGGAGGAGCTGCTGTACGACGTCGCCGAGCGTGAGCCGGAGTGGGTTGCGCCCTGGTACTTCCTGCAGGTCGCAGGGCGGGGGCTGCAGGTGGGGCCGGAGATCGCGCGGTTGCGCTTCGAGGCGTCCGTGCGGCGCTGCCCGGGCCATCCGGGGGCGCACCGGCAGCAGTTGCAGCAGGTGTGCCACAAGTGGGGCGGCTCGCATGAGCAGATGCACGCGTTCGCCCGGGAGTCGATGCTGAGCGCGCCCGAGGGCAGCGCGCTGGGGGAGCTGGTCGCGATCGCGCACCTGGAGCACTGGCTCGACCTGGACGAGGACGGCGCCGGCCACTCGTACATGTACCAGGACGACGTGGCGGAACAGCTGCGGGAGGCCGCGGAGCGGTCGATCTGGCACCCGGACTTCGGGCGGCCGCGCGGCTGGATCGAGACGTACAACACCTTCGCGATGGCGTTCTCGCTCGCGGGCGAGAAGAAGGCGGCGGCCGAACTCTTCGCCGCCATCGGCGGGATCGTCACACCGTTCCCGTGGCAGTACATCAACGGTGCCGACCCGACCGTGCCGTTCCGCGCCCTGCGTTCCGATGCCGGACGCTGAGTCCGCCGCCGCCCCGCCACTGACCGAAAAGGCCCCTCAGGTGTCCCAGCCCCAAACAGCTCACACATTCCAGGTCGACCTGCGCGGCCTGGTGGACCTGCTGTCCCATCACCTCTACTCCAGCCCCCGCGTCTACCTGCGCGAGCTGCTGCAGAACGCCGTGGACGCGATCACCGCCCGGCAGGCCGTACAGCCCGGCGCCCCGGCCCGGATCACCGTACGCACCGGCGACTCGCTCACCGTCACCGACAGCGGCATCGGCCTGAGCGAGGCCGACGTACACAGCTTCCTGGCCACCATCGGACGCAGCTCCAAGCGCGCCGCCGAGGGCGAACTCGAGGCGGCCCGTGGGGACTTCATCGGGCAGTTCGGGATCGGGCTGCTCGCCTGCTTCGTCGTGGCCGACGAGATCACCGTCATCAGCCGGCACGCGATCACCCCCGGGGCTCCGGCCGTGGAGTGGCGCGGCCGCTCCGACGGCAGCTACACCATCCGTACGCTGCCGCCCGAAGCCATGCCCGAGCCGGGCACCACCGTGACGCTGACACCGCGCGCCGACGGCACCCAGTGGACCCGCCCCGACCAGGTGACCGCGCTCGCCAGGCACTACGGCGGACTGCTGCGGCACGAGGTCACCGTCGTCGACCCACAGGGCACCAGCACGCGGATCAACGACACGCCGCCGTGGGAGCAGGCCCACGGCTCGCCGCTGGCGCGCCGGGAGGCGCTGGCCGAGCACTGCCGTACGACCTTCGGCTTCACGCCGCTGGACACCATCGACCTCGATCTGCCGGTCGCGGGTCTGCGCGGGGTCGCGTACGTACTGCCGACGGCCGTCAGCCCGTCGGAGCGGGCGGGGCACCGCGTACACCTCAAGGGCATGCTGCTGTCCGATCAGGCGACGGAACTGCTGCCCGACTGGGCGTTCTTCGTACGCTGCGTCGTGGACTCGACCAGCCTGCGCCCGACGGCCTCGCGCGAGGCGCTGTACGAGGACGAGACGCTGGCCGCGATCCGCGACGCCCTCGGCGTGCGCATCCGCGACTGGCTCACCGGGCTGGCCGCCAGCGACCCGGCCCTGCTGCACCGGTTCATCGACAGCCACCACCTGGCCGTCAAGGCGCTGGCCCGGTACGACGACGAGCTGCTGCGGATGCTGCTGCCCTGGCTGCCGTTCGAGACCACCGACGGGAATGTGACGCTGGAGGAGTTCGCCCGGACCCACCGCACGGTCCTGGTCACCCGCAGCGTCGAGGAGTTCCGCCAGGTCGCGCCCATCGCGGCGGCCGCCGGCCTGGGCGTCGTGAACGGCGGCTACACCTACGACCGGGACCTGGTGCACCGGCTCCCCGAGATCCGGCCCGGCACCACCGTCACCGACCTGGACCCGGCCACGGTCACCGCGCACCTGGACTCGGTCGACACGTCCGCCGAACTCGCGGCCGCCGCCTTCCTCAGCATCGCGCGCGAGACGATCGGCGCGTACGAGTGCGACGTCGTCCTGCGCAGCTTCCAGCCCGTGACTGCGCCCGCGCTGCTGCTGGACAACCGCGAGGCCCGCCACGAGCGGACCCGGGCCGGCCTGGCCGAGAGCAGCGACGGGCTGTGGGCCGACATCCTCGGCTCCCTGCGGTCCGAGACGCCCCGCGCCCAACTGGTGCTCAACCACCTCAACCCGCTGGTGCGCCGCGCCGCCACGATCACCGAACGCGGACTGGCCGTCACCACCGCCGAGGCGCTGTACGGGCAGGCCCTGCTGCTCACCCGCCGCCCGCTGCGGGCCGCCGAGAGCGCGCTGCTCAACCGGGCCTTCATCGGCCTCCTCACCCACGCCATGCACGACCAGGAAAAAGGGGAGCTGTGATGCTGGACACCCCGGAAGCCGTTTTCGAGGCGCTGCGCGAGAACCACGAGCGGCCGTACGGACTGCCGCGCACCGTGACCGCCGAGGAACTGGTTGAGGCGGCAGAGCAGTTCGAGGCGCCGGATGCCCTGGTGACCGCGCTGCTGGAGCTGATGGAGGCGTACGAGTACACCGGCGAGCACCGCAAGTCGCCGGTGGTCTTCGCCCGCATTCTGCAGGTGTGGGACAGCAAACCCGAGGCCTTCAGTGAATGGGAGTCCCGGCAGGTCTTCTGGCGCTTCAAGTGGGTCACGACCTCGCTGCTCCAGGTGCCCGACATCCCGCTGACCGCGATCCAGCGCTGGACCGACCAGATGCGGGACCGCTACCGCGACGCCGGGCACGGCATGCAGCCGGTGGCCGCCATGCGCCACCGGGTCGCCGCCCACACCGGATCCGGCGACTTCGCCGCCTACGACCTGTGGGTGACCCGGCCGCGCGACGCCATGAGCGACTGCAAGGCCTGCGAGATCCGGCACCGGGCACTGCACCACCTCCGGGCCGGCGACGATGGGCGTGCGCTGGACGTCTGGCGCCCGGTCCTCGACGGCGGGGAGGGCTGCTCGGAGGAGCCGTACGTGAGCCAGGCCTTCGCGCTGGCGCCGCTGCTGCGGCTCGGCCGCACCGACGAGGCCCGCTCGCACCACCTGGTGGGCTACCGCTTCGCCCGGGGCAAGGCCGGGATGGCCGAAGAGGTAGGTCTGCACCTCGAGTTCTGCGCCCTGTCCCGTAACGAGGGGCGGGGGCTGGAGATCCTCGCCGAGAATCGGCCGCTGTTCGACGTGACCGGTGCCCCGCTCTCGCTCCTCGGCTTCCTCGGCGGCGTCCAGGTGTTGCTGAGCCGCCTGGTCGAGGACGGTTACGCCACGACCGCCGTTGCCGGACCGCTCGGCCGGAACTGGACCGCCGAGACCCTGCTCGCCCGGGTCGGCGCCGACGCGGCGGCCCTGGCGGCGGCCTTCGACGCCCGCAACGGCACCCCGGCCGTCGGCGACCGTCTCCGCGAGCGGCTGGCCCAGCGGCCGTTGCTCGCCGAGCCTCTGCCGCTCGGCCTGCGCACGGCGCCGGTGGCCGGGACGGTGGCTCCGGCGGTCCCGGCGGCTCATCCGGCGGCTCCCCCGGACATCACGGAGGACTTCGCCGAGCTCGTGGCTCAGGCCCGGCAGCAGTCGGACGGCGGCCACCCCGGCGCCTCCGCGCTGTGGGCGCGGATCGCCGAACGCGTGGCCGCCGACGACCACGTACACGATCCCGAAGTGGGCCCGGAGGGCGGACTGCGGGCCGACCTGGCCAAGCAGCGGGCCTTCACCGCGTACGAGGCGGACCGGGTGGAGGACGGCAACGCGGCCATGACGGAAGCGGCCGAGCTCTACGAACAGGCCGGCCTGCCCTGGCACGTGCTTGTCGCCCGGGCCCGTATCGCCTCGGTCTCCCTGCAGTTCGGGGTGGAAGCCGCCACCCTCGCCGTCGGCGACCCCGGCACGTGGTCCGAGCTGGACGCGGTGCTGCGCGAGGCGGAGGAGCTGCTGGCAGCCACCGAGGAGGCGGGGGCCGACGAGGCCGCCGAGGCGCACCGGAAATACCTCACGGTGCTGCAGTGCCGGGCCTTCGCCGCGCGTGCCGAAGCCGTAGCGGAACTGCCCGAGATATCCGCGGCGGCGCGAGAGAGGTTCGATGCCCTGACCGCGGCCGTGCTGTCCGAGGCGGCCCGGCTCGACGTCCCCCAGCAGGCCGCCACCGCACACACGTACATCGCCGATCTCGCCGCCCGCATCGGCGACCTCGAGGAGGCGGAGGCGGAACTGCGCGCCGCCCTCGACATCATTGAGGCCGACGACACACCGTGGCGGGCCCAGCGGGCCGAAGCACTGCTGGGCCAGGTCCTGATGCAGCAGCACCGCAGCGAGGAGGCCGTCGAGTACCTGCGCCAGGCGATGGCCCGGGCCGCCCGGTACGGCGACGCCCACTTCCCCGTCGCCCGCACCCACGCGCTGCTCGGCCACGCCTCCTCCCACACCGACGATCTGGCGGGCGCCGTCCGCCACCTGTCCGAGGCGGCCGCCTGCTTCGACAGGGAGGCAAACGACAACGGCGCCGCTGAGATCCGCCTCGAACTCGCCGACGTCCTCGGCCGTTCCGGGCAGCAGGCCGACGCCGTGGCCGTGCTCGAATCTTTGGTCATGGACGACGCCGCCTCGTCGGTCGACGAGCGGCTCGTCGCCCAGGCCCGGCTCAACCTTGCCCGCGGCCTGCGCGAGTTGGACGAACACCGGGCCTCCGCCGAGCAGTTCCTGCTGCTCGCCGACGCCTCCGCCGACTGGGACGAGCAGTTCACCCACACCCTCGCCGCCGCCGAAGCCGCCGTCGCCCTGGCCCGTACGGACCGCTGGGACGCGGCCCGCACTGCGTACGACCGTGCTGTCGCCTCGCACACCAAGGCCCCCAACCCCGGCCCCGTCGGCGAGATGATGCGCCAGTTCGCGGCCCTCGTCATCGCCAACGACGGCCTCGACGGCCTCGACACCGCCCTCGGCCACCTCTCCGAGGCCGACGAGGTGCTCGCCGCCGTCCCCGAGGACGAGGAGGGCTTCGCCCACTGGTACGAGGCCGGTTCCACGCACTACCAGCGTGCCCGCGCCCTCGCCGCCGCCGAACGCTTCCCCGACGCTCTCGCCGAGATGGAACGCGCCATCGCCGCCCACGACCAAGGCGGCCCCCAAGGCGAATCCCCCCGCGCCGAAGCAGTCCGCGTCGCCGCCCTCATCGAAGCCAACGGCCTCGACTCCCCCCAAGCCGCCACCGCCCGCCTCACCCCCGCCATCCGCCGCTGCGAAGCCGCCGGCCTCCAGCACGCCGCGCGGATCCTCGTGAAGCTCCGGGCCGAGCTTGCTTCGCGTAACGCGGGGTGATCCGCATGCCGCGGGTCCCCGCGCACCGTGCCTGCCGGTGCGCGGGGACCCCTGTGCTGAGAGCTTGTGGCGACGCTGTCGCCTGTTCTGTCAGCCGAAGATGCCGTACTGCTGCCAGCCCGTGCCGATCGTGATGCGACTGCCGAAGATGTCCGATGTGGCTTTTCCTGTGCCCGGGTACAGGTACAGGGTGCCGCCCGGCGTGCGGGTGACGAAGTCGGCCTTGCCGTCGCCGGTGATGTCGCCCACCGCGTCGAACGCGTTGTAGCCGGACCAGGTGCGGACGTGGATACGGCTGGAGAACGCCCCGGAACCAGCCTTGCCCGTGCCCTTGTAGAGGTACATGTACGAGTTGCTGCTCTTGCGGACGATCAGGTCGGCCTTGCCGTCACCCGTGAAGTCGCCGTGGGCGCTGAAGGAGTTGTACTGGTTCCAGCCCGTGCCGACCTCGATGCGAGCCGAGAAGGTGCCGTTGCCCTTGCCCGGGTAGATCCACAACACGCCGCCGGAGTCCACCGAGAGCAGGTCGGGGATTGCGTCACCGGTCACGTCGCCGGGTGCGGCGATGCGGGTGCGGGTCTTCCAGTTGGAGAAGATCTGCGTCCAGGTGAAGGTATTGCTGGAGGGGACGTAGTGCCCCCACAGGATGGCCCCGTCGGAACTGCGGCGTACCACGAAGTCCTGGTAGTCGTCCCGGTTGAGGTCCGCCTGCAGGATGACGTTCAGACCGCTCCACTTACCGAGGGACTGGCGGGCGGCGAAGGACGTGCCCTTGGAGTCGTACTCGTAGCCCGTGCCGTCCGAGCTGCGCCGTACGAACAGGTCGGCCTTGCTGTCGGCGCTGAGGTTCGTGTCGTCGATCCGGGGTTCGGTCGCACCGACATAGGTGCTCACCTTGGTGAACACGCTGTACGCGCCGGAGGAGACACAGTCCTGGACACCCCAGGAGACCACGCCCACGATCTTCCCGCCGACGACCAGCGGACCGCCGGAGTCGCCGTTGCACGGCGTCACGGTGCCGGTGTCCGAGCCGGTGGCCGGATGGCCCGCGCAGACCATGTCACCGGCGATGAAGTCACTGCCGAAGTAACTGCCGCAGGTGGTGTTGGAGTTGATCGGCAGCGTCGCCGACTGCAGGGTCTGCGAGATGTCCTGACTGGTGGAGCTGGTGCGGCCCCAGCCGTAGACGGTGGCCGTGGTGCCGGCCGTGTACGACGCGGTGTCATTTGAGGTGGTGAGCTTGAGCGGCTTCGCGGTGACCGGGCTCGCCAGCGTCAGGACCGCGATGTCGTTGGCGACGGTGGTCGCGTTGAAGGACGAATGGTTCCACTGCCGCCACACGCCACTGACGGTGCCGCCGTGCAGGTTGGTGGTGCCGTCCGAGTTTGTCGTCGGCAGCTGGTCGGTGCCGGTCACGACGGCCCCGTATGTCTTCCAGTTGGCGCCCTTGACGCAGTGCGCGGCGGTGAGGATCTTCGTGGGCGACACCACGGTGCCGCCGCAGAAGAAGCCGACGTCGTCGCTCGTGTCGGTCGTGCCCTTGTCGTCGTAGTACCAGAGCTGCGCCATCCACGGAGCCGTGGAGATGGAGGTGTCGGTACCGCCGATGACGTTCGGATTTGTGCTGTTCGCCGACATCGATGTGCTCGCGGACCCGGCCGTCTGCGGGTCGGTCTTCAGCGCGCCGTCGATACGGGCCGTCAGCTGCGCCTGCGAGGGGGCGCTGACGCTTGCGGTATTGCCGGGAGCCGGAAGCGGCGCCGGCGAGGCGTTGGCAGAGGTGGTCAGAAACGCGCCGATGACACCAACGGCCAGCGTGGTGGCGGCGGCAGGGATGGCTATGCGCATCCGTCTGCCGTGCCTGCCACGATTTTTGGCAGAGAACACTCGGGTCTCCTTGCAATGAAAGAACGAAGTCGCGCGGAGACGGGGAGCAGTGCTCGTTCGAAGGCAGGACACAGCGTCATCCATACGTCGCGGACGGAAGGCCGGTGCCCGAAAGTGCGTTCCCCCCACCTGCGGCTGGCCGATCCTATGAACGCCTCGGAGAATTCCACTAGTGAACTGATGGCAAGCACGGAAAAAATTTGGCAAAATCAAGGGATGTCGCGTGCCTTTCCGGAGCCGCGCGCCAATGGCGGAGGCGTTCTCGGGGGCTAGGGACAGCACGCCGGTCTCGGTCTAGGCTGACGGCATGTCGAGTGATCGTTCACAGCAGGGCCGTATCGGCGTGATGTTCGACAGGGACCGGCAGCCGGAGGAACTCACCCCGTTCGCCCGGGAGGTTGAGGACCTCGGCGTGGACGACCTGTGGGTGGTGGAGGACCTGGCGTGGGCGGGGGCGATGTCGTCGGCGGCGCTCGTGCTGGCGGCCACGGAACGGCTGCGGGTGGGGATCGGGATCGCCCCGGCGCCGTTGCGGAACCCGGCGTTGCTGGCGATGGAACTGGCCATGCTGGAGCGGGTGTTCCCCGGGCGGCTGATCGCGGGCATCGGGCACGGGGCGCCGCAGTGGATGGCGCAGGTGGGGGCGGCCACGCCGCGCAAGCTGGCGCTGCTTGAGGAGACGATCGGCGCCGTCAAGGCGCTGCTGCGCGGGGAGACCCTGACGGTGGAGGGGCAGGTCGTACACATCGACGGCGTACGGCTGGTGCACCCGCCGGCGGCGGCTCCGCCAGTGGTGGCAGGGGTCGTACGGCCCCGGTCGCTGGAGCTGTCGGGGCGGGTGGCGGACGGGACGGTCATCGCGGAGGGGCAAGGGCCGCGGGAGGTTGAGGCTGCGCTCAGGCACATCCGGAAGGGGGCGGGTGAGGCTGGGGCAGCGGCGCATGAGGTGGTCGTCTTTACCCATCTGTGCGTCGGGGACGACCCGGAGCGAGTCGCGGCGGCCACGGCGCCGATCGTCGAGGAGTACATGGGCTGGCTGAAGGTCCCGGCCCACGAGGTGTTCCTGGCGGCGGGCCCGGTCGCGACGGCGGCGGAGCGGATCCGGAGCCTGTGGGATGCGGGGGCGGGCACGGTCGTTCTGCGGCCGGTGGGCGAGGATCCTGCCGGGCAGGTGCGGGAGGCGCTGGCTGCGCTGGGCCGCGTGTAAGGGCGGCGCGGCCACCGCCCGGCCGTCCGCCACCGCCTCCAAGCCCGTCACCGACACGGCGAGGATTTCGGGCGTGACGATCGTCGGCGACACGAGCAGAGCTCGCCGTCTGTGAGCGCTTCAAGGGCAACAACACGGCGCCGAGCCGTCGGCGCTCGGCAGTGGGCCCGACGGTGTGGCGGCGATGACGTGCGGGACGACGGAGTCGGGGAGCAGCAGGCGTACGGCGACGTACGGGCCGCGCTCGAACGCGGCGACGGCGCGGCGGGCGCGGGTGTAGTCGTCGCGGAGTCGGGGGTCGGTGATGCCCGCGCGGTCGAGGGTGCGCTGCCAGGTGGCCATGGGTGCGCACCCTACCCGTCCGGCGGAGCAGCGCGGGGCGCGGGCGGAGTGTGTGACATACCGTCAGAATTATGAGCTCCGACGGACAGGGGTGGCTGCGGCGCCTCGGCGAGTGGTGCGCCCGGCACGGAGTCGTGGTGATCGTGCTGTGGCTCGTGGCGCTGGGCGGGCTTCAGGGGGCGCAGCAGGCGTTCGGCGGAACGTACTCCGACGACTTCACGCTGCCGGGTACGCAGTCCAACACGGGCTTCAACGTACACAAGGAGCACTCGCCGAACACGGGCGGCCAGAGCGCGCAGATCGTCATGCACGACCCCAAGGCGCCGCTGACGGACGTGAAGGACCAGGTCGACCAGGCGGTCGGGGCGCTGCAGAAGCTGCCGCACGTGCTGGGCGCGACCAATCCACTGCGGAGCAACTCCGGGGCGCTGTCGTCGGACGGGAAGACCGGGTACAGCACCGTACGGTTCGACGCCAACCCCTCCACCCTCGGCCCGGCCTACATCGACCAGGTCCATGATGCGGTGGCGCCGCTGCGGAAGGCCGGGGTGGAGGTCGAGTACGGCGGCACGCTGGGTGAGCTGGCGCGGCCGAAGGCCTCGGACCTGAGGAGCGAGGCGATCGGTTTCGTGGTGGCGGTCATCGTGCTGCTGATCGGCTTCGGGAGTGTGATCGCGGCAGGGCTTCCGCTGCTGACGGCGCTGGTCAGCGTCGTCATCGGGCTCAGTCTGCTGAGTCTGCTGGCGGCGGCCCTGACCTTCGCGAGCGTGTCGCCGACGCTCGCCACGATGATCGGCCTCGGCGTGGGCATCGACTACGCCCTGTTCCTGCTCACCCGGCACCGCCAGCTGCTCATGGACGGCGACGCCCCGGCGGTCGCCGCGGGCCGGGCGGTGGCCACCAGTGGCCGGGCCGTCGTGGTGTCGGGCTGCACGGTCATCATCGCGCTGGCCGGGCTGTCGGTGTCCGGGGTGACGTTCATCAGCAAGCTGGGCCTCGCTGCCGCGGTCACCGTGATCACGGCGGTGGTGGGCGCGCTCACACTGGCGCCGGCGCTGCTCGGCCTGATCGGGCGGTGGGTCGACCGCTACCACGTACGCAGACCGGTCGCGGAGACCGACGCCGCGCCGGGGGAGGAGGTGCAGGGCACCTGGCACCGGTACGCGCTGCGCGTCGCGCGCCGGCCGTGGCGGTTCCTGGCGGGCGGGGTGTTCGCGGTGGTGGTGCTGGCCATTCCGCTGTTCTCGATGCGGCTCGGGCACATCGGGGACGGCGCCGACCCGACGAGCTTCACCGACCGGCGCGCGTACGACCTGATGTCGCAGGGCTTCGGGCCCGGCTCCAACGGGCCGTTGACCGTCGTCATCGACCAGAGCAAGGTGCCCGCGGCCGACCGGTCCGCGCTGTCCGGCAACGTGACCAAGGCCCTCAAAGGGCTCGCCGACGTCGCCGGCGTCAGCCCCCTCCAAGCCACCGGCGACGGCGACGTACTCACCTCCACGGTCATCCCCAAGGGCGCGCCGCAGGACGAGAGCACGACGGACCTGGTCAACCACCTCAAGGACGACGTGCTGCCGCAGGCGGTGTCCGGCACGGCGGCCAAGGGCTTTGTGACCGGGACGACGGCCGCGCAGATCGACTTCCTCGACATCGTCTCCAGCCGGCTGCCGCTGATCATCGCGGTGGTGGTCGCGCTGGCCTTCATCATCATCCTGGTCGTCTTCCGGGGGCTGCTCGTCGCTGTGAAGGCAGCCGTACTCAATCTGCTCTCGATCGGGGCGTCCTACGGTGTCGTGGTCGCGGTCTTCCAGTGGGGCTGGGGCGGACCCGGGCTGGGGGTGTCGGGGAAGGTGCCGATCGAGAGCTACGTACCGATGATGATGTTCGCCATCGTCTTCGGTCTGAGCATGGACTACGAGGTCTTCCTGCTGGCCCGGGTGCAGGAGGCGTGGCTGCGTACGCACGACAGCACGGGCAGCGTCGCGCACGCGTTGGAGATCACGGCCCGGGTGATCAGCTGCGCGGCGCTGATCATGGCGAGCGTCTTCGCGGCCTTCATCCTCAGCGACAACATCGTCGTCAAGATGCTGGGGCTGGCGCTGGCGGTGAGTGTGCTCATCGACGCGACGATCGTACGACTGCTGCTGGTGCCGGCGGTGATGACGCTGCTCGGACGCTGGGCCTGGTGGATCCCGCGCTGGCTGGACCGGGTGATGCCCCACCTCAACGCGGAGGGGTGAGAGGCGTTAGCGCGGGGGCGGCGCGTTAGCTCCGCCCTCTGGACCCTCCCCCAGTGGGGAGCGAAGCGAGATGGGGGCACCTCCCAGACGGAGTCTGGGGGTGGGGGCACCTCCCAGCGTCTAGGCCACGCGTTGGGTCGGCGCCTTCACCACCAGGGGCGCCGGCCCGCACCGTGGACACGGTCGGTACCTGGGTCCGCCCGACCCGGGTACCAGCCGGTCGTCATCCAGCTCGATGACCTCTCCCCAGCCACGGCACACCGGGCATCCGTGTTCTTCGTGACACGTACATGCTCGGCACATGACGGCACCTCCGCTTCTCGGGAGGTGCGGCTGGACAACGTGGGGGGAAGGATACCCGGCCGCGTGAACTCCCTGTGCGTTACCTTTCCCCTGGTTTCGGGCGGGGTGGGGGAGAGCCCCCTGCCGGCATGGCGGGGTCAGCCGCGGTAGGTCTCCAGGAGGCGGAGCCAGATCTCGCTGATGGTGGGGTACGCGGGGACGGCGTGCCAGAGGCGGGGGATGGGGACTTGGCCGGTGATGGCGATGGTGGCGGCGTGGAGGAGCTCGCCGACGGCGGGGCCGACGAGGGTGAGTCCGAGAAGGACGTCGCGGTCGGGGTCGATGATGGCGCGGGCGTGGCCGCGGTAGTTGTCGGCGTACAGGGACGCGCCGGCGACCCTGCCGAGGTCGTAGTCGACGACGCGTACGGCCTGCCCGGCACGGGCAGCCGCGTCGGCGGTGAGGCCGACCGACGCGGCTTCGGGCTGGGTGAAGACGACCTGGGGGACGGCGGCGATGTCGGCGGTGGCGGAGTGGGCGCCCCAGGGGGCGGTGTCGAGGGGAGCGCCGGAGGCACGGGCGGCGATGACGGCACCGGCGATGCGGCCCTGGTATTTGCCCTGGTGGGTGAGGAGGGCGCGGTGGTTGGTGTCTCCGGCGCAGTAGAGCCAGCCGCCGGGGACGCCGGTGACGGCGCAGGTGTCGTCGACGTCGAGCCAGGAGCCGGGCCGCAGGCCCACCGTCTCCAGGCCCAGATCATCCGTGCTGGGGGCGCGCCCGGTGGCGAAGAGGATCTCGTCGGCGGTGAGTTGGGAGCCGTCCGACAGGTCGGCCGTCACCGGGTCGAACTCCGAGGCCCGGCTCACGCCGGTGACGGAGACGCCGGTACGGACATCGACGCCGGCCTCCCGCAGGCCCCCGGCCACCAACTCGCCGGCGAAGGGCTCCCAGCGGGGGAGCAGTCCGTCGCCCCGCACCAGGAGGGTGACCTCGGAGCCGAGTGCGCGCCAGGCGGTGGCCATCTCGACGCCGACGACACCACCGCCGACGACCACGAGCCGGCCCGGCACTTCGGGGGAGCTGGTGGCGTCGCGGCTGGTCCAGGGGTGGGCGGTGTCGAGGCCCGGCAGGTCGGGCAGCAAGGCGCGGGTGCCGGTGCAGACCGCGACCGCGTGCCGGGCGGTGAGCACCCGGCAGCCGCCCTCGGGGGTCTCCACGGCGACGCGGCGGGGACCGTCGAGCCGGCCCCGGCCTCGTACGAGGTCGACGCCGACGGATTCCAGCCACTTCACCTGGCCGGCGTCCTTCCAGTGCGAGGCGAACTCGTCGCGCCGGGCGAGCACCGCCGCCGCGTCGAGACGGCGGTCGGCGACCGACTCCCGTGAGCCGGCCACCGAGGCCGCCTCCGCCAGGGCCGCGGCGGGCCGCAGCAGTGCCTTGCTGGGCATACACGCCCAGTACGAGCACTCGCCGCCGACCAGCTCGCTCTCCACGAGGGCCGTGGTCAGTCCGGCGGCCCGGGTCCGGTCGGCGAGGTTCTCGCCGGTCGGGCCGCCGCCGATCACGATGACGTCGTAGACGTCATAGACGTCGTGGGTGTCCATAGCGGTTTCCGATTGCTCCATACCCTCAGCAAACACACAGCGGGCCCGAAGCGCACGCCCAAACTCCTCATCCAGGATGGCGAAATGCCCGCACTTGCTGAGTCCGTACGCGTTCTCGTCATCAATGACGAGAACGGAATCACGGAGCTGCTGCCTCCGGCCGCCTCCGAGGCCGGCCGGCAGCCGTTCAGCGCGCTGCCGCGGCGTATCGGCGCGGCAGCCCCGGTGCGGTATCCGATGAGCAACCCGCGCCAGGTGCTGAGCAAGGCGCAGATCCTGGGCACGGTGTGGAGCGACACCTTCGTTCCGATGATCCACACGGTGCGCGGGGTCGGCTGCGCCGTCAAATGCCCCGAGGAGCGGACGTGAGACTGCGCATCTCGTCCCTACGGGTCCGGCTGCTCGTCCTGATCAGCGCGACCCTCGTCGTGGTGTGCGCGGCGATGGCCCTGACCACGATCCTGGCCGGGCGCCGCTTGGTGATGGACGGCCTCGACTCGCGGGTCGGGAACGCCGCCGCGCGCAGTCAGGGCGGTATGCAGAACCGCTCCGTTGCCGACGACGACACGGATCTGGGCTTCCTCGACAAGCGCGGCCAGGCCGTCGGCACCCTCGCCGCCCGCTACCGCTCCAACGGCACGATCAGCGCGGCCGAGGTCGTCACGGAAACCGGCCTGCAGACGCTGACCGCCGCGCAGACCGCCGCACTGGCAGCCGTCCCGGCCGACGGCGCCGTCCGCACCCGTACGATCCCGGGCCTGGGCGCCTACCGCGTGGTCCGCCTCGCCGACACCAGCGTGCCCGTCCTCACGGGGCTGCCGCTCGCCGCCGAGCATGACTTCATCGACAAGCTCGTCGCCGCCGAGGCGGTCGCCGCGGCGGCGGCCCTCGTGGTCGCCGGGTGCGCCTGTGCCGTGGTCATCCGGCGCCAACTGCGGCCGCTGGGCCGGGTCGCCGCCACCGCCGTCGAGGTCTCCCGCTCCCCGCTGGGCCGCGGCGAGGTCGCCGCTCTCACCCGGGTGCCGGAGCCCGATACTGACCCGGGCAGCGAGGCCGGCCAGGTCGGGGCCGCCCTCAACCGCATGATCGAGCACGTCGAGGCGTCGCTGGCCGTACGGCAGCAGAGCGAGGCCCGCATGCGGCGCTTCCTCGCCGACGCCAGCCACGAACTGCGCACGCCGCTCGCCTCCATCGCCGGCTATGCCGAGCTCGCCAACCGCGGCGGCTCGGCCATCGACCTCGCGCGCGCCTGGCAGCGGGTCGCCTCGGAGGCCTCGCGTATGACGGGGCTGGTCGAGGACCTGCTGCTGCTTGCACGGCTCGACGAGGGGCGTCCGCTGGAGTCCGGCGAGGTCGACCTGACGTCGCTCGTCGCCGAGGCCGTCTGGGACGCCCGCGCGGCGGAGGGCGACGGGCACCGCTGGCACGTGCGGTTGCCCTCCGGGCCTGCCGTCGTCATGGGCGACGAGGCGAGGATCCGTCAGGCCGTCGCCAATCTGCTGGCCAACGCCCGTACGCACACGCCGCCCGGCACCGCGATCGTGGCCGAGGTCGCGGAAGTCGGTGCCGAGTGTGTGGTGCGGGTCGAGGACGACGGGCCCGGCATTCCGGCGGAGCTGCTTCCCGCGGTCTTCGAGCGGTTCAGCAGGGGCGACGCGTCTCGCTCGCGCGGCGTTGGCCTGGGCGCGGGGTCCGGGGCCGGGTCGGGGCTCGGGCTCGCGATCGCCGCCGCGATCGTCGAGGCCCACGGCGGCATCATCGCGGCGGAGAGCGTGCCGGGGCGGACCGTCTTCACGGTACGGATCCCTGCGGGTGCCTCGGCCCCACTGGGCCCGGGGGCGCCCGTCGCGGAAGCCCGCGCGCTCAGCTGACGCCGGGCGGCCCGGGTCTTCCCCCACCCCGCCCCTTCCCGAAACCGGACTCTCCCCCAGCCTGGCGGCTGGGGGAGAGTCCGGCGCAGCGGCTCGAAGCCCGAGAGGCACCCGGGGCCGAGCGGCGCGAGAGGCGCAGAAAAGAAAGGGGCCCGGCCACCCGCCGGCAGGCGCCAACGCGGCCCCAGCCACCCACCCAGCAGGAGCGCGGCGGCGCCCCGGCCCCCCCGGGGCCGAGCGGCGCGATTGGCCGGGGGCACGGGTCTGCCTGTCACGCCGTGCAGCCCGGAATGGGCTGTTCCGTCCAGATGACTTTGCCGCGGGCGGTGTGGCGGGTGCCCCAGCGGGCGCTGAGTTGGGCGACGAGGAAGATGCCGCGGCCGCCTTCGTCGGTGGTGGCGGCGCGGCGGAGGCGGGGGGAGGTGCCGCTGCCGTCGGAGACTTCGAAGACGAGGGCGCGGTCGCGTAGGAGGCGGGCCTGGACGGGGCCGTCGGCGTGCCGGATTGCGTTGGTGATGAGTTCGCTGGCGATGAGCTCGGTGGTGAAGGCCAGGTCTTCCAGGCCCCAGTCGGTGAGCCGGCGGATGATGGCGGCGCGCAGGTCGGAGACGGCGGCGGGGTCGTCGGGGACGTCCCAGCAGGCGACGCGGCGGGCGTCGAGCGTACGGGTGCGGGCGACGAGCAGGGCGACGTCGTCGGAGGCGACGGAGGGCGAGGGGAGCAGGGCTTTCTCGACGGCGGCGCAGAGCTCGTCGGCCGTACGGGCCGTACGCGGCGAGGTCCGGCCGGCGCCGCTGAGCACGTGCTGGAGGACGCGCATGCCGGTGTCGGGGTCGCGGCCGTCGGCGCCGCCGATGAGGCCGTCGGTGAACAGGACGAGGTCGCTGCCCTCCGGAAGCTCGAACTCGGCGGTTTCGAAGGACAGTCCGCCCGCCCCGAGCGGTGGCCCGGCGGGCAGGTCGGGGATCTCGACGCGGCCGTCGGGCAGGACCAGGGCCGGCGATGGATGCCCCGCGCGGGCCATGGTGCAGCGGCGCGAGACGGGATCGTATACCGCGTACAAACAGGTGGCGCCGACGAGGCTGCCGACGCCCCCCGGGCCGCCGTCGAGACGGTCGGCGAGGTCGTCGAGCTGGCCGAGGAGCTCGTCGGGCGGCAGGTCGAGCGCGGAGAAGTTGTGGACGGCGGTACGCAGCCGGCCCATCGCGGCGGCGGCGTGCAGACCGTGCCCCGCCACGTCGCCGACGACGAGGGCGACGCGGGCGCCGGACAGCGGGATGACGTCGAACCAGTCGCCGCCGACCTGACCTCGGGCGGGCTGATAGCGGTACGCGGCCTCGACGGCGTGCTGCTCGGGCAGGGCCTGTGGGAGCAGGCTGCGCTGCAGCTCCAGGGCGAGGTGGTGTTCGCGGGTGAAGAGCCGGGCGTTGTCGATGGCGACGGCGGTCCGGGCGCCCAGCTCCTGGGCCAGCGCGAGGTCGTCCTCCTCGAAGGGCCCGAACTCCCCGGCGCTGACGTTCCGTTCGAAGCTCGCGACCCCGAGCAGTGTCTCGCGGGCCCGCAGCGGTACGGCGATCAGCCGGTCTCCGTCGGCCAGGACGGGGGCGCCCAGGGCGAGGGCGCGGGCCTGCGGGGCGGCCGGGTGGAAGCGGACGGTACCCCCGGCGGACGTCGGTGGCGCCGCGTGCATCAGGCCTATGCCCGCCACGCCGGGCTGCTCACCGCGCAGCACCGGCTCGAAGAGGTCCACCGTCGCCCGGTCGGCGAAGCGCGGCACGGCGGCCTCGGCCAGCTCCTCGGCGGTGCGGGTCACGTCGAGCGTGGTGCCGATCAGCGCCCCGACATCGCAGAGCAGCTCCAGCCGGCGCCGAGCGGCCACCGCGAGCTTGCTGACCCCGGGCTCGCCGACGAGCAGCTGCCCGGCGTCGTCGCTGCTGGAGCCGCCCGCGTCCCCTTCCCCGGGCGTGGCCGAGCCGATCGCGATGCTGTGCGGTCCGGCCTCGTACGGCAGGCTCACCTCGACGACGGCGCCGGACTCGCCGTACGCGGTGGCGACCGGGCGGCAGAGCAGCATCGCCGTACGCCCGTAGGACAGCGGCACTTCGAGCGCGGCGCGGCGGCCGTCGGAGATCAGCCCGGCGGCGGCGTCGGTGAGCAGGATCTCGTCGCGCCCGGTGACGACGGCCGGGACGCCGAGCCGCTGGAGGGTGCCGTCGCCGTCGAGGAGGAGGGCCGGGGTGCGGAAGCGGCGGTCCGCGCGCAGGAAGGCGTGCAGCAGGGCGCGTTCGCGGTCGGAGCACTGGTCGAGGAGGGACTGTTCGATGGCGAGGGCGGCCTCGTGGGCCAGGCCGGTCATCAGGGGATGGGCGTCGGCGGCCTCGCTGGTGAGGTCCAGGACGCCCTGGATGCGGCCGCTGACCGGGTGGCGTACGGGGATGCCCACGCAGGTGAGGTGGCTCAGCAGGTCGCAGAAGTGCTCGCGACCGACGACCCGGACCGGCCGCCGCTCCTCCAGGGCGGTGCCCATGCCGTTGGTGCCCGCGTCGCGCTCGTGGTAGCTGAAGCCAGGGGCGAATCCGACCTTCTCCAGGGCGTGGAGGAAGGACGACTGTGCGGCCCGGCGGTCCAGGATGACGCCCGCGTCGTCGGTGAGCGCGACATTGACCCGGGTGCCGGACAGTGCCGCCTCCAACCGGTCGAGGGGCGGTCGGGCGGCGCGGGCGAAGTCGCCGGTGAGGTCGAGCTCGTCGGTGTACGGGAGCTCCAGCCGGTCAGGGGTGAGGCCACGGGCGAGACATCGCTGCCACGAAGCGCGGATGGGCGTCCGCACAGCCTCCACCACCTGGCTCACATCCTTGTGTTGACGCGTTTGTGACGCTGTCTGGAGCCTCGAAAGTAGGCGGGGCGACGGCCGTCTGTGGCGATCCGCGTCAACGGCCACCCGTGTGAGTGACACAGGTTTGACGCCTGCGGTAATCGCGCCGGGTGGCAACGGGCGCGTAACGATCGCGAACCGGGGCCCACTGAGCGAGACTGGACCCTTGGCGCCAGGACGCAGGACCGCACACACGAGGAGTCAATCCATCATGGCTACCAAGCGCATTGCGCACACCGCCTGGGAAGGCAGTCTGCTCGAAGGCAAGGGCGTCGTCACCCTGGACTCGTCCGGAGTCGGGGAGTACCCGGTGACGTGGGCCTCCCGCTCGCAGGAGGCCAACGGCAAGACCAGCCCCGAGGAGCTGATCGCGGCCGCGCACTCGAGCTGCTTCTCCATGGCCCTGTCGCACGGCCTCGCCCAGGCCGGCACCCCGCCGACCAGCCTCCGCACCGAGGCCGAGGTCACCTTCCAGCCCGGCGAGGGCATCACCGGCATCCACCTGACCGTACAGGGCCAGGTGCCGGGTCTGGACGAGGCCGACTTCGTCAAGGCCGCCGAGGATGCCAAGGCGAACTGCCCGGTCAGCCAGGCGCTTACGGGTACGACGATCACGCTGACGGCCGGTCTCGGCTAAGCCTTCGGCGCGACCGCCACCTGTCGGGACATGCGACTGCCGTCTGTCGGGACACTTGGGTTCCGGCAGGCGGCGGTCTATTCTCTTAGGTGTACGCAATCGTTTCGATGACGAAGGGGTGAGCATGACCACCCAAGCCCCGGCCACCGCGCGCCGCACCCGCCTGACCCCGGAGCGGGAGCAGGAGCTCTACACCGCCGTCATCGATCTGCTCCGCGAGGTCGGCTACGAAGCCCTGACCATGGACGCCGTCGCGGCCCGTACGCACTCCAGCAAGGCCACCCTCTACCGTCAGTGGAAGGGCAAGCCGGAGCTGGTCGCCACCGCGCTGCGCGCCTGCAAGCCGGTGCATGCCGAGGACATCGACACCGGTTCCATCGTCACGGACCTGCACGAGCTGGCCCGGGGCGCCGCCGACCACGGCGATGGTGACACCGCCGTGATGCGCGCACTGGCGCACGCCTCGGCGCAGAACCCCGATCTCCACCAGGCGCTGCGCGACGCCCTGGTCGATCCGGAGACCGCCGCCTTCCGCCGCATGATGGCCCGGGCGGTCGAGCGCGGCGAGGTCGCGGCCGACCGGAAGGCGATGGACTTCATCTTCTACGTGATGATCGGCGCGTTCCTAGGGCGGCCGCTGCTCGACGACAAACCGGTCGACCCCGACTTCCTGCACGCGTACATAGACGCCATCGTCCTCCCCGCCCTCGGGGTCGGTCGCTGACCGTCAGTCGCTGACCGTGCTGCGCGGCTGGTACTCCAGGTCCTGGTAGTCCGGGTGGTGGGCGATCCAGCCCGCGATGAAGGGACACGCCGCCAGCACCCGCTGCCCCCGCGACCGGGCCTCGTCCAGCGCGGTGCGCGCGATCGCCGAGCCGATCCCCTGGCCCTCGTACTCCGGCTCGACCTCGGTGTGCAGGAAGGCGATCACCTCAGGCGTACGGATGTACGTGGCGACGCCGGCCAACTTGCCGTCGACGCGCGCCTCGTAGCGCTTCGCGTCGGGCGCGTCGGTCACTTCCGGCTTCATGACTGATAGCCCTCCACCGTGTCGGACGGCCGCACCCGCGCCTCCCCGGGGTCCTCGCCGACCTCCGCCTTGGCGCGGCGCTGCCGCAACAGGTCCCAGCACTGGTCGAGTTCGCGCTCCAGGGCAGCGAGCCGCTGCTGCTCGGTCTCGCCGTCGATCTCGCCGGCGGCGAGCAGGTCTCGCAGGGTTTTCTCGTCGGCGACCATCGCGCTGATCCGGGCCAGGATCGCGTGCTCGGGGCTGCCGCTCTGCTGCTGTCCCACGGGGTACCTCCCTCGGTCCTCCTCAACTCTAGGGAGGCGGGCCGGGCGGCGCGATCGAAACGCTTGCGTTTCGTTCAGGACTGGCCTAGGCTTACCCACGTACGAAACGGTTTCGTATCGCAGAAATCGTTTCAGCCTCCCATCCCAGCTCTCAGCTCACGACTGGAGTACGTCCCCATGTCCCAGACAGCCTCCGCAGAGGCCACAGCGGCTACCGGGCAGGCCGGCTCACCTGCCTCCGAGACCGGCTCCCGCCATCGCTGGTGGATCCTCGCGATCATCGGCCTCGCCCAGCTGATGGTCGTGCTCGACGCCACCATCGTGAACATCGCCCTGCCGTCCGCCCAGGCCGACCTCGGCTTCTCCGACGGCAACCGCACCTGGATCGTCACCGCCTACTCGCTCGCCTTCGGCAGCCTCCTGCTGCTCGGCGGCCGGATCGCCGACCTCTTCGGCCGCAAGCCCGCCTTCCTGGTGGGCGTGAGCGGTTTCGCGATCGCCTCGGCCGTGGCCGGCGCCGCCACCAACTTCGAGATGCTGGTCGCGGGCCGCGCCCTCCAGGGCCTGTTCGGCGCCCTGCTCGCGCCCGCCGCGCTCTCGCTGCTGACCACGACGTTCACCGACGCCAAGGAACGCGCCAAGGCCTTCGGTATCTTCGGCGCCATCGCCGGCTCCGGCGCGGCCATCGGCCTGCTGCTCGGTGGCGTCCTCACCGAGTACCTGAACTGGCGCTGGACCCTCTACGTCAACCTCTTCCTGGCCGTCTTCGCCATCATCGGCGGCACGCTGCTGCTCAAGCGCACGCCTCGCGACCCGAGTGCCAAGCTCGACCTGCCCGGTACGGTCCTGGTCACCACCGGCCTCTTCAGCATCGTGTACGGATTCTCCAACGCCGAGTCCCACGACTGGAGCTCCCCGCTGTCCTGGGGCTTCCTCGCCGCCGGTGCGGTGCTCCTGACCGTCTTCACCTGGTGGCAGACCAAGGCCTCGCACCCGCTGCTGCCGCTGCGCGTGCTCCTCGACCGGAACCGTGGCGCGTCCTTCGCGGCCATGCTGATCGCCAGCGCCGGGATGTTCGGTGTGTTCCTGTTCCTCACCTACTACCTGCAGCTCAGCCTCGGCTTCTCCGCGATCCAGACGGGCCTTGCCTTCCTCCCGATGGTCGGTGCGCTCATGGTCAGCGCGACCGCTTCCACGAACTTCCTGCTCACGAGGATCAGCCCCAAGATCGTTGTTTCGCTGGGCATGCTCCTCGGGGCGGTCGGCCTGGTCTGGATCACGGGCCTCGATCTGAGCAGCACCTACGCCGCGAACGTCCTGCCCCCGCTGCTCGTCATCGGCTTCGGTATCGGCCTGATCATGGCTCCCGCGATGAGCCTGGCCACGGCCGGTGTGGCGCCCGACGACGCCGGAGTCGCCTCCGCCTCCGTCAACACCATGCAGCAGATCGGCGGCTCCATCGGTACCGCCCTGCTCAACACCCTTGCCGCCAGCGCCGCGACGAACTACCGCGTCGGCAAGGACCCGACCAACAAGCTCGTCCAGGCCAACGCGGCCCTGGAGAGCTACTCCACCGCCTACTGGTGGTCGGCAGGCTTCTTCGCCGCCGGCGCCCTGATTACGGTGCTGCTGTACCGGCGCGGCGTCCCGCAGACGGACCCGGACGCGGCACCCGCAGTCCACATGTGAGCGGCATGTGGTAGCCCGCACCGACCCGTGGGGACGGGGTACGGAGCGGACATGAGGCCCGGTGGCCGATTCCGATCATGGAATCGGCCACCGGGCCTCGACGCTTTCGTGTCGCGCGCCGGCGTCGCCGGTGTAGCCGTGTCGAGTGCCGTGCATCACAAAAGGGAACCGATTGTCGGTTAATGTGCGTTTTCCGTGGCGGGCGTACCGGAAAGGGTCCTCCGTTGAACCTGCTCGACCTGCTGCTCCTCCTCGCGGTGCTGGCCTACGCCATCACCGGGTACCGCCGCGGCCTCGTCGCCGGCTTCGTATGCCTCGCCGGCTTCCTCGGCGGCGCGGTGGTCGGCGTATGGCTCCTGCCGTACGTCCTGGAGCATGTGAAGTCCGGTACCTCGCAGGCCACCTTCGTCGCCCTGCTCACCGTCCTCCTCCCGGCCGCCGCCGGGCACGCCGTCGCCGCCGGGCTCGCCTGGAAACTGCGCGCAGGGCTGAACTGGGGCCCGGCCCGCTGGGTGGACGGGATCGGTGGCGCCGCCGCCAATGTCGTCGCCGTGCTGCTGGTCTCCTGGGTCGTGGCGACCGTGCTGGTCTCCTCCGCCTCGGTGACCCTCAACCAGGCCATCCGGGGCTCGGCGGTCCTCGGTGCCGTCCAGGACGCGATGCCCTCGCAGGCCCCGACCTGGTTCAGCCGTGCTACGGGAGCCCTCGCGGCGGCGGGCTTCCCGCAGGTCTTCAACCCCTTCGAGTCCGAGCCCGTCAACGGCGTCCCCCAGCCCTCCGGCGACAACGTCACGGCCGCCGCCACGGTCTCCGCCAAGGACAGCACCGTCAAGATCGAGGGCATCGCCGACGTCGAGGGCCGCCACCAGGGCCAGGAGGGCAGCGGCTTCGTCTACGCCGACGAGCACGTCATGACCAACGCCCACGTCGTGGCGGGAGTGGACGCGCCCACCGTCCAGACCGGCGGCACCGGCCGCACGTACACCGCCAAGGTCGTCCTGTTCGACCCCAAGAAGGACGTCGCCGTCCTCGACGTCCCGGGCCTCCACGCCCCCACCCTGAACTTCGCCGGCACCGCCTCACGCGGCGACGGCGCCGTGGTCGCCGGCTACCCCGAGAACGGCGGTCTCGACCTCCGCGCCGCCACCGTCGCCGGCCGCATCCGTGCCAACGGCCAGGACATCTACGGCGACGGCACCGTCACCCGCGACATCTACCAGATCCGCTCCACCGTCCGCCCGGGCAACTCCGGCGGGCCCCTGCTCACGAAGAGCGGCAGGATCTACGGCGTCGTCTTCGCCCGCTCCACCACCGACGCCACCACCGGCTACGTCCTCACGGCGGACGAGGTCACGACCGACGCCGCCCGGGCGGTCACGTCCACCCAGGCGGTGGACACGGGCAACCGGGCAGCGCTCTAGCTCCGGGACTGTGCCTAGTCGAGCAGCCCGTCGTAGTCGGGCAGCTTGTACGTCTGCTCGGCGTGGCCGCCGGTCAGGTCGGTGGTGTTGTTGCCGACGTTCGCGATGATCGTGTAGCCCTTGGCCTCGATCTTCGCCCGCTGCGCCGTCTTGAAGGCGCTCACCTCGCCGAAGAGGTCGATCAGCGACCTGCCGTACAGCCCGTCGACCGGATAGCCCACCTCGTCGAGGTTGTATTCGGTCGCCAGCTCGATGAAGTCCGGCCGGGCGGTGACGAAGAAGACGCTCACCCCGTGCGCGTGCGCGTACTGCGCGAGCTTCAGCACGCCCGGCGTCGCCGGGGTCGGATAGCCGCCCTTGAAGTACGTGGCGAGCGAGGTGTTGTCGATGTCCAGCACGATGGCGAGCTTCTCGTTGCTGAACGCGCTCGCGGTGCGCTGCGCGATGTAGGACTGCGCGGTGTCGGTGATCGCGCTGACGTCCTGCACCCAGGTGTCGTACGTGGCCGTGCTGGCCGCACTGCTCGCCGAACTGCTGTCCGCCACGGCGGGTGTCGCCGGGAGGGCGACTCCGGCGGTGCCGATCGCGGCGACGACCGCTGCGGCCGCGACGCCTCGTCTCCAACGTGATGTGTCCATGCAGACACTTTCGCCCTGCGGGAGGAGCGCTGACCGAACATCAGTTAACTGGTCGGCAACTTTCCTGTGGCCTCACCCATTTGAACGGCGACCGATCGCGATCGGCATAAAGCCGACATAACGTCACATGTGACGGGCACTCGGCCCGATAACTGGAGGTTCCTCACATGTGTTCCCGCCACCGCTCGCGTCCCGTCCGCTCGGCTTCCGTCGCTCTCATAGCCATGGCCGCCCTCGGCCTCGCCGCTTCGCCCGCCGTCTCCGCCGTCTCCTTCGTCTCGGCCGTCTCCGCCGTCTCGCCCTCCGGCAACAACATCACCTCCTTCAGATACGCCGTCAGCCCCGGCACCGTCAAGGCCGGCGGGCTCGTCAAACTCAGCTCCTCCGGATGCGACGTCCCCTCCGTGACCGCCTCCTCCGGTGTCTTCAACACCGTCGAGCTCGTCTCGGGCCACCCCAAGCTCGTCCGTGTGGCCTCCGCCGCCAGGGCCGGCGCCCAGTACACCGTCAACTTCACCTGCCACGGCCAGTCCGGCCACACCTCCCTCACCATCGCGGGCGGCACCTCCGCCGCCGCCCCCGTCTCGCCTTCCCCCTACGGCTCTTCTTCCGCCTACACCTCCCCCTCCCCCTTCTCCTCCCCTTCCCCCTACGACTCGCCCTCCCTGATTCCCGGTACCACCCCCCCGCCCACCGGCGCCATCCCGGGCGGCCTCGGCGGCTCCGCCGGCGGCTTCAACACATCCGAAGCCCTCATCGGCGGCGCCTTCCTCGCCACCGCGGCCGGCGTCGGTCTCGTCCTCGTACGCCGTCGCCGCAGCGGCGACCACTCCTGAGGCGTACCGCCCCCGCCCACCTCCCGGCTTCACCCCGGGAGGTGGGCGACGACCGTGAAGAGGCTGAAGGAGGCGAGGAAGGGGCCGCTGGACAGGGAAGCGAACCACGCCCGGCCGAGGCGGTCGTCCATGTCGCCGGCCGATGGCCTTGCGGGTGTTGCGGCCCAGGCCGAGGATCCGGTCGGCGAGGTGCGTGTCGCGGAAGACCGGGGTCGTCGCCTCGACAGCCCGGACCGCGAACCCGGACTGCTCGGCCAGGCGCGCCAGTCGGCGGCCGATGGTGGCATTCCGTACGGCCCTGGTCGTCGTGTAGCGGGTGAAGGCCCGGCTGGTGTCGAGGTCCTCGGCGTCGATGACCAGGGGGTCCCAGTCGGGTTCGGCCAAGCCGATCACAGCGCTGGGACGGGCCACGCGCCGCAGTTCGCCGAGCACGCGTCCGGGGTCGGCCACATGCATCAGAACCCGGTCGACGCGCGCCCGGTCGACGGTGCCGTCCTCCACCGGCAGCGCATGGGCGTCGCCTTCGCGGAGCTCGGCCTGAGGGTGCTCGGCGGCCAGGCGGTGCCGGGCCTCGGCGAGCATCGAGGGGTCCTGGTCGACCCCGACGACCGTTCCGGCGGTCCCGACTCGGATGACCCGGGGCTCGCGCTGGTCACGTACACGCCGCTGCTGAGCGGCGCGTACGTACGCGCCGACAAGCCGCTCGGCCCCGACTTCGACCACGCGGGCACGCCCCTGCGCCTGGCGGCCCTGCGGGAGGTGGCCAAGGAGACCGGGGCGACGGCCAACCAGGTGGTGCTGGCCTGGCTGATCGGCGGCGAAGTCCCCGTCATTCCACTGGTCGGCGCCTCCTCGGTGGCCCAGCTCGACGAGAGCCTGGCCGCGGTGGACCTGGAGCTGACGGCAGAGCAGCGTACGAAGCTGGACGAGGCAGCCGCGGGCGTCAGGGCTTGACGGATAGCCCGGCGGCGATGAGGCGTTCCCAGACGGTGAGTTCGTGGGGAGCGTCGGTGGGACGCCATTCGGCGGCGGGGACGAGGCCGGGGGGCAGGAGGGTGAGGTCGCCGAAGAGGGCGGTGATCTGCTCGTCGGTGCGCCAGCGGCCACGGCCGAGGGAGGACTGGAGGACCTCCTGCATGTGGGCGCTGCGGGGATCGTTCTCGCTGCGGAAGTGGCTGATGAAGACGTAACTCCCGGAGGGGATGCGGTCGTACCAGTAGCGGACGAGTGCGGCCGGGTCCTCGTCGTCGTTGAGGTGGTGGAGGATCGCGCTGAGGATGATGGCGACCGGCTGCTCGAAGTCGATGAGCGCGCGGGTGTCCGGGCTCTCGTAGATCGCCTCGGGGTCGCGGAGGTCGGCCTGGAAGACCGTGGTGTTCTCGTTCTCCGCCAGCAGCGCGCGGCCGTGGGCCAGGACGACGGGGTCGTTGTCGACGTAGACGACCCGGGACTCCGGCGCGTGGCGTTGGGCGACCTGGTGGACGTTGTCCGAGGTCGGGAGCCCGCTGCCCATGTCGATGAACTGCCGGACGGGCGTGCCGGCGACGATCTCGCGCACCGCGCGGACCAGGACGCCCCGGTTGTCGTGGGCGATGGCCTGCGACCCGGGAAGGTCCTTGATGAAGTGGTCCGCGAGCGCCCGGTCCACCTCGTAGTTGTCCTTGCCGCCGAGCAGATAGTCGTACGTGCGGGCGATGCTGGGCTTGGTCGGATCCACGCCGGGGATGTCGGTGGTGCTCACGCCTTCGGCTGCCATCTCGGTTGTCCCTCCGGAACAGCGGTGCGTACGTAACGGGGATCACTCTATGCGAGGGAGCCCGTAAAGACCGCTGTGGTCAGGCAAGTTGGCGCAGGGCGTCCGGCCTTTGAGGACCTGGGGGCGGAGCCCCCAGTGGGGTCCAGGGGCGCAGCCCAGGGGCGGGGTGCGGTCAGCCGTCGGCGGCGGCTTTGGCGAGCTCTTCGCGCATGCGGCGGTCCATGGCCAGCGCCAGCTCCGCTTCGACGATGTCCTTGACGAGGGGCCGGAGGCGGGCGATGGCGTCGGCAAGATCCGCGCCGGGGAGGACGTGGACGCGGGCGAGGTCGACGAAGAGGTCGGCGAGGGAGTCGAGGCGGCCGCGCATCTCGCGGCCGGCGGCGAGGACGTCGGCGAGGGGGATGCCCTCCTTGACGAGGGCGGAGGAGGCCTCCAGGAGGCGGCGGCTGACGTGGACGACGTCGTCGCCGTCGACCGCGATGTAGCCGATGCCGAGGGCGGTCGCGAGGTTGTCCGCGGTGGCCTGGTCCGCGTAGTAGTCGGCGAGCGCTTCCGGGGTGAGCCGGACCCGGCTCTCCTCCGACCAGGGGGTGACGGCGTCCAGGCCGAGGACCTCGGCGACGTTGCGGCCTCTCTCGGCGGCGGCCATCAGCTCGGCGATGCCGCCGAGGGTGTGGCCGCGGTCGAGGAGGCCGGTGATGGTGCGGAGCCGGGCGAGGTGGTGGTCGTCGTACCAGGCGATGCGGCCCTCGCGGCGGGGCGGCGGGAGCAGCTTGCGCTCGCGGTAGAAGCGCACGGTTCGCACGGGTACGCCGGCCGCCTGGGCCAGCTCTTCCATGCGGTATTCGCGGGCCGCGGGCTGTTCGGTTACGTCGTCCTTCGCCACAGTCGAAGCCTACGTGTTCGACTTTCGCGCGAGCTCTACCGCTGGTAACCGGGTTGGCTTACGCTCCAATCGTGCCAGTGATTACTGGCGGAGTCGTCATGGGAGCGGCGGGATGGACGAGCGCAGCGAACACGTGCGGGTGGCGGTGATCGGGTCGGGGTTCGGCGGACTGGGTGCGGCGGTGCGGCTGCGCCGCGAAGGCGTGACGGACTTCGTCGTACTGGAGCGGGCGGACGCGGTCGGCGGCACATGGCGGGACAACAGCTACCCGGGGTGCGCGTGCGATGTGCCGTCGCACCTCTACTCCTTCTCCTTCGCGCCGAACGCTCAGTGGCCGCGCGCCTTCTCCGGCCAGCAGCACATCCGCGACTACCTGGAGCGGGTCACCGACACCTTCGGGCTTCGGCCGCACATCCGCTTCAACTCCGAGGTCCAGCAGGCCCGCTGGGACGACGAGGCGCGGCTCTGGCGGTTGCGCACGGCGCAGGGCGAGCTGACCGCCGACCTCGTCATCTCCGCCACCGGGCCGCTCTCCGACCCCAAGCTGCCCGACATCCACGGCCTGGACAGCTTCCCCGGCGCCGTCTTCCACTCCTCCCGCTGGGATCACGACTACGACCTCAAGGGCAAGCGCGTGGCCATGGTCGGCACCGGGGCGTCGGCGATCCAGATCGTGCCGTCGATCCAGCCCGACGTGAAGTCGCTGACCGTCGTGCAGCGCACGCCGCCGTGGGTGATGCCCAAGATGGACCGGGGGATCAACAAGGCCGAGCAGTGGCTGCACCACCAGATCCCGGCAACGGCGAAGGCGCGGCGCGGGCTGCTGTGGCTCGTACGGGAGTACCAGGTCGGGGCGTTCGTGAAGCGGCCGAAGCTGATGAAGGCGGCCGAGCAGCTCGCGAAGAGCAATATGCGCCGGTCGATCAAGGACCCGGAGCTGCGGGCCAAGCTGACGCCCGACTACACGATCGGGTGCAAGCGGATCCTGCTGTCCAACGACTACTATCCCGCGCTCGCCCAGCCCAACACCGAGCTGGTCGCCTCCGGCCTGAAGGAGGTGCGCGGCTCGACCATCGTCATGGCCGACGGCACCGAGCGCGAGGTCGACGCGATCGTCTTCGGCACCGGCTTCCATGTCACCGACATGCCGATCGGCGACCGTGTCATCGGCGCCGACGGCCGCTCGCTGGCCGAGCACTGGAAGGACGGGATGGCGGCGCTGCGCGGCTGCACGGTCGACGGCTTCCCCAACCTTCTGCTGATCATCGGTCCGAACTCGGGGCTCGGCAACAGCTCGATGATCCTCATGATCGAGGCCTCGCTGAACTACGTCGCCGAATATCTGCGGGCGCTCGACACCACGGGCGCGTACGCCCTCGACGCGAAGCCGGCCGCCGTACGGTCCTGGAATACCGAGATGCAGCGCCGCATGGCCCGCACGGTGTGGACGACCGGTGGCTGCAAGAGCTGGTACCTGGACTCGAACGGCCGCAACACCACGGCCTGGCCCGGCACGACGGCGGAATTCCGGCGCGCGACGCGGCGGCTGAAACTGGAGGAGTACGAATTGCTGCGCACGGCACCCGCGAGCGCCCCCGCGTCCCCGGCCGCCCCGGCGTCCCCGGCGGAGGTGGCCTCGTGACCGCGACGACCACCGTCTACGACCTTCCGGCAGCGCGCCGTACGGACTTCGTACGGTCGGCGGACGGCACCCGGATCAATGTCGAGGAGTACGGTCCGGAGGGCGCGCCGACCGTCGTGCTCATCCACGGCTGGACCTGCAAGACCTCCTTCTGGGCCCCGGTCATCCATGAACTCGCCGGAGAGTTCCGGGTCGTGGCGTACGACCAGCGCGGCCACGGCCGCAGCGAGACCCCCGGGCGCGGCGGCTACAGCACGGAGGCGCTGGCCGACGACCTCGCGGCGGTGGTCGACACCTTCCTCGGCGAGGACGAACAGGCCGTGCTGGTCGGCCACTCCATGGGCGGCATGACGGTGATGGCGGGCGGCGACCGGCCCGCGATCCAGGACCGTACGGCCGCCGTGCTGCTCGCCAACACCGGCAGCGGGCGGTTGCTCGAGGTGGCGAACGTGTTGCCGCCGAGAGTGCGTTCGGCGCGGGTGCGCCGGGCCTTCCAGCGGTTCCTGCTGCTGTCGGCGCTGCCGCTGGGGCCGCAGACGGCGCTGACCCGGGCGGCCTTCAAGTACGGCGTGATGGCGAAGAGTTCGACCCGGGAGCAGGTCGCCGCGACAGCCCGCATCGTGCACGCCTGCGCCCGCCGCCCCCGGTCGGCCTGGGGACGGGTGCTGTCCGAGCTGAACCTCGACGCCGGCATCGCCGCCCTCCGTGCCCCCACCGCCGTCCTCGTCGGCACCGCCGACAAGCTCACCCCGCCTGCCCACGGCCACGACATGGTCACCCGGCTCGCCAACTGCGTCGGCCTGACCGAGCTGGACGGACGGGGCCACATGACGCCCATCGAGGCCCCGGCCGCGTTCGCCGCCGTCGTACGGACCCTCGTCCGCGACCACCTGACCGCCAAGACGGCCCAGACCGCCGAGACCGCCAAGGCGGAGGAGACGACCGCATGAGCAGATCACTGAACGGCCAGGTCGTCGTCGTCACCGGCGCCGCCCGCGGCGTCGGCGCACTCCTCGCCGGCAAACTCGCCGCGCGGGGGGCCAGGCTCGCGCTGGTGGGCCTGGAGCCGGACGAGCTCAAGGCCGTCGCCGAGGGGATCGGCCCGCAGGCCGCGTACTGGACGGCGGACGTCACCGACCACGATGCCATGGCCTCGGTCGCCGCCGAGGTGGTCGAGCGGTTCGGAGCGGTGGACGTCGTCGTCGCCAACGCGGGCGTCGCCACGGGCGGCCCTTTCCTGGAGAGCGACGCACGGGACTTCGAGCGCGTCGTACAGGTGAATCTGCTCGGCAGCGTCACCACCGCGCGGGCCTTCTTGCCGGCCCTGCTCCAGTCGAAGGGCTACCTGCTGCAGATCGCCTCCCTCGCCGCCATCACCCCCGCGCCGATGATGACCGCGTACTGCGCCAGCAAGGCGGGCGTCGAGAGCTTCGCCCACTGCCTGCGCGCCGAGGTCGGGCACAAGGGCGTCAAGGTCGGCGTCGGCTACCTCAGTTGGACCGACACCGACATGGTCCGCGGCGCCGACCAGGACGACGTCATGCGCGAGGCCCGCGCCCGGCTGCCCTGGCCCGCCAACCGTACGTACCCCCTCGACCCGGCCGTCGATCGCATCGCCGCGGGCGTGCAGCGCCGCTCCGCTCACGTCTACGCCCAACGGTGGCTGCGCGGTATGCAGTCCGTGCGTGGCTACGTGCCCGGGCTCATCGGCGGTGCCCTCGGCCAGCGCGAAATGCGGCGCCTGGAGCCCCGCATAGCCGCCGCGGGCGGCATCCGCCGCGGTCTCGTCGGCCGCGGCGGCGAAGCGGACGAACGGGGCCGGGCCGCGCGCTGACCCTTGCGGGGCCGTGGGCCGGTTGGGGTGGGGAGATCCCCCACCCCGCCCCTTCCCGGTCCACCGGCCGCGCCGGGCAACGCTGCCTGACCTGGGCGAAGTCGCACAAAGTGCACATTCCACCACGCCGTGTAAGTCTGGTCGGGGCCCATCCCACACATCCCAGAGGAGTGATCATGGGCAAGAACGACCCGATGAAGGGCAGTGCCAACGACTACGCCAAGAAGGCGAAGCAGCGGTCCGGCAAGCCGGACCCGCTCCAGGAGATCGACGACGAGTCGCTGGCGGAGGAGATGCCGCAGCGCCCCGGACGCGAGTCGCAGGAGCAGACGCGTGACCGGAGCCGCGGCCAGCAGGAGATGCTGGACGACGTGCAGGCCGACGACCGCTGGGACACCTGAGCCCTGACGCGGCACAGACGCGAATGACTAAGGGGCGCGCCCGCCAAGGGCGCGCCCCTTCCCGCGTATTCAGATTCGTTCAGATTCGTTCAGGTGCGTCGCGGGGGGAGTGGGGGGCGGCGGCGGTCGGGGCGGTCGGAGAGGTCGGGCGGGGTGGAGGCGGGGTGCTTCTTCAGCAGATCGAGTGCTGTGCGGACTGCGACGTCCATCTCGATGTGGCGGCCCTCCGCCCAGTCCAACGGCGTGCGCAGGGAGGGGATGTCGGGCTCGACGCCGTAGTTCTCGACGGACCAGCCGTAGTGGTCGAACCAGGCCGCGTTCATCGGGACCGTGATGATCGTGCCGTCGCCGAGCTTGTGGCGGCCGGTCATGCCGACGACACCGCCCCACGTACGCGTGCCGACGACCGGGCCGAGGGCGAGGAGCTTGAAGGCGGTGGTGATCATGTCGCCGTCACTGGACGTCGCTTCGTCGCAGAGGGCGACGATGGGGCCGCGCGGGGCATTGCTGGCGTAGGAGACGGGCTCGGCGTTGCGCGTGTGGTCCCAGCCGAGGATCTTGCGGGTGAGCTTCTCGACGACCAGCTCGCTGATGTGGCCGCCGGCATTGCCGCGTACGTCGACGATGAGTGAGGGGAGGGCGACTTCCATGCGCAGGTCGCGGTTGAACTGCGCCCAGCCCGAGCCGCCCATGTCAGGGATGTGGAGGTAGCCGCACTGGCCGTCGCTCATCTCCCGTACGACCTCGCGGCGTTTGGCGACCCAGTCCTGGTAGCGCAGCGGCCGTTCGTCGATGAGCGGGACGACAGCGACCCGGCGGGGCGGCCCCTCGGGCGAGGCGAAGGTCAGCTCGACCGTCGTACCGCCCGCCGCGGCGAGCAGCGGCGCCGGGCCGGCGACGGGGTCGACCGGGCGGCCGTCGACATGGGTGAGGGCGGCGCCCTCGCGGATACCGGTGCCGGCGAGCGGGGAGCGGGCCTTGGAGTCGGAGGACTCGCCGGGCAGGATGCGGGACAGGACCCACGAACCGTCCTTGCCATGCGTGAAGTTGGCGCCGAGCAGCCCGATGGGACGCTGGTAGTGCGCCGGTCCCTCGTTGCGCCGGGCCGGCGACACGTACGCGTGCGACGTGCCCAGCTCGCCGAACACCTCGCGGAGCAGGTCCGCGAACTCGTCCGGGGACGCGACCCGTTCGACCAGCGGACGGTACTGGGCCAGGACGGCCGGCCAGTCGATCCCGCACATGTCGGGGGCCCAGAAGTAGTCGCGGATGATGCGGCCCGCCTCGTCGAAGGACTGCCGCCACTCGGCGGCCGGGTCGGCCTCGTGGAGGATGCGGCGCATGTCGATGTAGACGGTGGAGTCGAGATCGCCGAGCTCGTTCGCGGGGACGGCGGTCAGTTCCCCCTCGTCGTACACGACCAGGCGGGTGCCGTCGCCGCTGACCCGGTACCAGTCCATGTGGTGGACCAGCTCGGTCCGCTTGGACTTGGCCAGGTCGAAGAACTCCAGGCTCGGACGGGCCGACGGGTCCGCCGGGTTGACGAAGGTCTCGCCCAGCGCGCCCGAGATCGGCCAGCGCAGCCAGACGACACCGCCGCGTACGGGTTCCAGCGACGAGTACTTCGACGCCGGCACCGGGAACGGCGTCACCCGGCTCGGCAGGCCCTCCGCCTCCACCGCGACCGGGCCGCTGCCGGTCTCGACCGGGTCGAGGCCGCCGACGGCCGGGCGGCCCTCGACGGGCAGCGCGAAGGGCGACGGCGTCACGGAGTTGAGCGGTACGAGGTAGGGGCGGCAGCCCAGCGGGAAGGACAGGTCGCCGGTGTGGACGTCGTACACCGGGTCGAAGCCGCGCCAGGACAGAAAGGCGAGATAGCGGCCGTCGCGGGTGAAGACGGGCTGCTCGTCCTCGAAACGGCCGTTCGTGACGTCGATGACGGTGCCGTCCGCGAGCTTCGCGATCCTGATCATGCGCAGCGAGCGGCCGATACCCGGGTGCGACCACGCCAGCCACGCCGAGTCGGGCGAGAACGCCAGGTCCCGGACCGGGCCGTTCGTGGACTTGGCCAGCTCCGTCACCTCGCCCTTGCCGTCCTCGACGGCGGCGTCGACGAGGAGCAGCCGCCCGTCGTTGGCCGCCACCGCGAGGGTCTCGCCGTCCGGCGACGAGATCAGCTCATGGACCCGGCCCAGCTTGCCGACCGCCAACCGCCGTCCGCCGCTGCCGCACGACGGCCGCGTGGGCTCGGCGCCTTCGGCCGCCCCGGCGTCGGCCGCCGGTGTCGCCGCCGGCTCTGTCCGGACTGCCGCCCGCCCCGGCAGGTCGGCGATCTCGATCGCGTCCTCGCCCTCCGCGTCCGTGACGAAGGCGATGCGCCCGGTCTCGCCCAGCATCTCCGGCAGCCGGATGCGGGCGCCCGGCTCGTCGGCGATCGTCCGGGCCGGGCCGTCCCGGTGGGTCAGCCAGTAGAGGCTGCCGCGTACGCAGACCGCGCTGGCGCGGCCCGTACGGTCACAGGCGACCGCGTCCAGATAGGAGGCGGCCGGCACCTGGTACGGGCGCCGCCCGGCCCGCGGGCCGCCCAGCCTCACGTCGAGGCGGCGGGGGAGGGCGTCCGGGTCGGAGAGGGCGTCGACGAGCCAGATCTCGCCCGCGCACTGGTAGACGACGCGGGAGCCGTCGGTGGCCGCGCTGCGGGCGTAGAAGTCGGCGTGGTCGGTGTGGCGTCGCACGTCCGAGCCGTCGGCCGCGCACGAGTACAGATTCCCCACGCCTTCGTGGTCGGACAGGAACGCGATCCGGTCCCCCACGAACATCGGCGCCTCCAGATGCCCCCCGAGGTCCGGCACCAGCCGCTCCCCATGCAGCCACAGCCGCCCCATCGCCCCGCCCCGGTACCGCTTCCAGGCCGCCGGCTCGTGCGGCGGCGTCCCGCTGAGCAGAAGCGTGCGGTGCTCGCCGTCCACGTCGCGTACGGCGATGTCCGAGACCGGGCCCCACGGCAGGCGGCCGCCGGGGCTGCCGTCTGTGGGGACGTTGTAGGCCCACGAGAAGTACGAGAACGGCTGACCGTGGGAGGAGACGGCGAGGATCTGGCCGTCCGGGTTCCAGCCCCGTACCCGGGTATCGAAGCTGCCCCAGTACGTCAGCCGCCGCGCCGGCCCGCCGTCCACCGGCGCGAGGTGGATCTCCGGGTCCAGGCTCCGCCAGTTCGTGAACGCGATCGCCGCCCCGTCCGGCGAGAACCGCGGGTGCCCGACCCGCGTCCGGTCCGCGGTAATCCGCCACGCCCGGCCGGGCGACGCCCCGGGCGGCCCCAGCGGGGCGACCCAGATATCGTCCTCGGCCGCGAAGCACAACAGATCGCCGTGGACATGCGGAAACCGGAGATACGCGGCGTCGCTCACCTAACCCATGGTTCGCGGCACCGGAAGCCCGGGCAACTCGGGCGGCCACCGACCGCGCGGACGCGACCTTCTCCGTCGGCCACGGAGCCGGCCCGCAGCTACAGGCACACCCGCACCGCGCGCACCAGCGCCTGGGCGCGGGGGTCTGCCGTGACATTGCGCTGCATGCCGTTGGTGACGTAGCCGAAGCCGATGCCGGCCCCCGGGTCGGCGAAGGCGAGGGAGCCGCCGCGGCCGGGGTGGCCGAAGGAGCCGGGGGAGAGGAAGGGGGAGGCGGGGCCGTGCAGCATGTAGCCGAGGCCGAAGCGGGTGTTGACGACCAGGACGCGGTCCGGGCCGTCCGACTCGATGGTGCGGGCGGCGGTGAGGGTGGCCGGGGCGAAGAGTTTGCGGCCGCCTTCCGATACGTCCCCGACGAGGGCGGCGTAGAAGCGGGCCAGCGACCGGGCGGTGGCGATACCGGCGGAGGCGGCCAGCTCGGCGGCCCGGTAGGCGGGGTCGTTCTCGTCGGGCCGCGGGTCGATGACGCCGAAGGCCCGCCGGGTGAGAGAGCCCGGGTCGGCGTACGCGTCGGCCACCGCGCGCTTGGGCCGGGCCTTCAGTCCCTGCCCGGCCGGGGCGGGCGGCGGCTCGACGGGGGCGAGGCGGCCCACGCGGTGCGCCTGCTCCGGCGGCAGGCCGATCCACAGGTCCAGGCCGCCGAGCGGACGGGCGATCTCCTGCTCGACGAACCGGCCTATGGACCGGCCGCTCGCCCGCAGCACCAGCTCCCCGAGCAGCCAGCTGTACGTCACGGCGTGGTACCCGTGGTCCGCCCCCGGCGCCCACAGTGGCGTCTGCGCGGCCACCGCGCGCGCCCCGCTGACCCCGTCCACGGCCTGCGCGGGCGTCAGCGGCGTGTCCAGCGCCGGTACGGCGGCACGGTGCGCCAGCGCGTCGCGTACGGTGACCCGTTCCTTGCCGTGCGCCTTGAACTCCGGCCAGTACGAGCCCACCGGCGCGTCCAGGTCCAACTGCCCGCGCTGGTGCAGCAGGAGCAGGCAGGCCGCAGCGACCCCCTTCGTGGCGGACCGGACGACCTGAGCGGTGTCCTGTTCCCAGGGAGCCGTGCCCTCCGGGTCCGCGACCCCGGCGTACAGGTCCACGACCTTCCGGCCGTCCCGGTACAGGGCAACGGCTGCGCCGCGCTCGCCCAGCGCCTCGAAATTGCGTACAAACGCATCCCGGACCGGCTCGAACCCGTCCGCCACCGTCCCGTGGACGTCCACCATGTCCCCGTGCTCCTGCCCTCGCCGACTCCCTCCATGGTGCACGCACCGCCCCCGGCGCAGGCGCCGGGGGCCGTGACAGTCGCGTAAACCGTCCGGAAGCCGCCTACCGGGCGGGGTACGCGTTCCTCAGCAGCTCCGGGAACCTACCCGGCGCAGGCGGCACCGGCCGCTCGCCCGGCCGCGCGGCCGGAGAAGATGCAGCCGCCGAGGAAGGTGCCCTCGAGGGAGCGGTAGCCATGGACGCCGCCGCCGCCGAAGCCGGCTGCTTCGCCGGCGGCGTAGAGGCCCGGGAGGGGATCCCCGGAGGCGGTGAGGACGCGGGAGTCGAGGTCGGTTTCCAGGCCGCCGAGGGACTTGCGGGTGAGGATGTTGAGCCGTACGGCGATGAGCGGGCCGGCCTTGGGATCGAGGAGGCGGTGCGGGGTGGCGGTGCGGATCAGCTTGTCGCCGAGGTAGTTGCGGGCCCCGCGGATGGCGGTGACCTGGAGGTCCTTCGTGAAGGTGTTGGCGATCTCGCGGTCGCGGGCCTCGATCTCGCGCCGCAGTGCGCTCTCGTCGATGAGGGTGTCCTTGGTGATCGCGTTCATGCCGCGCACCAGGGCAGCGAGATCCTGCTCGACGACGAAGTCGGCGCCGTGCTCCTTGAAGGCCTCGACCGGTCCCGGCGCGCCCGGAAGCGCGCGCTTGAGGACCTCGCGGACGCTCTTGCCGGTCAGGTCGGGGTTCTGCTCGGAGCCGGAGAGGGCGAACTCCTTCTCGATGATCTTCTGGGTGAGGACGAACCAGGTGTACTCGTAGCCCGTCGTCATGATGTGTTCGAGCGTGCCGAGCGTGTCGAAGCCCGGGAAGAGCGGCACCGGAAGCCGCTTGCCGGTGGCGTCCAGCCAGAGGGAGGAGGGGCCGGGGAGGATGCGGATGCCGTGGCGGGCCCAGATGGGGTTCCAGTTCTCGATGCCCTCGGTGTAGTGCCACATGCGGTCGCGGTTGATGTGGTGGGCGCCGGCCTCCTCGGCGATGCCGAGCATCAGGCCGTCCACGTGAGCCGGGACGCCGGACAGCAGCTTCTCCGGGGGCGTCCCGAGCCGTGCCGGCCAGCTCTGGCGTACGAGGTCGTGGTTGCCGCCGATGCCGCCGGAGGTGACGATGACGGCCTGCGCGGAGAGCTCGAAGTCGGAGGCGACCTCGCGGGAGCTGGCCTGGCCGCGGTCCGCGTCGCTGGGCACGAGCACCTCGCCGGTGATGCCGGTGACCGTGCCGTCCGTCGTGGTCAACGCGGTGACCCGGTGCCGGAAGCGCAGCTCGACCCGGCCGCGCGCGACCGCCTCGCGCACCCGGCGGTCGAAGGGGGCGACGATGCCGGGGCCGGTACCCCAGGTGATGTGGAAGCGGGGCACCGAGTTGCCGGGGCCGGTGGCCAGGAAGCCGCCGCGCTCGGCCCAGCCGACGACGGGGAAGAACCGTACGCCGCGCTCGTGCAGCCAGCTGCGCTTCTCGCCGGCCGCGAAGTCGACGTACGCCTCGGCCCACTTGCGCGGCCAGCGGTCCTCGTCGCGGTCGAAGCCGGCGGTGCCCATCCAGTCCTGGAGGGCGAGTTCACGGCTGTCCTTGATCCGCATCCGGCGCTGCTCGGGCGAGTCGACCAGGAACAGCCCGCCGAAGGACCAGAACGCCTGGCCGCCCATGGAGGCCTCCGGCTCCTGGTCCACCAGGATCACCTTGCGGCCCGCGTCGGCCAGCTCGGCGGTCGCGACAAGCCCGGCCAGGCCGGCTCCGACGACGATGACGTCCGCGTCCTGCGTCATGGATGTGCCCGCCCCTTCACCTTCGCGTGTGTGACGAAAGAACGCTACGGTACCGGCCGGTAATCAGGCGAGAGCGCAGCCTTTTCCCACCGGCGTTGATGTTGAAACGTCACCGCAACGCAATGCCGCTAACATCACCCCTCACACCTGATCATGTCCGGCCGGCAGGCCGGCATGAGCCGCCCCGAGGGGAGCCCGCGATCGCCATACGCATTTGGCTCAGCAGTGCCGGAGTAGCCACCTCCGAAGTCATGCGAATGCTTCGCGACAACCCCGAAGCCGCGCCCGTCCGCATCTACGGCACCAACGTCGATCCCGGCGCCCCCGCGCTCATGGCTGCCGACACCGGGGAGGTCGAGCCCCGACGCGTCGGGAGCGACGACTACGCAGAATTCGCCCTCGACTTCGCGCGCCGGCACTCCATAGATGTGCTCATCCCGCCCCGCCGCCTCGACGCCCTGGCCGCGCGAGTGGACGACTTCGCCGCGATCGGCACCAAGGTCATGTGCTCCCCGGCAGCCTCGATCGACACCCTGACCAGCAAGTCACGTACGTACGAAGCCGCCCGCGCGGCCGGCATCCCCGTCCCCGACTGGCGGGTCGTACGCGACGCGGCCGGCCTGCGGCAGGCCGTCGCCGAGCTCTCGGCCGACGGCAGCGCGGTCTGCGTCAAGCCGGCCGGCGAGTACTCCGCCTTCGGCTTCCGCATCCTCGACGACAGTCCGCTCAGCCTCTCCGACCTGCTGGCCCCGCCCCGGCCGGTCGCCTCGGTCGCGGCCGTGGCCGACGCGCTGACCCGCGCCGAGGACGAGGGCGAGACGGTCCCCAAGCTCATCGTGATGCCCTACCTCGACGGCCCCGAGGTCAGCGTCGACTGCCTCTCCGCCCCCGGCGGCGCCCTCCTGACCGGCATCGCCCGTGCCAAGCAGGGCCGTTACCGCATCCTCCTCGACGACCCGGTCTACGTCGGCATCGCGCGCCAGGTCGTCGACCACTTCGGCCTCGCCTACCTGTCGAACGTCCAGCTCCGCCACTGGCACGGCCGCCCGATGCTGCTGGAGGCCAACCCCCGTCCGTCGGCCGGCATCTTCCAGACCGCCTACACCGGCGTCAACCTCCCCTGGGCCGCCGTCCGGCTGCTCCTGTCCGGCTCGGCCGGCCCCCTGGCCGACCCCTGGCTCGGCGGCCGCATCGCCATCACGGAGACGGCGACTCCGGTCGTGGAGCGGGTGCCGCTGGCTGTCGTACAGGAAAGCGTCGCGTAGGCCCGGCCCGCTCAGGGCGGGGCCCACGGCCCGGCCCGCCCAGCCGCTAGCCCAGCCGGCCGCTCTTGTCGCGTCGAAAGTGGCTCATCCACGACACGTCGTGCGACCAGCTTCCCGGTGCCCCGATCTCCCAGGCGTCCACATCGCGCTGGGTGTCCCTGGAATCGCCGTACATCCGGCTCGCGTCACGCACCCGCGAGCCATGGCGTCGTACCCGCCGGTCACAGGCCGCGCCACACGAGTGCAACGCCGCCGACAGGCACCACAACCAAGAGCCATCCCATGCTCAGAAGCATGAGGCCCCAGCGCTCAACCGCTGTGCAACATCAGACCGATGCCCGCCACCACAAGCGCCGCCGCCACGATCCGGGGCCGTCCGAAACGCTCCTTGAACAGGACCGCCCCGATCAGCGCCCCCGCGATGATCGAGGTCTCGCGCAGCGCGGCGATCGGCGCCAGCTCCGCACGCGTCTGGGCCCACAGGACCAGGCCGTACGCGAGGACGGACAGCCCTCCGCCCAGCAGCCCGCGCACCGCCACCGGGCGCAGTTGGGGGAGCAGTTCACCGCGCCGCACGGCCAGCGCGGTCAGCGGAATCAGGGTGCCCTGGAGGAGGAGCAGCCAGGCGATGTAGCCGAGCGCCGTGCCGGAGGTGCGGACACCGACGCCGTCCGTCACCGTGTACCCGGCGATGGTCAGCCCGGTGCCGATCGCGGCGGCGACCGCCGGCCACTGCTGCCGTTTGCCGCGCATGCCCCACAGGGCGGCGCCGGCCAGGCCGACGGAGGCGACCAGGACCCCCGTCACCTGCCAGACGTCCGGGATCTCGCCGATGAAGGCGGCGGCCAAAATGGTCACGACCAGCGGGGCGATGCCGCGCGCGATGGGGTAGACCTGCCCGAAGTCGCCCAGGCTGAAGGACTTCATCAGCAGGTACTGGTACGCCATGTGAATCGCCACCGACGCGAGCAGATACGGCCACGCCCCGCCGGCCGGAAGCGGTGCGAAGGGCGCGATCACCGCCGCGCAGAGCGCGCCGCCCGTGCCCACCAGGGTGAAGGCGACGAGCTGGTCCTTGATGCCGTGCGCGATGGCGTTCCAGCTGGCGTGCGTGACCGCCGCGACCAGGACGGCCGTGGCGACGAGCGGCGTCACACGGCCCCGTCGCGCTCGCGCACATCGACGACCGTCGCCCCGGCGTGCCTGACCACCTCGTCCGGCGCCATCGGGAACACGGTGTGCGGCGTCCCGGCGGCCGCCCACACCGTCGCGTGCGCCAGAAGGCCCCGGTCGGCCAGCACTGTCGTCCGCGTACGGTGCCCGAAGGGCGGTACGCCGCCGATGGCGTAGCCGGTCGTCGCCCGCACCAGTTCCGCGTCGGCCCGGCGCACGCGCGCGGCGCCCAACTCCGCCCGTACGAGCTCCGTGTCGACCCGCGAGGCGCCGTCCACCAGCACCAGCACCGGCGTGCCGTCCGCCTCGAAGATCAGCGACTTCACGATCTGGCCGAGGCCGCACCCGATCGCCTCGGCCGCCTGCGCGGCGGTGCGCGTGGCGTCGGGGAAGGCGCGTACGGGGACGTCGAGCCCCAGCGTGCGAAGGGCTTCGGCGAACTGCGGATGCGGCTGCGGCGGTGACATGGGCCCGACGCTACTCAGGGACCCGTGTCACCGCCATCGACTTACCGCCGGGGCCACCGAAGGCCGCAGGGCCGTTTACGACGCCTTGAGCACCGACGCCACGATCGGCCCCGCCGAATCCCCGCCGTGGCCGCCTTGCTGGACCACCCCGGCCGCGGCGACGTCGTCCCGGTACGCCGTGAACCAGCCGTTCGGCTTGTCCTGCCCGCCGACCTCCGCCGAGCCCGTCTTCGCCCCGACGTACGTCCCGTACACGCCCCGCATCGCCTGCGCCGCCGTCCCGCTCTGCGCGGTGAGCCGCATCATCGACCGCAACTGCTGCGCGGCGACCGGCTTCAGTGAGCGCGAGGCCTTGGCGATCGTCCCGTCGATCAGCTTCGGGTCGACGATCACCGGCTGGTGGAAGTAACCCGTGCGGGCGGTCGCGGCGATCGACGCCATGTTGAGCGGGTCCATCTCGATCTGGCCCTGCCCGATCATCTCGGCGGCCTTCTCGTCGCCGCTGCCGCCGGGCACGCTGCCGTCGAAGGTCGAGACGCCGGTGTTCCACTCCGGGCCGATGCCGAAGACGTCGCGGGCCTCGGTGGTGAGCGCGGAGTCGTCGATCTTGCCGGTCAGGGAGATGAAGGCCGTGTTGCACGACGAGGCGAAGTCGCCCGCGAAGGTGGCCGCCATGTTCGACTCGTGCTCCACGTTGTGGAAGAGCTGCCCCTGGTTGTAGTTGGCCTGCGCGGGGCACGCCAGTGGCTCGTTGGGGCTCGCGAGGCCCTTCTCCAGCAGTGTCGCAGCCGTCACGATCTTGAAGGTCGACCCCGGGGCCAGCTTGCCCTGCAGCGCGGTGTTGAAGCCGGTCCCGGGGTTGTTGGCCACCGCCAGGATCTTGCCCGTACTGGCCTGCAACGCCACCACCGACGAACTGGCGCGGTTCTTCACGGCCTTCTCCGCGGCCGCCTGTATCCCGGCGTCGAGCGTCGTCCGCAGCTTGCCGCCCTTGCCCTTGCTCAGGACGTGCAGGGTCTCGCCGGCGTCCCCGCCGTCATTCGTATTGATCCACGTCTCGACGCCGGGCGTGCCGCCGAGCTGCGCCCCGTAGCGGTCCCTCAGTTGCCCGAACACCGCGCCCAAGGAGGGGTAGTCGGCCGCGTCCATCGTCTTGCCGTTGCGGTCGAGTACGTCCACCGGCGGAGCGCCCGCCACGCCCGTCTCCAGGTACTCGCCCGTCGTGAGCTTCGGGTGCACCACGGACGCCTTCCAGTCCACCAGCGCCCTACCCGTCGTCAGCCCGCGGGTCACCGTCAGCGACGAGTCGTACGTCCACGTCGACCGCTTGCCCTTGTACGACAACGTTGCCTTGACCTTGAACGGCACCTCGTCGCCCGCCGCCGTCCCCGCCGTCAGCTTCACCGTCGCCACGTGGGTCTTGTCCTTGTAGTCGGTCAGCGCGGTGTCCGCCGTCGTCGCGTCGTTCGTCAACGCGGCCGCCGCCGTGTCGTCCCCCTTGGCCCACGCCGCCAGGAACTCCTTCGCCGTCGTCCGTACCTCGTCCGCCGTCACCGGTCCCGTCTGGATCGGTGCCGGTGAGTTCGAGCCGGCCAGGCCCTCGTACAGATTGAACGCCCCGTACCCCGCTGTCCCCACCATCGCGGCCAACACCCCGCCCACGATGCCTGTCTTCACCCCTCGGCGCATGGCACCGATCCCTCCCCGGACCCCATTTTTTGAACTTGTTCAAAACGTTGCGATGCAACCGCACTCTATACACACCAGGAGGCGAACAGGGGAACGGAAGGGAAATCCGAAATCTTGGTTGAGCCCGAACCGGGCAGTCTCTACCGTCCCGGACATGTCCCTACGCCTCGAGCACCCCGCGGACCATCCGGCCGTACGCGACCTCCACCGCCGTGCCTTCGGCCCCGAGCACGGCCCTGTCGTCGCCGCCCTCGCCGACGCCCTGCGCCCTGCTTCCGCGCTCTCCCTCGTCGCGGAGGACCATGGCGAGGCGGTCGGCCACGTCATGTTCACCCCCGCCCTCCTCGACGCCCCCCGCCGCCTGGTCGACGTCCAGGTCCTCAGCCCCCTCGCCGTCTCCCCCGACCACCAGAAGCGCGGCATCGGCTCCGCCCTTGTCCGCCACGGCCTCGACGCCCTCGCCGAACTCGGCGCCCCCCTGGTCTTCCTGGAAGGCGACCCCGCCTACTACTCCCGTCTCGGCTTCACCCCCGGCGCCGAACTCGCCTTCCGCAAGCCCTCCCTCCGCATCCCCGACCCCGCCTTCCAGGTCTACCGCCTCCCCGCCTACGAACCCTGGATGACCGGCACCCTCGTCTACCCCCACACCTTCTGGCAGCACGACTGCGTAGGCCTCCGATGACCTGGCAGCCCCTCTGCCTCTCCCTCTTCCGCCGCATCCACGCCGACCTGGTCGCCTCCATCGACGCGCCCGGGCAACGCGTCGCCTGGCTCGCCTGGCACATCGCCCGAGGCCAGGACCGCAACCTCTCCGAACTCGCCGGCACCCCCCAACTCTGGCTCTCCGCCAACTGGGCCCACCGCTTCCACCGCCCCCCACCGCCGAGTGGTCCGCGGTGGTCGTCGTCGCCGCCGCCGACCTCGAGATGGTCCAGGTGACGCGGACCTCGCCGCGAGGCCAGGAAGCGGTGCTGGAGTACCGGCACGAATGGCTGGCGCAGATGGTCACACACCCTGAGGCGAACACCCGTGGCGCCTGGCTGGACTGGCGGGATGGACGGATCGTCGTCAAGAATCCCGACGACGTCCTGATCGCCAAGATGCGTGACATCGCTCTGAAGCTGGGAGCCAATGTCCAGGGCGATTACGGCGAGCGGTACGAGCGACCGCCCGCGCACCCGTCCCGGAGCGATGCAACGCGCACTGGGCCGCCAGCACGAGCCGCACCGAAGTGGGCCTACGTCCTGGCGGCCCAGTAGAGCCGAACCAGCCGGTCAGATCCAGGTGTCCAGCCACATCCTGGCCCGCCACGAGTCCATCGGGATCGTCATGCCCGTGTACAGCGGGAAGAAGTAGATGAAGTTCCAGACGATCAGCAGGACCAGCGTGCCTGCGCCTACGGCGCCCCACATGCGGCGGCGTTCGGTGGAGCCGGGGGGGCCGAGGATGGCGCCGAGCATCATGGCGAGGGCGAGGCAGAGGAAGGGGAGGAAGACGACGGCGTAGAAGAGGAAGATCGTGCGCTGCTGGTACATGAACCAGGGGAGGTAGCCGGCGGCGATGCCGCAGAGGATGGCGCCGGCGCGCCAGTCGCGGCGGAAGGCCCAGCGGTAGAGGACGTAGAGGAGGGCGAAGCAGGCGGACCACCAGAGGAGGGGGGTGCCGATGCCGAGGACTTCGCGGGCGCAGCCGGCGGTGGCGGTGCAGCCGTCGGAGCCGTATTTGGGGGACTCGTAGAAGTACGAGACGGGGCGGCCGAGGACGAGCCAGGACCAGGGGTTGGACTGGTATGTGTGGGGCGAGACCAGGTTGACGTGGAAGTCGTAGACCTGGGACTCGTAGTGCCAGAGGCTGCGGAAGACCTCGGGGACCCAGGTCATTGAGATCTGGGGGAGGGGGATCCGGGCGCCGATGAACGGCAGGGTGAAGTGGTCGGGGGAGAGGCCGGCGCGGCCGTGGGCCCAGGTGCGGTCGTAGCCGCCCTTGGTGAAGAACCAGCCGGTCCAGCTGAGGAGGTACGTGACGACGGCGACCGGCAGCAGAGCCAGGAAGGCCCAGCCGGCGTCCTTGTCCAACGCGGTGATCAAGGGCTGGCGGGCGCCGGCGAGGCGGCGGGCGGAGATGTCCCAGAGGACGGTCATGACGAAGAAGGCCAGGAGGATGTAGAGGCCGTTCCACTTGGTGGCGCAGGCGAGGCCGAGGGAGACGCCGGCGGCGATGCGCCAGGGGCGTAGGCCCAGGGCGGTCCTGGCGACGAGGGTGTTCGGCCGGTCGTCCGGCAGTGCCGCCGCCAGCCGGGCTCGGGCCTGGTCGCGGTCGATGAGCAGGCAGCCGAAGGCGGCGAGCACGAAGAACATGACGACGAGGTCGAGCAGAGCCGTGCGGCTCATGACGTAGTGCAGGCCGTCGACCGCCATCAGGCCGCCGGCCAGGCAGCCGAGCGCCGTGGAGCGGAAGAGGCGGCGGCCGATGCGGCAGAGCATGAGGATGGAGAGCGTGCCGAGGACGGCGACCATGAACCGCCAGCCGAAGGGGTTCAGGCCGAACAGCCACTCGCCGACGCCGATGACCCACTTGCCGACGGGCGGGTGGACGACGTACGAGGCCGTCGGGGAGAGCGGGATGGTCTGGTGGGCGGCGAGGATGGAGTCGTTGGCCTTATCCGTCCAGGAGCCCTCGTAGCCGTACTGGAAGAGTGACCAGGCGTCCTTGGCGTAGTACGTCTCGTCGAATATCACCGCGTGCGGGCTGCCCAGGTTCCAGAAGCGGATGAGGCCCGCGAAGAGCGCGACCAGCAGCGGGCCGCCCCAGCCCGACCAGCGGGCCAGCCGGTCGGCCCGCACCGGGCTGAGGCCGAGCGCGGCCCACAGGCGGGTGCCCGGCTCCGGGTACGGCTGGACCAGGCGGTCGCGCACGTCGGGGCGGGGGCGCGCCATATGGCCGAAGCGGCGCAGGCGGCGCTGCCAGGGGCTCTGCGCGTCCGCCGGCGGGGCGGTTTCGGCCGCGTCCTGGGCGTGCTGCGGCTGCGTCGCGGCGTCAGCGGTGTCACTCGTCACCGGGCCATCGTAGGGAAGGCTGATGTGTGCGCGCTGAGCACGGTGCGAGACTGGCCCAGTGAATAGCTCAGCCGCACCCGAAACCGCCCCCCGAACCGCAGGTGTACTCGTACTGGCGGGGACGCCCATCGGGGACGTGTCGGACGCGCCGCCACGGCTTTCGGCGGAGCTGGCCGGGGCGGATGTGATCGCGGCGGAGGACACGCGACGGCTGCGGCGCTTGACGCAGGCGCTGGGGGTGCACACCACCGGCCGGGTCGTGTCGTACTTCGAGGGCAACGAGTCGGCACGCACCCCGGAGCTGGTGGAGGCGCTGGCGGCCGGATCCCGGGTGCTGCTGGTGACCGACGCCGGGATGCCGTCGGTCTCCGACCCCGGGTACCGGCTGGTGGCCGCGGCCGTGGAGCGGGACATCAAGGTGACGGCGGTGCCGGGCCCGTCGGCCGTGCTGACGGCGCTGGCGCTGTCGGGGCTGCCGGTGGACCGGTTCTGCTTCGAGGGCTTCCTGCCCCGGAAGGCCGGGGAGCGCCGGGCGCGCCTCGCCGAGGTCGCCGGGGAGCGGCGGACGCTGGTGTACTTCGAGGCCCCGCACCGCCTGGACGACACGCTGGCCGCGATGGCGGAGGTCTTCGGGGCCGACCGGCGTGCCGCCGTGTGCCGGGAGCTGACGAAGACGTACGAGGAGGTCAGGCGCGGCCCGCTGAAGGAGCTGGCGGCCTGGGCGGCCGAAGGCGTACGCGGCGAGATCACGGTCGTCGTGGAGGGCGCCCCCGAGCCGGGGCCCGCCGACCTGAACCCGGCGGAGCTGGTGCGGCGGGTACGGGACCGGGAGGCGGCGGGGGAGAGCCGAAAGGAGGCGATCGCGGCGGTGGCGGCGGACGCCGGGCTGCCCAAGCGCGAGGTCTTCGACGCGGTGGTGGCGGCCAAGCGGGAGGTTGCCCCGGGTGCGTGACCCCGGGGCTGCCTGGGCGGCCGACCGGGCGCGTGACCCCGGGCCTGCCTGAGCGCCGCACCGGGCGCGTGACCCGGCGCACGATCGGGAGCACACTGGGTATAAACGCAGCGCTCGGCAAAGGGCTGTCGTGGCCCGAAGGCCTACTTCCCACCTAAAGCCCAAAACTGCCTCAAAACAGCGGAAGCCCTCCTGCGCGAGTGCAGCTCCAGGCGTTTGCTGATAGTGGGAAGTCCCGCACCGGACGCCTCGTCCGGAGGGCAACAGGAGCTGCCATGAGCGAGACCATCGGCACCGAGGAAACCGACACGGGCACGGTTCGGGAGGCGTACGCCTTCGTCTGCATCAGCTGCGGTTTCGGCTGGGAGCAGGCGTACGAGATCCAGCACCACGTGGACCTCCAGAACCACCCGTACGTCACCTACATCGCGGACGGCAAGCGCGTCCCGTCCCCGCTGACCAGGCCGGCCTGCGCGAACTGCGAGGGGCACAAGGTCCGCATCATGCGCGCCGGGCAGGTGTCCGATGTGATCGCCCTCCGGCCGACCCGGATCCCTGAGCAGGCCGTACGGGAGCGCGGGCGCCGCACCCGGCACTGGTCGCCGCTGCACCTTCTCCACCGTAAAAGCAGGGAGGAGAGCGAGTCCGCGTGAGAGCGGGTTTCTAAGATCGGGGCATGTCGCAGTCGCAGAAGAAGGACGACAGGTCCATCGCCCCGCCGCTGCCGGAGCCGCTCGCGGTGCCGGTCGCGGACTCGCACACCCATCTCGATATGCAGGGGGGCACCGTCGAGGCGGCGCTGGCCAAGGCCGCCTCGGTGGGCGTCACGACCGTGATCCAGGTCGGCTGTGACGTCAACGGCTCGCGCTGGGCCGCCGACGCGGCGCAGCAGTACGCGAACGTATGGGCGGCCGTCGCCCTGCACCCCAACGAGGCGCCCCGCATCGTCCACGGCGACCCCGACAGCTGGTCCCGGCAGGGGGCACGGCAGGCGGGCGGGCAGCAGGCGCTGGACGCCGCGCTCGCCGAGATCGACGCGCTGGCCGCGCTGCCGCAGGTGCGGGCGGTCGGGGAGACGGGCCTGGACTACTTCCGCACCGGCCCCGAGGGCGTCGCCGACCAGCAGCTCTCCTTCCGCCGGCACATCGACATCGCCAAGCGGCACGGCAAGGCGCTGGTCATCCACGACCGCGAGGCGCACGCCGACGTCCTGCGCATCCTGGACGAGGAGGGCGCACCGGACCGGGTGGTCTTCCACTGCTACTCCGGCGACGCCGCGATGGCCAAGCTGTGCGCGGACAAGGGCTACTACATGTCCTTCGCCGGCAATGTCACGTACAAGTCCGCCCAGGACCTGCGGGACGCGGTCGCCGTCGCCCCGCCCGAGCTGCTGCTCGTGGAGACCGACGCTCCCTTCCTGACCCCGGTGCCGTACCGCGGCCGGCCCAACGCGCCCTACCTCATTCCGGTCACGGTCCGCGCGATAGCCGCGGCCAGGCGGGTGACGGAGGACGAGTTGGCGGCGGCCCTGGGCGCGAATACGGCTCGCGTATTCGCCTATTGAGGCCGTTCGGTTCGCGACACGGCGTAACCGTACGGCTTTGGAGAGTGACGATTCCTCCGCTAGGGTCCCCGTTCCGATCGTGCCGTACGTACTGGAGCCGGGAGCCGTCGTGAGCAATACGCAGGGCAGTCATCGGACGCAGCCGCGACCTGTGACGGACTGGTCCGCGAGCTTCGCCCCGGACGGGGGCGGCGACAGGCTGCCGCGCCAGGCCGAGTGGTCCGACGGCCCCTTCGTGCCCACCCCCGCCGAGGGCGGTGGCGGCAGGGCCGCGGCGCGCAAGGAGCGGGCGGCGGTGGGGCGGCGGCAGAAGCCGGACGCGCTGCGGCAGTTGCTGCCGCGGGCGCTGGTGGTCGCCTTCCTGGCCGGCGGGACGACCGCCTTCCTGGCCAACGAGAAGTCGGTGCAGCTCAGCGTGGACGGCGAGCCGCGTACGCTGCAAACCTTCGCCGACGACGTGGAAGAAATGCTCGCCCGCCAGGGCGTCGAGGTCGGCGACCACGACATCGTCGCCCCCGGCCGGGACGCCGGCCTCGTGGACGGCGACACGGTGGCCGTCCGCTACGGCCGCCCGGTCTCCCTCACCCTCGACGGCCGACAGCGCCGCCTCTGGACCACCGCCCGCACCGTCGACGAGGCCCTGCGCCAGCTCGGGGTGCGGGCCGACGGCGCGTACCTCTCCGCCTCCCGCAGCGAGCCCATCGGCCGCCACGGCCTCGACCTGGACGTACGCACCGAGCGCACCCTCACCTTCCTGGTCGACGGCCGCGAGCGCGCCATCCGTACGAACGCCGCCACCGTCGGCGAAGCGGTGCGCGAGGCCGGGATCGCCCTGCACGGCCAGGACACCACCTCCGTCGACCCCGACACCTTCCCCCGCGAGGGCCAGACGGTCTCCGTGATGCGGATCAGCGGCAAGGAGGAGGTGCGCGAGGAGCCCATTCCGTACGGGACCGAGCGGCACAAGGACCCCTCGCTGTTCCAGGGCACCACCGCCGTCAACACCCCCGGGGAGCCGGGGCTCCGCCGGGTCACGTACGCCTACCGGACCATCAACGGCGTGAAGCAGAAGCCCAGGCGCATCGCCGAGGAGATCGTCAGCGAGCCCGTCACCCAGGTCGAACGGACCGGCACCCAGACCCCGCCGTCGTCGGTCGAGGGCGCCGACGGGCTCAACTGGCAGGGCCTCGCGCAGTGCGAGGCCGGCGGCCGGCCGAACGCGGTGGACGCCTCGGGGACGTACGGCGGGCTCTACCAGTTCGACGTCGGCACCTGGCACCGCATCGGCGGCAGCGGCCGCCCCCAGGACGCGCCCGCGGCCGAGCAGACCTACCGGGCCAAGAAGCTCTACGTCAGCAGGGGGGCGACTCCGTGGCCTGTCTGCGGCCGTAGGCTTTACCGGTGAGCAGCACTGATCATGATCATCAGGGCGCCCTTCTCGGCCCCGCCGACATCCGCGAACTGGCCGCCGCCCTGGGGGTACGTCCCACCAAGCAGCGCGGCCAGAACTTCGTCATCGACGCCAACACGGTCCGGCGCATCGTCCGCACGGCCGACGTCCGGCCCGAGGACGTCGTGGTCGAGGTCGGCCCGGGGCTCGGCTCGCTGACCCTGGCGCTGCTGGAGGCCGCCGACCGGGTCACCGCCGTCGAGATCGACGACGTCCTCGCCGCCGCCCTGCCGGCCACCATCGCGGCCCGCATGTCCGACCGTGCCTCGCGCTTCGAGCTCGTCCACTCCGACGCCATGCGCGTCCGCGAGCTGCCGGGGCCGCCGCCCACGGCGCTGGTCGCCAACCTCCCGTACAACGTCGCGGTGCCGGTGCTGCTGCACATGCTGGAGACCTTTCCGTCGATCGAGCGCACCCTGGTGATGGTTCAGGCCGAGGTCGCCGACCGGCTCGCCGCCGGTCCCGGGTCCAAGGTCTACGGCGTGCCGTCGGTGAAGGCGGCCTGGTACGCCGAGGTCAAGCGCGCCGGCTCGATCGGGCGCAATGTCTTCTGGCCCGCGCCCAACGTCGACTCCGGACTGGTCTCGCTGGTGCGGCGGACCGAGCCGCTCAAGACCTCCGCGCGGCGAGAGGACGTCTTCGCGGTCGTCGACGCGGCTTTCGCGCAGCGGCGCAAGACGCTTCGGGCTGCCCTGGCGGGATGGGCCGGGTCCCCGGCGGCGGCCGAAGCGGCGCTGGTGGGGGCGGGGGTGTCGCCGCAGGCGCGGGGCGAGGCGCTGACGGTGGAGGAGTTCGCGGCGATCGCGGAGCACGGGTTGGTGCGCTAGGGGCTCCGGGGGCTCCGGGAGCAGTTCCGTGATCGCGCTCCTGCTGATGCATGTGGCCGTCGCGGCGACCGCGGTGACGTGCCGCAAGGTCATGCTGCTGAGCGCGTAGCGGACGCCGCAGGCGTGGTCGGGTCCGCGGGGCTGGGAGAATGGGCCCAAGCCCTTCCGTCCGTCCGTCCGAGGAGTCCCAGCACCGTGACCGCCCCCGTCGTCACCGTCCGCGTCCCCGCGAAGGTCAACGTCCAGCTCGCCGTGGGCCCGCTCCGTCGGGACGGCTTCCACGACCTGGCCAACGTCTTCCTCGCCGTGGGCCTGTACGACGAGGTCACGGTCACGCCCCTGGCCTCCGGCATGGGGGACCCCACGGCCGACAGCCTCCGCCTCACGGTCGAGGGCCCAGACGCGGAGCACGTACCGCTCGACGCGAGCAACCTCGCCGCCCGTGCGGCCATCGCGCTGGCCGGCCGCCACGGCATCGCGCCGGACGTGCACATCCACATCGCCAAGGACATCCCCGTCGCCGGCGGCATGGCCGGCGGCAGCGCGGACGCCGCGGGCGCCCTCCTGGCCTGCGACACCCTCTGGGGCATCGGCTCCACCCGGGAAGAGCTGCTGGCCATCTGCGCCGAGCTGGGCAGCGACGTTCCGTTCAGCCTCGTCGGCGGTGCGGCCCTCGGCCGGGGCCGGGGCGAGATCCTGACGCCGCTGGAGGTGGGCGGCACCTTCCACTGGGTCTTCGCCCTCGCCGACGGCGGCCTCTCCACGCCCGCCGTCTACGCCGAGTGCGACCGGCTCCGCGCCGACACCCGCCCCCTGTCCTCGCCGGGGGGACCCCCAGTCCCCGAGGCCGCCGCCGCCCCCGCCCTGCTCGAAGCCCTCCGCACCGGCGACCCCATCGCCCTCGCCTCCGCCCTCACCAACGACCTCCAGCCCGCCGCCCTCTCCCTCCGCCCCTCCCTCGCCGCCACCCTCCACACCGGCACCCAGGCCGGCGCCCTCGCCTCCCTCGTCTCCGGCTCCGGCCCCACCTGCGCCTTCCTCGCCAAGGACGCCGAATCCGCAACCTCCCTCGCCGCCGCCCTCACCGCCTCCGGCACCTGCCGCGCCGCCCGCGTGACCTCGGCCCCGGCGCGGGGCGCGACGGTGCTGTAGCCCGACTCACCCCTGGAGGCGCTGCGTCTCCGCGCCGATGGGGAGAAACGTGACCCGGCGGGCGAGCAGCCACTCCCCTTCGACCTTACGGAACGTGTCCTCGTAGTGGCCGACATTGGTGGGGAGTTGGGGCGGCAGCATGCCTCCGGTGTAGCCGTCGACGCGGTACGTGGCGAAGTAGGAGGTCGCGGTGGCGGTCGTGGCGGAGTCCACGTCGACCAGGACGTTCGTGCACATCCGGCGCGACAGCCGGTCGGCCGGCCGGGAGCCGAAGTAGGTGCGGAGGGCGCCGCGGCCCTCGATGCGGCGGTCGCCGTGCGGCCACTCCCAGACGCCGTCGGGCATGAAGAGATTGGCGACGCTGCTCGGTTCGCCCAGGTCGAGGCGGCGGATGAAGTCGAGGGCGACTGACGCCCGCGATTGGATGGCGGCGGCCGGCCGGGGTCACCGCCGCGCTGGTGGCCGTCTTCCGGCGCGCGGAGGGCCCGCCGGGGCCCCGGCCGGCCGCC
>NZ_RJVR01000201.1 GCF_003999195.1 Streptomyces soli
GAGGGCAGCGTCGAGTACCTGGTCATGAGCCGCATCCCCGGGCGGGCCGCGCGGCATGTGTCCGTAACAGGCCCGGCTCGCACGCAGTTGCTCCACACCCTGGGCCGGCTGCTGCGCCGCCTGCACACCCAGCCGGCTGATCAACTGGCCGACAGCGGCCTGTTCCCGACGGACGATGACGCCGGGGCGTTGCGGCACCGTCTGGAGGTGGCCCTGGCTGATCTCGTCGACGAGATCGATAGCCGGCCGGGTTGCTGGCAGCTCGCGGCCAGCCCGGAAGCGGTCGCCGTCCGCGCGCTTGAGGCGCTTCCGTCACGGTTCGATACGCCGATGGCGCTGCATTCGAATCCCGGACCGACGCACGCGTTCGTCGACGCCGACGGCGCGTTCACCGGGTTGATCGACTTCGGTGACTCCTATCTGAGCCACCCGGCTCTGGATCTGCGTACCTGGCCGGCGGTATCCGATCGGATCGCGCTGCGCGAGGGCTACCTCGACGGCGAGGCGCCGCAGGGCGACTTCGAGGCGGTGTGGACGGCCGCCATGATCTACGCGGACATGAAGGCCATCGCGGGGCGCGCAGAGTCGGCCGCAGGGGCCGGCGGAAATCTGACCCAGCGACTGGCACAGCTGTGAGCGAAGACGACCACACGGGCCCGCCCATGATTACGAGCGAGCTGCCACCCTCCGCCCCGGACCGGCAACACGGCCGGCCACCCGGCGATGGGTTCTTGCGCCGGATGCGACCGTACTTCCGTCAGGTCGCCGGGTTGCTCGTGATCGGCTCGCTGGCCGGCATCGCGATGAACATTGCCGTCGTGCTGCCGTCCGTGCTGCTGGGCCATGCCGTCGACGCCGTGCTCGCGTTCCATCGCGGGCAGGCCACCGGCGGGGCCGTGGCCGGGGCCGCGCTGCTGCTCATCGTCGGTACCGCTGCGACCGAGCTGCCCCGGGTCGGCAAACGCTGGTGGCTCGGCGTGGCCCGGGCCCGCATCTACGCCAACGTGCGCGCCGACGCCCTCCGCGGGGTGCTCTCCTGGCCTGCCGAACGGCTGCACACCACGTCGGTCGGCGAAGTCATGGCCCGCATCATCGGAGACGTCGAGGTGCTCGGCACCGGCGTGAATGAACTCATCGTGGAGACCTGGGACACGGTGCTGTTCTCCGTAGCACTCATCGTGGCCATGCTCGCGTACGACCCGACCCTCGGTGCGCTGGCACTGGCGCCAGTGCCCATCGCGCTGACCCTGGCCAAGGTCGCCGGGATATGGGTGTCCCGGCGCACGCTGCGCGCCCGCGAGGCCAACGCCGCGTTGACCACGTTCGTACAGGAAGGCCTGGTCGGGCTGCGGGTCCTGCGGGCGTCCGGGCGGCGCGCGGCGTTTGCCCGGCGGCTGAACGTGCTGGCCGACGCCCAGGCCGACGCGGAACTGGCGGCGACCCGCTTGGACTCGGCGCTCGCCCCGGTCTACGGCACGCTGACCACCGCCGGGATCCTCGCCGTGATCTGGCTGGGCGGGACGAAGGTCGCCACCGGAGCGCTCAGTGTCGGTGACCTCGTGGCTTTTCTCGGGCTTTTCACCCGGTTCACAGCACGGGCCTTCCGCATCCCGCAGATGGCCAACCGGGTCCAGGCCGCTACTGCGGCCTTCACCCGCCTCGCACCGCTACTTGCCCCGGCGCCCCCCTTGGACGATGAACCGGCCCGCGCCTCGTGGCGCTCGGACCGAGTCGCGGGATTGGGCGTCCGGCCGCGCCACGAGGCAGTGACGCCCCAGCCAGGACCGGTGGGCATCGCCCTGGACGATGTCCTGTTCGTCTACCCCGGTGCGGCGCATCCCGCGCTGAACGAGGTGAGCCTGACAGTGGCTCCCGGTTCGCTGGTCGCGGTCACCGGCCCGGTCGGCTCCGGAAAAACCGCGCTCGCCAGGGCCGTACTGGGCCTGTACCCGGTCCCGAGCGGACGGGTCCGTATCGACGGGGCCGACCCGCACACCTGGACGCCGGCCGACCGGGACAGCGTCGGATACCTGCCGCAGGGAAACCCGGTGTTCTCCGGCAGCGTCGCCGACAACATTGCGCTCACCCACCCGGAACCCGGAACCACCGCCGACACGATCCTGTCCGGGCGCCTGGCGAAGGCGCTGCGGGTGGCCGACCTCGACACCGACGTGGCCGGCATGGCCGACGGGATGGCCACCGGCATCGGTGAACTCGGTGTGCGCGTCTCCGGCGGCCAACGCCAACGCATCGCCCTGGCCCGCGCCCTGGCAGCGCCCGCCACCGGCCCGCGGCTGCTGGTGCTCGACGACCCGTTCTCCGCGATCGACGCCGACACCGAATCCCGCATCATCGCCGCGCTGCGCGAAGCGGTAGGCCCCGCTGCCCCGCCGGAATGCCAAGCCACCATCCTGCTGTGCTCGACCCGCCTCGCCGCGTTCGCACAGGCCGACGAGGTCATCGTCCTCGACCAGGGCCGCATCCACGAGCGCGGTAAACACCAGGAGTTGCTGGCCGCGGGCGGCCTGTACGCCCGTATCTTCTGTGCTCAGCGGCATGGCCGCACCACCGCGGCGGTGGTGCGGCCATGACCGCCACCGACACCCGCACCGAAGAAGTGGCCGGGCTTCAGCCGGCACCGGGCCCGGCGGTGGGTGCCCAGCTTCTCCGGCTGGCACGGCCGTGGTGGGCTCGGCTGCTCCTCATCG
>NZ_RJVR01000106.1 GCF_003999195.1 Streptomyces soli
GGGAACGGACACCCCCTCGACCGCGCCAGCAGCAGTCACCTCGCCCGCCTCGAACTCGCCCTCACAGCATGACAATTACGAATTAGCCACCAAGATCGGGCAACGTCCTGGCCGCAACGAGCACCGCCCCCACCGAGCACGCAACCAACTACCTCCGGGCGCCGACCAGCAGCCCATCACCGTGCACGACCTCGAAGTCCGCAGACTCCTGCGCACCCGCATCCTCGGCGGCGCCATTAACGAGTACCGCTATGCGGCTTGACCTGCAGCGACGACTTTCCGAGCCCCACAGGTTGCTAGGAGAGGGCCTTGTACCCGCCCCAGCCGGTGGCGATCTGGGTACGGGACCCGAACGACCCCTTCCCGTCACCGTAGTTGCGGTACAGCTTGCCCGCGCTATCCCGGACGACGATGTCCGCCTTGCCGTCACGGTTGAGGTCGCCGACACCGACGACGGCGTTGTACGTGCCGCCCCAGTTGCCGAACACCTTGGCGCGGGCGCCGAACGTGCCCTTGCCGGTGCCGTTGTAGCGGTACAGGGTGTTCGAGGTGTCCTGGACGACCAGGTCGCCGATGCCGTCACCGTTGAGGTCACCGGTGCCGACGATCTTCTTGTAGCCCTTCCAGCTGTCGTACAGCTTCACGCGCGCGGACAGCTTGCCCGTGCTGGTGCCCTTGTACAGGTACACCGCGCCGGTCGAGGCGTTGCGCGCGATCAGGTCGGGCCGGCCGTCACCGCTGATGTCACCCGGAGAGGTCAGCACGTCGTACTGGGTCCAGCCGCTGGTCGCCAGCGTGGTGTACGACGTCGTCGGCTTGAGCGCCGCGCCGCAGCCCGGCTTGTACAGGCGCAGGGCCCCGCTGCTGTAGCGCACCAGGACGTCGTTGCACCGGTCCCCGCTCAGGTCGCCGAACGGGACCGCCTTGACGCTGGTCGCCCAGCCGCTGCCGCTGACCTTGCTCGAGAACGTCCCCGTGCCCGTGCCCCTCTGGAAGGTCAGGGCGCCCGAGGAGTTGAGGGTCAGCAGGTCGCCAGTGCCGTCCGGGCCGTCGGGGCTGCCGAAGTCGTGCCGTACCGGTGCCCCGTTGTTGAGGAAGCCGCTGCCGGTTGCCACGGTGGTGGCGGTGGACGTGTTCAGGCCCGTCGCCTTCAGGGTCCAGGTGAACCGGCCGTTGGGGAAGCGGGCCCCGCTCGCGGTCTTGCCGTTCCAGCCCGCCGAGACCCGGGCGGCGCTCGCACCGCCGGTGACCGAGCGGCTCGCCTTACCGGTCTCGCCGCTCTCCACCGAGGTGAAGGTGAGCGACCAGGAGCCGACAGGGCGGGACAGCAGCCACGAACCCGTCCAGGAGTCGGCGGTGGAAGGCGCGGCGTAGCTGTCGGCGCTCGAGTCGAACGCGGTCAGGGCGGACGGGGTCACGCCGGTGGTGGCGACGTGAGTCTGCTCGAACGCGTCGAACCAGGCGACCAGGCCCGTGTACTCGTCGACCGTCCAGCGGTAGCGGCGGTCGGCGGCCAGGCCGGTGTCCGGGACCTTCGCGGCGACCACGCGGGTGGCGCCGGTGGCCGCGTCGGTGAGGACCAGCTCGTCGGCGGCGTGGTCGTGGCGGACGGTGAAGCCGTCGCCGAGCAGCACGTCACCGGGGGCCACGGCGGCGGACGTGCCGGCCTTGGTGTCGTACACGCCCGCTGAGGCCGTGCCGCAGGCCCAGTACAGCCAGCGGCCCGCCGCCTGCAGCTCGGTCGGCACACAGCTGGCGCCGGGGACCGTGACCGTGGTGAGGGTCTTGTCCGTGGTGAGGCTGTAGGAGGTGACCTGGCCGGCGGTGGCGGTGGCGCTCCACAGGACGGGCCCGTTCAGGGCCGCGGCGCGGACCGAGCGCTTCAGCTTCTGGCCGTAGCCGAAGTGGCCCACGTACTGCATCGGGGCGGAGCCGCCCGAGTTGTAGACCGCGTAGTCGTCGGACACGTCGACGATCGCGCCCTTCTCGGTGCCGAACTCAAGGTCGGGAACGCCCGAGCCGTCGCCGACGCGGGCCACCCGGTCTGCGTCCGACAGACCCGATCCGCCCTCGTCGGCGTCGTAAAACGTCTCGAGGTAGGCGTCCCGGGGGGCGGTGACCTTGTTGCCCCACATCGCCGAGCAGGAGGTGCCCGGGTACGGGCACACGGCCGAGACCTTGTCGCCGGCCGTGGCGTCGGACGCGGTGAGCGTGGTGCTGCCGTTCGTCGTCAGCGTGCGCACGGACGTGGCGTCCATAGTGCTGCTGACGGCGGGGTCGCGCTCCGCCACGCGCAGGCTGCCCCGGCTGAGCGCGAGGCCCGTCTTGGGGTTCTCGTACGGCGGCACCTTGGCCACCTTCTCCAGCCGCGGGATGCCGTCGGCGCCCTGGACGACGCGCTGCACCCACCAGTCGGTGGTGCTCGTGCCGCCGGTGACGAGGGCCGAGCCGTCGGGGGCGGCGACGGGGTCGCCGTACGAGCGGGTCAGCAGGGTCTTCGTGGTGCCGTCGGTCAGCGAGACGGCCGTGACGGGGCCCCGGTCCGCCACCAGGACGAGCCAGTTCCCGACGAGCACAGGGGAGCCGGCCGTGCCGTTGCCCGCCACCGTGACCGTCTCCTCGGCGGCGAGGTCCGCGCGGGACCGGAGGTGCAAGCCCGCGGCCGGGGTGTACCAGCCGATCCGGTCACCGGAGAGGGAGAGTGACAGCCCGCTCCCGGCGCCGGAGAAGACCTGGGTGAGCTCCGCGGTGGCGAAGTCGAGGTAGTGGATGTCGAAGGTCGCGGCGCCGGTCGAGTCGGCGGCGCCCGGGTACGCGAGCAGCGCGCCCTTGGCGTCTCCGGTGCGCACGGAGGTGACGCCCGTCTTCCAGACCTTGTCGGCCGGGCCTCCGGTCACCACGCGGGTGCGCTGCTTGCCGTCGACGTAGTCCAGCAGTTCCAGCCCGGTGCCGGGCCGGGGCGAGCCGTCGACGCTGGTGTTCTGCTCGGCCGCCACGACAGTCCCGCCGTACGTGCCGACGTAGTCCAGCCGCGGCATGTCCAGCGTGCGCAGCGTGCCGCCGTCCGCTCCGCCGGGCGTCCACAGTGAGACGGGTTCGGTGTACGACCGGTGCGGGAGCGCGACGGTGTCGGCGCCCTGTCCGAACGTGCCCGAGGGGCAGGTGGCGCTGATGTCGTAGCAGCTGGTGGTGGTCGGCTGGTACGGCTGGCCCGCACCGGCGTTGCCGGGCGGGGTGGTGACGGTGGTGGTGCCACCGTCCTCGTAGTTCGTCCAGAGCAGCCCGGCTCCACCGGCCTGCCGGTGCAGGAAGCCGGTCTCGCCGGCCGCGAGCACGCGGTCCGAACGCGTCGTTTCCGTGCGCGGGTCCTGAAGGAGAATCTCCGTCGTTCCCGCTGTCTGTGCGGTGGCCGCGCGGGCCGGCTCGCCGCCCCCCGAGACCACGGTGACGGCCGCGACGGCGACCGAGAGTGCGGAGACAGCGACGGTCAGACCGCCCCGTCCCAGGGCATGTCTGCCCACGGTGAGAGTCCCTCCCGGCGAGGGCCCCCTGCCCCCGCCCAAGTAAGCGGACTTTACCAGCCTCTTGCCATTCTCTTACCAGGAGCCTGGGTGTTCACGTCGTCGGCCCCACGCCCCCGGCGGCTGCCGGGCGGCCGTCACTCAGGAGACTCCTCGTCGGGCGACTCGCCCTCCTCCATCAGCCGCTCGGCGATGTCGTCCGACCAGTGCTGGGCCCAGGCACGCAGGGCGGTGACCGCCGCGTCGTCCAGGCCGTACCGGGTGAAGTCCGTGCCGGTGAGACGGGACTGGAGCGTGGGCAGGTCGAAGGGGTCGTGGGCGTGGCGACGGCCCAGCTGCGCGCAGAACATTGCCACCCCTCAAAGCCGCTTCTATCCGGCTGGCCCAAGTAGTCGGCCCGCGGCACCTGGCCGTGCGGACCGAGCCATGCGTGCGGTGAGGCTGGCGTGGGCACCATGCACGCCATGGCCATTGACGAGGACCTGCAAGCAGCACTCCGCCTTGCTCAGCAAACCGGCGTGTTAGGGCGGGCTTACGGACTTGAGCCGTTACGCCTGCAACTGCGTCGCCTCAGCCGAGGGCGGTTGGGCCAGCACAAGGGCTGGCCCAACCCTGCATCAGACCCATCCATGCGGGCTTGGGCCAGTCTCAGTTCTAGTCTCGATTGCTGCTCAATCCGGTGCGGTACGCGCTCGTCCGTGGACGTTCGGTATGGCGCCTGACCTGCAGCGCGAACCGACTACCGGATGCCCCTGGACCCCTGTGGAACAAGACCGGACAGCTCGTAATGCGTAGGTCTCGGGTTCGAATCCCGAAGGCGGCTCCATGGTGAACCCCAGGTCAGGACTCTGAACTGGGGTTTTTCCTTCTTATTGACCATGGGAAGTGTGCGTGTGAGGGCTTTTCGACCTACGCATTCCGATGCGTAGGTCGATGGTTCACTCTGTGGAGTTGCTTGTGGCGCCGCTGGGCGTGAATGCCCCTTGAGCTGGACTTTCTTCATGGAGGCTCGGCTGTCGAGGTGCGGCGGGTGGGCTGTCGGCAGGCCAGGGGAGCGCGAGGGGAGCGCATTGGTATTGACGCACCATCAGTTCTGGGTCTGGTGGTGCCCGGTAGCGGTTGGTTCTGGCTGCGCCGACTGCCGTCTGCGTGGCGCTAACCAGCCCGGTACGTGCCAGTACAACGAGTGTGGTCGGTGTGCATTTGGGTTCGCCGTGCGTGCCCGGCTCAGTTGTCGACCTCAGCCAAGAGCCGTGATCCGTGCTGCCCCGTCACCGCTGCCAGGTGCGCTCCGCTCTTGCCGGTGCGGTTCAAGGGTGTCACGCCATCAGACACCCACACACCCAACAACGTGACAACGCCAACCGGAGGTAAAGCTGTCCACGATCGATGTGCAGGGCCTCTGCGTAGGAGTCTGACCTCTGCGGGGTGTGGTCGTCGACGATCACGGCTTGCCGCCGTTGCCGGGCGGGGACTTTTCCTCGTTGGCGCGGGCCGCCCGGTGGATGCGGCGCAGCTTCAGCGCGAGGGCCAGCGCGAAGGCGCCGAACAGGACAGCGGTAATGATCAGCCAGCGGCCGAGATAGATGTCGTAGGAGAGTCCGGTGGCGCCCGGGTAGGGGCTCGACAGCTGGAAGGCGAGGGGGAACCACACCAGCAGCAGCAGGCCGGAAAGGAACGCCGGCACTCGCAGGTAGTTGATCAACGGAACGGCCGGCACGGCGTCGCCGCGATGTCGCAGGACGGAACGCGCCGAGAGATCGGCGAGGGAGTAGAGGGGCAGCAGGATCAGGTCGTGGAGGATCGCCGCCCCCACGAACCAGATCGCCACTTCGAGGGGCCGCGTGGCGAACAGCCGCACGCCGGCGTACGCGGTGACCGCGAACGAGCAGATGAGGACCAGCAGGTGCAGGGGATTCGCGCCGTACCAGCGGGCCAGGCGGGCCAGGCGGGTCATGGTCACGTCCTGAAGGTGAGCCGGTGCACCCACTTGGTGTTGTTCACACCGGGGTTGGCCGGGACGATGATGCGCGCCGGGTAGCCGTGGTCGAGCGAGAGGTCGGCGCCGTTGACCCGCAGGGCGAGCAGGGCACGCGGGTCGTGGATCTGGTTTCCGCGCAGCATGGCCGAGCTGTAGGGGCCGGGAGGCTGCACGGATTCCACCAGGACGCTTCCGGCGTGGGAAAGACCGGCTAGGGCGGCGAGGTCGGCGAGACGCAGGCCGTTCCAGTGCTGGTCCTCGGTGGACCAGCCTTCCACGCAGGCGATCGGCAGCGCGGCCGCGTGCCGGGGCATCGCGAGCAGTTGCCCGCGGGTGAAGACCAGGGCCGGTCCTCGGCCGTGCACTTCCAGCCGCCAGGCGGGGCCGACGAGAGCCGGGGTGACGCTGACGGAAGCGGCGGTCTTGTTGATCTGGAATCCGTTCGACCCGCTGCCCGGATTGCGATTGTGCGGGGCGAGCAGAGCGGTGCTCCGCAGGCGGCCACCGATGCTTTGGCCCACGGTGACCACAAGCAGGGCCAGCGATCCCGCCCCCACCAGGCCCACGGCGCCGCGCCGTGACATGGTCGGGGCCGCCGGCGCGGCCGGTACCAGACCGTCGGGGTCCGGCGGCTCGGGCCGCGTGTGGGCGACGTCGGTGCGCAGCTCCGTGAGCAGGTTGCGAGAGCGTAGGGCGCGTGTCATCCGGCCGAGCTTGAGGCACACATGGACACTGAACGCGGCGATGAATACCCACGCGCCGTAGAAGTGCAGGGTGTAGAAGGAGCCGGGGAAAATGTAGAAAAGCTGGATGTTGAAGATCCCGGTCACGAACTCGAAGATGGCCCCGCCCACGAGCAGCAGGAGGGACAGCCGCTCCAGGCCGTGCGCGAGCGACCGCACCGGCAGCCACTCGAAGAGTTTCGGGATGACCGACCACAGCTTGGCCAGCAGTACGGGTACGAGCACCACGCCGAGCGTTACGTGAATGCCCTGGGTCAGCCGGTAGAGCCAATACGGGTGGGTGGGCCAGTCGAACAGGTAGAAGCCCAGCAGGCCCTTGTCGGGGGTCTGGTCGTTGAGCGGGCCCAGATCGGGGTTGTACGCGGCGTAGGAGAGCGCGCCGGTCACGAAGAGCACCGGGATGCCGACCAGCAACACCAGGCCGAACACCGACGTCAGCCACGGACCGCGGATCGGACTGCGCCAGAACCCGGGCCGAAAGGGCCCCGGGGGCGGGGGCGTCTCGCTGATCCGCCCCACCGTCGTCTTCATCCGTGCTGCCGCGGCTGCGGCGATCTGCTGGAATCGCCGCCGTGAAGGCGTGTCGCCGTCTTTCGAGGGCTTCGGTGTCCCCGCTGAACCGGAGGCCGAAGGTCGTCCGCCGTTTCCCACCAACCGTCTCCTCCGCACAGGACCGCGCCCTGGGCGGGGTGCAGGCGGCCGCGATCACCTTGCTACTCATAGACCGGGGTTCCGGTCGGAGCTCTCAGCACCACCGGCGATCGCACTGCGTACCGCACAGATTGCACTCGTCCGGGCGTATCCCGGCGGCCGCGGGGTCGGTGATCGCCATGCCGGTACCGGCGGCCTGTCCGACAAGGACGGTCGTGGATCGCTCGGCGGCGTCAGCGGCGTGTGAAGATTCCGCTCATGGGCGTGGGGAATGCGACAGCGCTGCCTTGACCTCGTCCCAGCGCGCAGCCTGCAGGGGGTGAGGGTGCCGCCAATTTCGGCGAGCTTGAGGAAGTTGGCCTCGGCGGCGGAGGTGCGGGTCTGGGCCTCGGCGCGGTAGTGGTCGTCGACGAGAGCGTCGAGTTCGGCGTCGTTCATGACGGGGGTGATGCGCTCGGCCAGATTGTTCATGTCCCGGTAGGAGCCCTGGAGCCGGAAGGGCGGTTCGGTGCGGGAGGCGTCGGACTGGGCGGCCGAGGCGATGTACGCGCGGTTGACGGCCAGCACGGTGCGCTGGGCGTGCAGCAGCTTGGTGAGGACGGCGAGGATGCCGTCGAGCTCCGCGGGCGGGTACCGGTGGGTGAGTTGATCGGGGTGAGTGAGTGGAGTCAGCGCCACGGGCCATGCCGGCCGCTGTGGGGCAGGCCCCGTCGCGACGTCAGCGGAGCCGCGACGGTCGTCGCGCGGGTGGGGTCCTTCGTCTTCGCGGCCTACTACACCGGCCTCGACGCGGTGGCGGGCATGTCTGCCGGTACGGTCACCGACCACGGGGCGACCTCAGCGGTGGGGCCACTGTTCACGAGGGGCGACGCCCTGGGCCATACCGGTGTGTACGCCCTTGCCGTCGCCGCTCTCGCCACCTGTGCCGTGCCGTTCCTGCGCCACGGTGCGCGAGTGCTTCCTGGGGGCGTGATTCTGCTCGCGGCCTGCTGGTCGTTCTACGACAGTCACATCTTCCGGCCCAAGGGCGTGTTCACCATGTTGGGCTACGCTGTCGCCTTCGGCCTGCCGGCCCGGGCGGCGAGCGCGGATACGCCGAGTGCCGCCTGAATTCCTTACGGACCGCTGACGACCGGGCACGGAACACGCCGCGGGGCGGCGGGGGTCCGTAATGTCGGCCTCATGCTGGTACTTGTCACTGGAGGAGCGGGCTTCATCGGCTCGCGGGTCGTCACCGCTCTCACCGCGGCGGGGCACGACGTTCGGGTCCTGGACGCACTGCTGCCCGCTGCGCACCGTACGGCGCCGCCCGTTCCGGAGGGGATGGAATGGCGGCAGGCCGATGTCCGTGACCGGGCGGCGGTCGAGGAGGTCCTGCGGGATGTGGACGCGGTCTGCCATCAGGCCGCCATGGTTGGGCTGGGCAAGGACTTCGCCGATGCGCCCGACTATGTGGGGTGCAATGACCTCGGTACGGCGGTGCTTCTGGCGGGCATGGCGCGGGCGGGAGTGCGGCGGTTGGTGCTTGCCGGGTCGATGGTGGTGTACGGCGAGGGGCGGTACGAGTGCGTGCGGCACGGGGTCGTGCGGCCGGGTCCGCGCCGGGTGGCGAGTTGGACGCCGGGCGGTTCGAGCCGCCGTGTCCGCGGTGCGGTGAGCCGCTGGCGCCGGGGCTGGTGGATGAGGAGGCGCCTCTCGATCCGCGCAATGTGTACGCGGCGACCAAGCTGGCCCAGGAGCACCTGGCGGCGGCGTGGGCGCGGGCGGTGGGCGGCTACGCGGTGTCCCTGCGGTATCACAACGTCTATGGTCCCGGGATGCCCAGGGACACTCCGTACGCGGGGGTGGCATCGCTGTTCCGGTCGGCACTGGCTCGGGGTGAGGCGCCGCGGGTTTTTGAGGACGGCGGTCAGCGGCGGGACTTCGTGCATGTACGGGATGTCGCCGCGGCGAACGCGCTGGCACTGTCAGGGGCGCAGGATGGTCCGGAGGGCGCTCTGCGGGCGTTCAACGTGGGCAGTGGCGAGCCGCACACGGTCGGCGAGCTGGCGGCCGAGCCGGCCCTCGCGTCCGGTGGGCCGGCGTCGGTGACGACGGGGGAGTACCGGCTCGGGGACGTCCGGCACATCACGGCGTCGTCGCGGCGGCTCCGCGACGAGCTGGGGTGGAAGCCGGAGGTCCGGTTCGCGGAGGGCGTCGCGGAGTTCGCTACGGCGTCGTTGCGGGGCTGACCGCGCGAAAGGCGCAGAACCGTCAGACGGCGGCGGGGAGGCGTACTTCGAAGCGGCAGCCGCCCGGGACATTATGGACGGCGGCGTGGCCGTGGTGGGCCTCGACGATTCCGCGGACGATGGCCAGTCCGAGCCCGGCGCCTGCCGGGGGTGTGCGGGCGTCGGTGCCGCGCCAGCCGGTGTCGAATACCCGGGGGAGTTCCTCGGGCGGGATGCCGCCGCAGCCGTCGGTGACGGACAGCACGACGGAGTCGGCCTCGCGGTGTGCGGCGACGGCGACGGTGCCGTCGGCGGGGGTGCGGTGGATGGCGTTGACGAGGAGGTTGGCCAGGACGCGGGTCATCTCCCGGCCGTCCACCTCCACCGGTACCGGCTCCACGCCCCGGCCGACCAGCGATATGCGGTGCTGCCGGGCGAGTGCGTCGGCGCCCGCGATGGCGTCGCCCACGAGGTCGTACACCGACATGCGGGCGGGCATGAGCGAGAGCACGCCGGCCTGGATGCGGGACAGTTCGAAGAGGTCGCCGACCATGGAGGTGAGCCGTTCCACTTCGGCGCGGATCTGGGTGTGGTAGCGGGTGGGGTCGGCGGCGACGCCGTCCTCCAGGGCTTCGGTCATGGCCCGCAGTCCGGCGAGCGGGGTGCGCAGGTCGTGGGAGATCCAGGCGACCAGCTCGCGGCGTGATGCCTCCAGGGCGCGTTCGCGTTCCCGGGACTCGACCAGTTTGGTGCTGGTGGCGGCGAGTTCGCGGCCCAGTTCGGCGAGTTCGGCGGTGGGCGCGTGGCGTGGGGCGGCGAAGGAGTCGCTGTCGCCGAACGCCCGGGTCGCGGCGGTCAAGGGCGCGGCTGCCCGCGACCACTCTGCGGCCGAGCAGCAACGCCATGACGAGGGAGATGACCGCCGCTATGGCGCACACGGCCGTCACCACGCCCAGGTCGTGGCTGGACAGGAACATCGCGCGGGCGACCGAGAGCGTCCCGGCGAGCATCGCCCCGACGGTGACCGCCGCCACCACGGCCAGCGACACGGCGACCGAGCGGGCGCGCAGCAGCCACAGTGCGACCGCACCGAGCAGCCCGGCGGCCACGGCGCCGAGGGCCGCGTACGCGAGGATCAGCAGCAGGTCCTGCATGGTCGGGGTCCTCCGGTTGCTGGGGTTACCGGGGTTGCGGGGGTGGGTCGAAGCGGTAGCCGGCGCCCCATACGGAGCTGATCAGCCGGGGCCGGGCGGGGTCCTCCTCGACCTTCTCGCGCAGCCGCCGGACGTGGACGGTGACGGTCGACAGGTCTCCGAACTCCCAGCCCCAGACGCGTTGCATCAGCTCGTCGCGGCCCATGACCCGGCCGGGATGTTGGAGGAAGAAGGCGAGCAGGTCGAACTCGCGCATGGTCAGGGCGAGCTCGGTGCCGTCGAGGGTGGCGCGGCGGCCGCCCGGTCCAGGGCGAGTGGGCCCGCGCGCAGCCAGGCCCGGGCGGCGGGCCCCTGTTCGGCGGTGCTGCCGGCCCGGCGCAGCACGGAGGTCACCCGCAGGACGAGTTCGCGCGGGCTGAACGGCTTGGTGACGTAGTCGTCGGCGCCTACCTCCAGCCCCAGGATGCGGTCCTCCTCGTCGGCGCGTGCGGTGAGCATGACCACGGGGACCGGGCCTTGGCCATGCCGGATCCGGCGGCACACCTCCAGGCCGTCCATGCCGGGCAGCATCAGGTCCAGCACGACCAGGTCGGGGCGTACGGCAGCGGCCCGGGCCACGGCGGAGGGGCCGTCGGCAGCCCGGTCCACCGTGAAACCGGCGCGGTCCAGGTAGGTGGCGACGACCTCCGAGACGGTCGAGTCGTCGTCCACCACCAGAACGCGGGCCCTGGGTACTGCGATCGGTGCGCTCACGTCGTCGAGTCTCGCACCGGGGATGCGCCGGGGCGGCCCGCGCCTGCGGACGTCCGCGTTTCGTAAGGACCAGATTCCCAAAATGTCCCTTTCGTGTTCGTAAGGTGTGAGGGGTGACAGAGACTTCTCCGCCTCCTGAAGGCGTCGCTCCTGCCGGATCCCTCGTCGATGTCGTACTGCCGTGCCTGGACGAGGCCCCGGCCCTGCCCTGGGTGCTGGAACGCATCCCGCCAGGCTGGCGGGCGATCGTGGTCGACAACGATTCCACCGACGGCTCGGCGGAGCTGGCCGCATCGCTCGGCGCGTACGTCCACGAGCCCCGCCGGGGCTTCGGCGCGGCCTGTCACGCGGGGCTGCGGGCTGCGACTGCGGACGTGGTGTGCTTCTGCGACTTCGACGCCTCGCTGGACCCGGGCCTGCTGCCGTCCGTCGCCGGACCGGTGCTGGACGGCGCCGCCGATCTCGTACTGGGCAGGCGGCGGCCGACCGTGCGCGGTGCCTGGCCGCCGCACGCGCGGCTGGCCAACCTGGAACTGGCCCGTCTCATCCGTCGCCGCACCGGCCTGCGGCTGCACGACCTCGGCCCGATGCGCGCCGCCCGCCGCGAGGCGCTGCTCGGTCTCGGCCTGACCGACCGACGCTCCGGCTACCCGCTCCAGATGCTGGTCCGGGCCGCCGACGCGGGCTGGCGGGTCCGCGAGCTGGACGTCCCGTACACGCCGCGCGTCGGCCGTTCCAAGGTGACCGGGACCTTGCGCGGTACCTGGCACGCGGTGCGCGACATGCGGGCGGTGCTCGCCGAACCGGCTCGGCCGCAGCGGACGGCGTCCCCGGCCGGAGTCGCCCGGTGACCCCCGCGATCCGGGGCGCGGCCCCGGCGGGCCCGGTGACCTTGCTGGTCATCGCCAAGGAGCCGGTGCCCGGCCGGGTCAAGACCCGACTCACGCCTCCGTACGCTCCCTGGCAGGCCGCCGCCCTCGCCGAAGCGGCGCTGGCCGACACCCTCGACGTGGTGCTGCGGGCCCCGGCCCGGCGCCGGGTCCTGGTGCTCGACGGTTCGCCGGGCCCCTGGCTGCCGCCCGGCTTCGAGGTCGTTCCGCAGGTGGCTGGTGGCCTCGACGAACGGCTCGCGGCGGCCTTCGCCCGGTATGACGACGGCCCCGCGCTGCTGGTCGGGATGGACACCCCGCAGGTCACCCCGGAATTGCTGGCCCCGGCCGTGGCGTCCGGCAGGTGGGACGGCTGCGAGGCCTGGTTCGGCCCGGCGGCCGACGGCGGCTTCTGGACGCTGGGCCTGAGCGAGCCCGGGCTGGCCCCCGGGCTCATTCGGGGTGTGCCGATGTCCACCGCCCGCACCGGGGAGATCCAACGGCGCCGTCTGACGGACGCGGGCCTGCGGGTACGCGACCTGCCGCCGCTGCGGGACGTCGACAACGCCGTTGACGCCGCCGAGGTCGCGGCGGCCGTACCGCACTCGCGCTTTGCGGCGGCAGTGGGCCGGTTCGCGGACAGCGCGGCGAGCCGGGTACTGACGGACGCCGTTCGGTGAGCGGCACCGATCTCACCGAACTCGCTGAGCTTCCGGCCGATCCGGCCGGGCCGTGGATCGACGATCCGTACGGACATGCGCTGCGCACCGGGCGCGGGCCGCTGTTCCTTCGGCGTTCCGACGGCTGGTTGCTGCCGCTGGAGGTGGAGCGCTGGTGCGCCGAGCCGGACGCGACCGATATCACGTTGTTCAGCCGTTGCCGGGGTTCGGTGCTGGACATCGGCTGCGGTCCCGGGCGGTTGGTCGCCGCTCTCGCCGGGCACGGGCTGACGGCGCTCGGCGTGGACGTCAGCCCGGCCGCTGTCGCCCGTACCCGGGGCGCGGGCGGCTCGGTGCTGCGGCGTTCGGTCTTCGACCGCCTTCCGGCGGAGGGACGCTGGGGCACCGCCCTGCTCGTCGACGGCAACATCGGCATCGGCGGCGACCCGCACGCCCTGCTCACCCGGGTCCGCCAACTCATCGCCCCCGGTGGCCGCCTGCTCGCCGAGGCGGCCCCGCACGACGTCGACGAACGCCTCACCGTCCGCGTCCAGGACGCCCACGGCCACCACGGCCACGACTTCCCCTGGGCCCGCCTCGGCCCGACCGCCCTCCTGCGCACCGCCACTCTCACCGGCTGGACCCCGGTCGACCAATGGACCGCCGACGGCCGCACCTTCGTCGAGCTGTGGGGATGACGCCGGCCGGGCCCCGCACCGCTGGTCGCGGTGAGTTCGGCACTGTCCGGCCGGGGGCTGCCCGGCGGATCCTGACCGGATCCGTCACGTGTCCCGGGCCCGGCGGCCGGGAGGGGCCCAGCGCACAGCACCTCGCGGCGCTGCTGACCACGCCCGCCCGGCAGCCCCCTCACGCGGGAGCCCCGACGCCCGGCGACGCCATCCACAACCATTGGCCAGGGGTGTACTTGCCCCCGGCCATCACCGTCAGAGCCGCGTCTACGCCCGCGCTGCCGACCGCCAGTGTCCGGCCCACGTAAGCGCACGCCGGCGCTGTGGCCGCCCGTGCCCCAGGGCCACGCCGTCCGGCTACTGCCGGTCGGGGCGGGGAGGGTCCTCGGGGGCAGGCCGCCCGGCAGTGTCCGGTCCGGGGGACGTGGTCTCCGGCGCGGGCGTGACGGTTCGCTCGGGCAGGTTCGCCGGTGCGTCAGCCGCAGCTGACCGGGGTGACGCCTCGGCACAGTGGGCGGTCGGCCTGTGCCGGAGGATTCGTCGTACGGCGTGCCAGGCCAACGCGAGGGCGGCCACCGTGCCGAGGGCGATGACCAGGTTCCGTCCGTAGCCCAGCGGAAGCACCGAGGCGTTGGCCGGGCGCCCCGGCCGTAGCAGCGTGGGAGGGCCACCGCCGTGAGGCAGGCGGCGATGATCAGGGCGCCCCGGACGGAACGCCGAAGCCGGGGCGGCAGCAGCGCGCCGGCGGTGAGGGTGGCAGGGACCAGCACACCGTCGTGCAGTAGTACCGCACCGACCAGCCACCACAGGACGTCCAGCGGCTTCTTGACGTGCGGGTCCGTCAGGAGGACGGCGCCCAGCGCCATCGCCGCGACCCCTGCCGTGCCGACTGTGACGCGCAGCGCCTTCATCACAGCACCTCCAGGCGTTCGACCCATTTGGTCTGCAGAACACCCGGCCGGTTCGGGGCGATGATGCGGGCCGGGAAGCCGTGGTCGAGGGCGAGGGTCTGCCCGTTCAGGGACAGGGCGAGCAGGGCGAGCGGGTCGCGGGCGTAAGAGGTGCCCATCTCCATCACCGCGTATGCCCCGTGCCGCTGCATCGACGTCACACGTACGTGTGCCCCCGGCGGGGCACCGGCGCGGTCCAGGAGGTCCGTGATCCGTACGCCCGTCCAGTGCGCGTTCTTGCTCCAGCCCTCGACGCAGGCGATGGGCAGGACCACGAAGCGCTGGCGCATGGCCCGCAGTTCGTCCAGCGTCAGTTCGTACGGGCGCGGGCCGTCCACCCGCAGCCGCCAGCCCGGCAGCCGCTCGGCAGTGATCCCGGCGGCGGCCGCGGCGCGATTGACCGGCAGGCCCTGGGGTCCGTGGTCGGGGTGGCGGGGCGCGAACAGGTCGAAGTCCTTGAGCGGGGTGACGGACTGCCCGACCGTCGTCAGCGTCACCGCGCCGACGGCCGCGCCCACCGCCGCGACGAACGCCCTCCGGTCCGGGCCGTCGGCGTCCAACTGGGGGCGCTGCCAATGGGCGGCGATCTGCGGGGCCTTGACGGCGATGTGCAGCAGCAGCGCGCCCACCGCGACCCAGGCCAGCGCCCAGTGGGTCGGCCTGAAGTTCCAGGGCCACGGATACCACTGCAGGGTGTTGAGCAGCCCGGTGAGCAGCTGCAGCAGCACACTGCCGACCAGCACCCCGATGGACAGTCTCTCCAGCGCGTGCACCACCGACCGCACCGGCGGCCACTCGAACAGCCGCGGATACACCGTCCACAGCTTGGCGAACAGCAGGGGGATCGCCGCGATGCCGCTGGCCACGTGCAGGCCCTGGGTGAGCCGGTAGCCCCAGGACGGGCGGCTGGGCAGCAGGTTCGCCGCCCATCCGGGCGGTTGTTGCAGGTAGTGGCTGATCAGGCCGGTCACGAAGGCCGTCAGGATCGCCGCGCCGAGCAGGCGGCCGATCACCGTGGCCGTGCGGGGGTCGTGCAGGCGCCCCTTGAACACCGGACGCGGCGGGCGTGGAAGGTGCGCAAGGCCTGGAGGGCGGCTCGTGTCCATGCCTCCATCACACCGCGCCGCACACGCTGAGCAGGGCCTTGAACACCTTACGGAATGCGGACGTCCCGCCCCGCCTGATCGCTTCCGGGTGCGCGGGGCTGGCACGGTGGCGGCGTGGGAATCCGTACACGCGTCTCCGTCGTCGCCGCCCTGCTCGCCGCCCTCACCGCAGCCGTTGCCCTCGCGGTCCACAGCGGCGCGATCCGTGCCGACCCCGGCCGCATCCTGCTCTGGTACGGCATCGCCTGGGCGCTGTTCGCAGCCGCCGCCTGGGCCGTACGCAAGGTGCCGGTCCAGGCCGCGACCGTGCTGGTCCTCCTCGGCGGCGCGGCCGTTGCCGTCGCGGCGCTCACCGCGCCGCCCAGCACCAGCAGCGACATGTACCGCTACGCCTGGGACGGCAAGGTGCAGGCCGCCGGGATCTCCCCGTACACCTACCCGCCGTCGGCGCCGGAGCTCGCCCCACTGCGCGAGAGCTGGCTCTTCCCGCCGCAGGCCGCCTGCCGGGACCACGACCTCGTGCGGAAGCTGGAACTGCACGCCGCGGACGGCGTGTGCACCCACATCAACCGCCCCACCGTCCACACGATCTACCCGCCGGTCGCCGAGGGCTGGTTCCTCGCGGTGCACGAGCTGTCCCCGGCCGGCAGCGGCCACAAGGCCCTGCAGACCGGCGGCGCGGTGCTGGCCATGGGCACCACCGTCGCGCTGCTCGTCGTGCTGCGACGGCGCGGCCGCGACCCGCATGCGGCGGCGCTGTGGGCCTGGTGCCCGGCCGTCCCCGTCGAGGCCGTCAACAACGCCCACATCGACACCCTCGGTGTGCTGCTGACCGTCCTCGCCCTCGGCACCGCCACCGCCGGCACCCGGCGCGGAGCACTGCTCGGCGCTGCCATCGCCGTCAAGCTCTACCCGGTCCTCGCCCTGCCCGGCGCCCTTTCCGCCCTCCGGCCCCGCCAGGCCGCGCGCGTCGTGGTGCCCGCTGTCGCCGTCATCACCCTCGCCTACCTGCCGTACGCCCTCGCCTCCGGCGCTGGCGTCCTCGGCTACCTCCCCGGCTACCTCCAGGAAGAGGGCTACGACTCCGGCAGCGTCCACCGCTTCGGCCTGCTCCGCATCCTCCTGCCCGACGCCGCCGCCGGCCCCGCCGCCGTGCTCCTGCTGCTGCTCACCGCGCTGTACGTACTCCGCCGCGGCGATCCGGACCGGCCCTGGAGCGGCGCCCTCCTGGTCACCGGCACCGCCCTGCTCCTCACCTCGCCCGCCTACTCCTGGTACGCCCTCCTCATCGTCGCCCTCGTCGCCCTGGACGGCCGCTGGGAATGGCTCACCGTCCCCGCCGCAGGGGCCACCCTCTACGTCGGCGGCGCGCTGTGGCACGTACCCCTCCAGTCGCTGTCGTACGGGGCCGCCGCGCTTGCCGTGCTGGCCGGTGCGGCTGTACGAGGCCGCACGGCATCGGGCCGGGCGGCGTCCGGCGGGGTCGGTGTGCCTGCCATCCGCCGCGCGCTCGCCAGCGAGGAGCAGGACGCCTGACAGAGCGCCTCGCCGGACGGCCGACGAGGCGAGCCGAGCCGAGCCCGAGGCAACACGATGACGATCGAGGAGTGGCTTCGTTTAGGTCTAGCAGCAGCGTTTGGACGCCGGGTTGGGCAGCAGTTTGGAATCTTGGGTCTCGTGAATGTTCGCGAGAAATGACGTCACCGCATGGGGACGCCTGGGAGATGAGTCTCGCGGCGGTGACCACGGCCTGAACAGGCGGTGCAGGCCTGCGTGATCTATGAGACCGTCCTCGATGTCCTGAGGGGCTGACAACGATCGTTCCCGTGCGTCTCCAGTCGGCATTGCTTTGTTGGCTTGCTACAGGCGAGCGCCTGGGGTGCCGTCAGCAGGGTGGTCACTGGACTGGGACACGGTACGTAGCCTCCAGAACATGTGGTCACGTCGACGTCCTGGCATCCCCGGTTGTATGGAGGTGACGCCGAGGCCGTGCGATAGAGGACGGCAGGGGAGCGCAAGGGGAGCGCGGACGCCTTTGGACCTGCCATCACGAGGCATCACGAGAGAACGTGGCTCATGCGCTGTGATCAGGTAATACGGGATGGGGCAGCCTTGGGCGGCACGGCGCGGCATGATCGCTTTCGTACTCGTAATGCGTAGGTCTCGGGTTCGAATCCCGAAGGCGGCTCCATGGTGAACCCCAGGTCGGCCATTTGACCTGGGGTTTTTCCTTTCGGGTGACCTTGGAACCTGGGTCAATCGGGCACGTGCGACCTACGCATCGTAATGCGTAGGTCGGAGGTGTGGTTTCTCTGTTGACGTGGGCGGTCTAAGCCTCTGAGCTGGTCTTTTGCCTATTCGGGAGGATGGATCAGGCTCGCGCAAAGGGTCCCGGTGGACAACCGGTGGACAGGCGTGCGTGATGCTCCATCAGGGGCCTGTCGCTGCCCGTGGGACGACGGATGAAATGGACCGGTCTTCGGCGGGACGATCGGCGTCGTCGGGACTGTCTGGTCCTGACAAGTCTCACCTCAGGTTTGGATCCTCGGCGACGATCACGGCCATGAACATCCGCAACCGCCGACGGCGCGGGGCAGGGGCATCGAAGTGGCGGCCGATAGGCCGCGTTGCCTGAGGTTGCGGCCGGACGCCAGGGCCGCCGGTTGGGTGCGGTGAAGTCGTAGAACAGGGCGCGTTGAGCGACTGGGGTACACGCGGATCGCGGCTTGCACGACCTTGCCGTCGGCCAATTCCCCGACCGCCGCGGACATACCGAAGAAGCTCTGGTCATGCCTCGGCGACGAGATTCCGAGCACCGCTGGAGGGACTTGGACGAGGATGACCCGAAGGGTACTCCGCCCGGCCCGTTGCGGGCGATTCTCGGTGTCTGCCCCGCTTCCGTCAATGGCCGCTGCGTCGGGGGTTCTTCTTCCATGGCAACCGCTTCGTCGGCGTTTCGGACCGGAGCGGAGATCCTTGGTACCTGGACATCATCCGCCAAGACGGGGGAGACGGTGACACTCGGATACCCGACCCAGCGGGGGGACGGTGACCCCGCCTGCTGCCCCACTGGACCAGTCACGATTCGCCACTTCATCCGGAGCGGTTCCCCTGTAGCCGCCGACACCGCGGCCCGCCCTCCGCGCCCGGGGCCGTGCACACCGCCATCGTCCCGGTACAGGTTGGGGCCCGGGACAGGAGCCCAAAAACATGGCTGCTCGTGCGCGGGGCGCTGATCTGTGGATATGCGCCACCGCGAGGGTGGAGGGACGGTCTGGGCTGGTACCGCTGGTGTCGGCGGCAGTCCTTGAGATCTCTATCGAACCCGGGGCGGTTCAGGTGCCACAAGTCGAGGGCCCTACCGCACCAAGGTCTCCCAACGGAAGCAACGTTGCGCTGTGGGCCGACCGCACAGGGACAGACCCGACAGCGCCTCGAACAAGAACACGCCCTCGTGGCGTAAGCATCGAGTGTCCAAGATCACGGGGAAGCTTCAGGGTGGCCTTCGTGACGGTCTTGTCGGAGGCCAGGGCCAGGTCCACGGCATCGCGCCTGAACTCGGCGGTATACCGCTTGCTGAAGTTGCTCTTGCTACTCACTACCTGGACTGCTTCCTCCGGGACCCGTCCGTCCCAGTATCAGGCTGTCCAGATCAACGGTGGAACTTCGGGGAACCTCACTGCTGCCGCCCACCCCGACCCGCCATCAGCAATCCAAACGATCACCCCACAGGCCGACCACAACCAAGTTGACAATGCCCTGCCTACGACTGTCGCGCCTGGCTCGGGCTGTCGCTGGAGGCGACGAGCTGTGCTGCCCAGCGGGCCCATTCCTCCTGCATCGCGGTGAGGCGCAGGCCGTATTCGAGGGTGAGCAGGCCGTTGGCGGTGAGCATGCCTTCCTCGGTCCAGTCCAGCGAGTCCCGCAGCTGCCGCAGCGCGGCGTGGTGGCCGGCGGCCCGTTCCGCCTGGTGGTTCAAAAACGCCAGGCGCTGCTGCGGGGTGAGGACGTCGAGGAAGAACACCCGCAGCAGCGTGTCACTGCGGCGGGGTTGTTCGGGCGGCGGGTCGGCGAGCCAGCGGTGCAGCTCGGTCATTCCCGTGTCGGTGAGCGCGTAGTCCTTGCGTCCGCGCGGCCCCTGGCCCACGACCTCCAGTAAGCCGGCGTCGGCCAGCCTGGTCAGCTCGCCGTAGACCTGACTCTGGGTGGCGGGCCAGACATGGGCCAGCGAGGTGTCGAACAATTTCAGCAGGTCGTACCCGCTGGCCGTGCGGTCGACCAGCAGGCCGAGCAGAGCATGCCGGAGGCTCATGACGGCACCCCACCTTCCAGTTTTCACAGGTCCACTACATTCATTCTACCTCTGATATGTCATACCTGCACCTTCCTAGATTGACAGATCAATCGTTGACCTTCTACTTTCGACCTATCGGACCTGAGACATGTGGGACTCGGGCCGTACGGACCGAAAGGGAACCCAGTCATGAGCTTCATGAGCTACTTGCGCGGATTCATCCCGTGGATCGCCTTCGGCGCCTTCTCCTCGCTGGGCTGGCAGTGGGGCGCGCTGATCGCCCTGATTCTCGGAGCGGTCCTGCTGCGCAAGCAGCGGCGGGCAGGTGCGGCCGCGGACGCGCTGGTCCTGGAGACCAGCACCGTCATCTACTTCGCCCTGCTGACCGCGCTCGCCTTCTCCGCCCCCCATTCGTCACTGGAGCACTACTCCGGAGTGGCGTCCTTCACCTGGCTCGCGCTGACGGCGTGGGGCACCCTCGCCATGCGGCACCCCTTCACCCTCGGTATCGCCAAGCAGAACACCCCGCGCGAGTTCTGGAACACGCCGCAGTTCCTGCACATCAACGTCGTCCTCACCACGGTCTGGGCGCTCTGCTTCACCGGCACCGCGATCGTCAACGCGATCCTCATCGCCGCCGGCAGCGGCACGCTGGCCACCACGCTCACCCAGGTCGCCGGGTTCGTTGTGGGCGCCGTGTTCACCGCCCGCTACCCCAAGATCATGCAGGCCAAGTACGCCGCCCAGGCAGCGGCGGCGCACGCCGCCAGCTGACGCCCCACCACAGACCCAGGATTGCGAAATGACCTCCACGGCTCCCCATCTGCTGGGTAACTTCGCCCCTGTGCCCGACGAGTCCACCGTCATCGAACTGTCCGTCACCGGCACCATCCCGCCGGCGCTGAACGGCTGGTACCTGCGCAACGGCCCGAACCCCCGCGAGGCCGCCTCCGAGCATTACTTCATGGGGGACGGCATGGTGCACGGCGTCCGGCTCGAGGGCGGCCGGGCCACGTCCTACCGCAACCGCTGGGTCCGCACCAATACCTTCGCCCATGGCGCGAAGATCTACGACGAGCAGGGCAACCTCGACCTCACCGCAAGCCGGGCCAACACCCATGTGGTCCGGCACGCCGGGCGCACCCTGGCCCTGGTCGAGACGTCCTACCCGTACGAGCTGGACTGCCGGCCCGGCCACGAACTGGACACCGTCGGGGTCTACGACTTCGGCGGCCGGCTGCGTACCCCGATGACCGCGCACCCCAAGATCTGCCCCACCACGGGGGAGCTGCACTTCTTCGGTTATGGCGGCCTGGCCGCGCCGTATCTGACCTACCACCGCGCAAACGCCGGCGGCGAACTCCTCCTGAGCCGACCGATCGACGTCGGCGCGCACACGATGATGCACGACTTCGCCCTGACCAGCGGCCATGTGATCTTCATGGACCTGCCGATCCTGTTCGACCTGGCCAAGGCGACCAGCGGCCGGCCGGGCATGCCCTACACATGGGCCCCCGACTACGGCGCCCGGCTGGGCGTGCTGCGCCGGGACGACCCGTTCGGCACCGTGCGCTGGTTCCAGATTGAAACCTGCTATGTGTTCCACACCCTCAACGCCCACGAAGAAGCCGACGGGCAGCGCCTGGTGCTGCATGTGCTCCGCTACGACTCCCTCGGCGACGGCGTCGAGCTCACCGGTCCGGCCACGCTGTGGCGCTGGACCATCGACCTGGCCCTGGGAACCGTACTCGAAGAGCAACTGGACGACCGGGGCTGCGAGTTCCCCCGTATAGACGACCGGCTGGCCGGGCTGCCCGCCCGGTACGGCCACGCCAGCACCGCCGACGACCCGCACGACCAGGGACGGGGCGGGGCGATCCACCGCTACGACCTAGAGCAGAACACCGTCACCAGCCACTTCTTCACCGAAGGACGCATCCCCGGTGAAGCGGCGTTCGCCCCGGCCGACGACCGTGCCGGAGGCCCCGGCTGGCTGATGACCTTCGTCTACGACCCCGCGACCGACCGCAGCGACCTGGTCATCCTCGGCGCGGACGACCTGAGCGCACCACCCACGGCCACGGTCCATCTGCCCCGCCGGGTACCCGCCGGCTTCCACGGCAACTGGCTGCCCGACACCGACTGAGCCCGGATCCACCGGCTTGATTGCGGTGTGATTGTTTCGGGGTCCTGCAGGCCGTGTCGGGGCTGGGCTGCGGATTCGGGCATGGGGTGGCCGCTGGTCTGCCCAGCTTTTCCACTTATCCACAGGTCTCGGGCTCTTTCGGGCAGGTCGGTCAGGGAGTTTCAGGGGGCTGGTGGCGCGTGCACGATGTTGAAGAGTTGGGTGAAGTCCCGGGCCTCTTGGCAGCTCGTGGGTGCGACTCTGTCCGAGCAGCACCAGGAGGACCTGTTGTCATAGTCTTTCGCGTTCGCGTCCACGAACTCCAACGCGCCGTCCCCAGCGTGTGACTGTCTCGCGCACAGGTTCGGCAACGCCGCGGACCAGCCGGACCGCTTCCCCTGCTACGGCTCCGACATGACGGAGGTGGGTGGCAGAAGCCGCGGGAGGCGCTACCGGTGCCGCCCCGGCTTCAGGGGCGGAGCGGCCGGCCGGAGCGGCCGGCCGCGGTCTTGGCCGCCCCGGCGGCTACGACCATGCCGGCCACTCCGGTGCGGTGCAGGTCGTCGTGCCCGCCGCCGTCCGAGGCCCAGTGGACGAACTCGTAAGTGGTGTAGGGGGCAGAGCAGGACCAAGGCCATGTCGACGAGGTCGGCCATCGCGTCGGACAGCGCGGAGGGTCCGCCGTGGGAGTCGGACTTGCCCATCGCGCTGACGCCGATCAGGAACACCCCGGTCATCAGCAGTTTGCTGACAACCAGGGTCGCGGTGGCGTCGATTCAGCCCCGTTGCCATCGCTTCGCGTGGTCGCTGACCTCGTGATGGGACACCGACAGGACAGGCGATTGTCGAGTCTTGACAATCACATCGTCCGGGGCGACCGAACGAGTTCCCGCGATGCCAGGGAGCCGGCAGGCGGGCACCACGCGGTGGGCGCGGAGGCATGTCGGTGGACAGCCGGTGGACGGATGCCTTTGGACGGTGCAGAACGCGGTGGCACAGCCCAACCCGGTGCGCCTGTCCTGATCAGCAGAAACGTCACGAGGCGGCACCACGCGGTATTAGGCAGCATGATCGCTCACGGTCTCGTAATGCGTAGGTCTCGGGTTCGAATCCCGAAGGCGGCTCCACGGTGAACCCCGGGATAGGCCTCTGACCTGGGGTTTCTTGTTTCGGTTGACCTTGGAATTCGGGCTAATCGGGCACTCTTGGCCTGCGCATCGTAATGCGTAGGTCTGCGGTTAGCCGTCAGCAGCCATTTCCTGGCGCAACGCTCTGACCTGTGGCTTTGTCACCGTTCGCCTTCCCGTCTCCGCTCTGAGGAAAGGTCCGGTGGCCATCCGGTGGCCATCCGGTGGCCAAACGTGCAGCGAGCGTGCAGCGGTCACTGCCAGGGCTCACGCCGCGCGGGCTGAGATGTTGTCGAGTTCCGACAACCATCTGGCGTGACTCTCCGAGACTAGGCTGCACCGAATGGAGGGCCATACTCTGCGCGCCGTAAAACGCCTTTGACAGGCCGTAGGATCCCGGCCGCTTACCTGCCAGGTCATCGACCCCGGCGCGTCCGCATGCCACGATCGTCGACGTAGGGACCCTGACCGACCGGAAGGACGCCATGCCTGCCTACGCCATAGCTCACCTGCGGGAGGCCGCCCCGCACTCGGAGATCGCTGAGTACATCGAGCGCATCACCGCCACCTTCGAGCTGTACGGCGGCCGCTTCCTCGTTCACGCCACGCAGCACGAGGTGAAGGAGGGCAGCTGGCCCGGGCACGTCGTGGTGATCGGCTTCCCCGGGATCGCCGAGGCGCGGGCATGGTGGGACTCACCCGCATACCAAGAGATCGCACCGCTGCGCTCTCGGCACATCGAGAGCGACATCATCCTGGTCGGAGGCGTCCCCGAGGGCTACGACCCGACTGCCACCGCAAAGGCGATGCGGGAGGCCCTGCCTGCCGAGTAGCCCTCGGGTTCGGGCCCGGCTCAGCAGCGCCCGGCCCTCCGCCAGCTCGCGGTAACGCTCGCCCGCGTGCGGCCTTCACGTCCGCTGCGAACTCGCCGTCCGCCACGCACACAGCCGATGCCCCCGGCCGGAAGAGGGCGCGATGGGGTTGCGAGAGCAGCTCTGGGGAACGAGGTGAGCGCCGATGGGGAAATACAGGGCTCTGGCCCGTGTTTGCGTGAACAATCTATGGCGGCTGCTTGAGGCTGGTGGGGATGCCTGAGCTATGCCAGGGCTCCGGCGATCGCGCCGATCAGGGCGGAGACCAGGGCGGAGACGAGGGCAACTCCTGCGGCTGCCAGGAGTCCCTTCCAGCCGGCCGGGGAGCGGGTGAGGCCGGTTAGGGTCAGGACGCTCATGATGGCGGTACCGGCTAGGACCGTCCCGAAGAGGGTCACGGTCAGCCAGCCGCAGAATGCAGCGACTCCCACGCGCACGTAGCTGTTGTTCGACGTGCGTTGCACCCGGCACCGCGGCCCCTGCTGTGAGCGACTGGGAGATGGTCGCGTCCAGATCCACGGTCTTGCCGTCATCGGACCGGAAGGTCCCGTCGCATTGCGTGTGGTGTTCCTTAAGGGCTCCGACCTCGCTACAGGAACGGACGATGAACAGGCCAGGGGTTCCTGCCCACCTCGCCGCATAGGACAAGTCCGGCACGCTGTCCAGGAGTGTCGCGCCCGCGCCTGCCAACAGAGCTACCACGAATACCGCTACGGCTGCTACCGCCTTGCCGCGTGAGGGTCCGGAGATTCTTCCGCCTCGGCCCGACATTCGCATCGCCCTCCCGGCCCCGCCCGTCGCTTGGACGGTCAGCTGGCGAACTCTACTCCTGCCGTCCCCGTCTCGTCGCCACTGGCACGGGCTGCGGTTCGCCCGCGTCCACGTCTGCACTGCAAGATCGCTCACGCGATCGCGGTCAGAGCCAAATACAGAGAGCCTCATCAGCCGATGGGGAAATACAGAGAGCCTCATCAGTGGTGGCGGCGATAAAAGGGAAGGCGGGAACCAACGGCGCGTTGGCAGGATGTCCGCGCTCAACATCCGACGGGAAAGGACCCGACGACCGTGGCTCGTGCCATCACTTTGATCCGCTCCGCCTCCCTGTCCGACGTCGCCGAGTACGCCTACGCGGCCACGGCGCCCGCTGAGTCACGCCTGATCTTCCTCGCTGGGGCGTGTCCGCTGAACGATGACGGCTCCACGGCAGCGATCGGGGACTATTCGGGCCAGGCAGCGAAAGCCATCGAGAACATGCAGGCTGCTCTCAATGCCTCAGGTGCGTCACTCCAGGACGTCATCAGTACACGGGTTCTCGTCGCATCGGCCCGGCGGGAGGACCTGGTGGCTGCCTGGCAGGTAGTCCGGGATTTGTTCGCTGACCATGACGTCCCCAGTACCTTGATGGGCGTCACCGTGCTCGGCTACAAGGACCAACTCGTCGAGATCGAGGCCGTCGCCGCCGTGCTCGATTCTTGAGCCCCATTGACACGCTGTGGCGGCCGAACGTAGCCGTGGACCGGGTCCGGTGAGCCGCGAGGCGACGCCGTTGGGCCCGGCTCTGGGTGGCGATGGGCCCAGCCCCTGCCCCGCGCGCCGACGTCGGCAGGTACCTGCGCTTGATCTCCACTGTGTCCGCGTCGAGCAGTCGGACTCCGCCGCAGCCCACCGCGGCACCCTCACGGTGGACTATCACGAACAGCCTGCACGGCGGGTCGAAATGGCCCTCGGGAGTGTCGTCCGGGTCTTCGGCGAACCCGTACGTGGCGACCTGCTCGCGGTGAAGGGCTTGGGTGAGGTGGCGTGCCTCAGGATGGCTGTAGGGCACGGCGGTCAGCGACGGCGGGGCAGCTGGGCTGGGTGGAGCGGTGCTGAGGTACGTCACGGAGCCGATACCGCGATGGGTGCAGATCTTTTGAGGGTGTCTGGCACGAGCGTGACCTGCGGGTTCTTGATTCACCACGGCTACGCCGCGTCAGTGACGCCCGGCCATACGGAGCCGTCGCGGCTGAACGGGTGGGCGCGATCCAGTAGGTGATGCGCTGGGCGTTGCCGTGCTAGTGGGGCTCGTCATCGAGCGCATCACGGCGCTGCAGAGCGCCGCGCTCGGCGCCACCGTTCCCGTCGCACCTCTCGCCCAGGCGTGATCCCGCAGTTTAGCCCGAGCCGCTAGCACGCTAGCCTGTGCTCAGCGGTCCGAACAGGGCCCGCGCAGACGGCCAGAGCGGCCCTACCCCCTGCGGGGTAGGGCCTCTCTGCATCGCAAGGGCGATGCGCTGGAGACACTTTCCCGCCCGGCGCTGACCTGGCGGCCCGTCCGGCTGGGGCCCAAGGTGCCCGTCGGCGGGGCTTTCCTGGGGCCAATGTGGGGCCGGAAGGACAGGGAAGCCCCGTGAACGACCATGGAGCCCCGGGAGGGGTGCATGCCTGCTGACCTGCTAGAACGAGGAAAGCTGGGACGGGCAGCTAAGCCCAGGGGAACGCTCTGGCGAGCTCGGTCGGGGGCGCGGAGCCCCCACCAGCCCAGCCGGCGGACAAACCGCCGCTGGGCTGGTGGGGTGGGTCGGCATCAGTCGGTGGTGAAGTAGTGGCCGTCTTCGAGGTCGGCGATCAGGCCGGGGTGGACCGGCTCCCAGTCCAGCAACTGCCTGGTGTCCGCGTTGGACATCGTGATGTCGAGCGTGATGAACGGGAAGGCCTTGAAGTGGTCCGAGGCCTGCTCGGCCGGGATGCTCACGGCCGGGACGTTCAGGTGGCGGCCGATGGTCTCGGCGATCTCGCGCACCGTGATGCCCTCTTCGGTCGCGGCGTACAGCTGCGATCCGGCCGGGGCCTTCTCCCGGCCACCCGAAGGGGCCCCGGCCCCTTTCGTGTCCCAGGAAGGTCCGATTTGACAGCCCGCAACCCTTTCGCGCAATCGTTCGAATCCTGTAGGTCCGCTGTGCTACATTGCCGCCTCGTCTGGGGGCTGTTCGGCGTCGATCCCTGTGTGTCCGCGTCGAACAGCCTCTCTCCCTATGCCTTTTGGAGGTGCTGCGTGGCCGCACGCCACAAGTCGAACCGAAGAGGATCGCTCGTACGCGGTGGACTCGCCGCTGCGGTGGCCCTGGCGGCCGCCGGCGGAACCCTGCCCCTCCTCGTATCGGACGCCTACGCCGAGCCCGCCCCGCTGACGATCCCGGCCCCCGACCGCTTCAAGCCGGTCGCCAACCCGCTGTACGGGGCGGGGCCCGACGGCGTCGTGGAGCGCACGGAGGTCAAGGACCATAGCGCGCTCGGCTACTACCGCTGGACCCCGGACGGCGGTACCCCGGTCGACCTGCCCGCCTCGTCCCCGTACGACGACGTCAACACGATCGACGGAGGCGGAGGGAGCCACGTCTCCGTCACCAGCGGGGACGTCGTCGCGATCTACGACTTCCCGAACCAGGTGCAGCTGAAGGACATGAAGTCCGGCACCACCACCAAGTACACGCTGCCGGACCACCACCTCTACCGGGGCGTCTTCGGCTCCGCCGTGCTCACCGCCACCCAGGACGCGAACGGCGACTGGAACGTCCTGCATGTGCTGCGCATGGCGGACGGGCAGCTTACCGACACCCCCGTCACCGGTCTGAACGGCTGGGTCGCGGAAGACGGCATGACGCTCGGCGGCGACGACCGCACGGTGGCGATCTGGTACGCGCACCCCGACGGCACCCGCGGCGTCGGCCTGCTGGACCTGGCGACGGCCAAGGTCACCCCGGTGTTTCCGGGCGCGACCGGCGCGAACGCCCAGGTCGTGTTTTCGGACGCGTACGTCGCCTGGTACTCGCCGGAGGGCGGCAACACCACAGCCCGCGTGCTGCCCCGCGCCACCCCGGAGGCGGCCGACACCAAGATCGAACTCGGTTCGGGCGGCGAGGGCACCCCGCAGATCGGGCTCGTCGGCGACTGGCTGCTGACCACGCGCCAGATCGAGCAGGCCGCGGGCGACTTCCTCGTCCGCGAGGGCGCCCCGCTCACCGCCCTGCCGATCGCCGGCGGCGAGCCCAAGACCCTGCTGGCGCACGCCGGCTGGCGTATGGCGCAGGTCCCGGGCGGCGGCGTGGCCGTCACCGGCGGCGCCTCGGCCCGGGACTGGGCCGTGCGCCGGGTCTTCATCAGCGACGACGGGGCGCCCGCGCTGCGGACGGTGCGCGAGGTGGCGCCCAAGGAGGGCAAGCTCACACAGCTGTCGCTCACGGCCGGGCACCTGGTCACGGCCGAGTCCGACACCACGTACCTGCCGGCGCTCTTCCAGCGGAACATCACCCTCGGCGCCGCCCCGTCGGCGGGCGAGCGGTCCCTGCTCGCGCGCCCGGACGCGCAGACGACCGGCGAGACGGCACAGCGCATCTACGACTCCCGTCAGCCGGTCGGCACCGGAGACGGCCGCACGGTCGTCGCCACCACCGACGCGGACGGCACCCAGGAACTAGTCGTGCTGGCAGCGGACGGCACCAAGACGGTCGTACCCGCCGTGGACCCGCAGACCGGCGAGAAGATGCCGACGGGCTCCGACCACTACTCGACCGTGCGCTCGGCCTCCGGCCGCTATGTGGTGTTCGGCGACAGCGGGCGCGGTCTGGAGGACCGGCAGTACGTCGTCGACCTGGACGCGTCCGGCGGGCCGAAGGTGGTCCGGATCCGCCAGGGCCAGGGCGGGCTCGCAGTATGGGGAACCAAGCTGTGGATGCCCGGTGACACGGAAGGCACGCTCCAGGCAGTCGACCTGAAGACCGGCGCGGTGACGGAAACGGAGCCGATCACCGACAACGGCTGTCTGCCGCAGCAGATGCAGGCCGTGGGGCCATGGGTGTACTGGGACTGCTACCCCTCGGGGTCCATCAGCGACGGTCACGGCGTCTACAACACGCAGACCCAGCAGTGGTCGTGGGCCCCGCGCGGCACCCTCGGCGACGGCTACGTGGTGGCGTACGACTACGACCGCGGCCAGCTCAACCTCACCCCGATCGGGGACGTGCCGCACACCGTCGAGGCGTTCACCTCCCAGTACAACGGCCCGCTCGTGGAGGCCGACCGCTTCGGCAGCGCGATCGCGTACGCGAAGGAGAACAGCGCCCAGATCACCGTGCTCGACTCGGGCGTCGCCACCTCCCCTGTGGCCGAGATCGAGTCGCGGGTCGAACAGTCCGTGAACCTCGCATCGGCGACCGACGCCGTGTGGGGTGCCGACTGGCAGCTGTCCAAGCCGGTCACCGGCGCCCAGGTGACGATCCGGAACAAGGCCGGGCACACGATGTTCACCGGGTCGGCCAAGGAGTACGCCGCCGCCGTCGCCTTCTCGTGGGACGGCCGGACCCGCGACGGCCAGTACGTCGACGACGGCACCTACACCTGGGAGCTCACCGGCACGCCCGCGGACGGCAGCGGCGCCGCCCTGAAGGCCACGGGCACGGTCGAGCTCACCAGGTATACGAAGCCTGCCAGCTGAGGCACGGGCATCTCTCAGCCGGGCGGCACTTGCGTACGGCTTGTGGAGTTGGTGTCGCACGCGTCCCTCGACAAGCAGCGAAAGGCACTGCGGAAGCTGGGGGCACTCTTTCCTAAGACCCCCCGTTGGCGCACGGGTTGCTTACTCGGCGAGAACAGCCCCTCCGGAAGATCCCGGAGGGGCTGTGTGCCCTGGTAGGCCGGTCGTGGCTGGGGCTCGGACCCTGCCTTCCTGGCGCCGAGCACCTGGCACGGAGGGTGGACGTCCGGTGCGCTTGCGGTCAACCAGGCCGGGCATGCCTGGCTCGGCGAAGCGTTTCCGCCAGGTGCGCACAGTGTCCACGTGCAGCCGACCCGCGCGTTCGACAGCCCGCGGGCCGCGTGGAGCACGATCTGCGTGCGCACCCGAGGCGTCGCCTGCTCGCTCGGCACACCATCCGGCCCGAGCAGCGGCCCGACCTTCGTCGCGATCACCAGGTCGTCACGGTAGAGGGTCAATGCCGTACGGATCAGCTCGTTGGCCCGCGCCGCTCCCCTGTCGTAGAAACCAGCCGGCCGACTTCCCTGCGCGCGCCGCACCTGGGATCGGTCGCCCGCCGTATGCCCAATCCCCAACCGTCTCGCGGTCAACAAGACTCCTCTGGAGGGGAATTCGCGATCGCCCAGCACGTTGCCGAGCGGGACCCGGCCGTCTGCCGACATCGGTTAACCCCCGCCGTTTGCGGTGGGCTACAGAGTCCTTTACCGGCGCCGCGGATTACGTCGCCGAGTCCGGAGAGTCCGGGGCGATGCCCTGGAAGAGGTTGGCGATCAGCTGATCGACGAACTCCGTGGTCAGCGGTTTCGCGGGCAGCAGCAGTCGGTGGTAGACGGCGCCCCAGAGTTGGTCGACGATCGTCTCCAGGTCGACTTCCACGCGGATCTGGCCGGCCTGCTGCGCGCGCGTGAGGCGTTCGACGGCGAGGGCGCGGCGCTGTGCGACGTAGTGCGTCGAGAGCGCCTGCGCCAGGTCGGCGTCGCCTTGAGCGGCTCCGATGATCCCGGCGATGACGGAGCCGTTGCGGTTCAGAAGGTTGACGAACACGCGCAACTGCGTGGCCAGGTCGCGCTGGACGTCGCCCGTGTCGGGGAAGGCGAGGGACTCCTGGAAGGCGTTGAAGTAGGCGTCGAAGGCCAGGGCTCCGGGAGAGGGCCACCACTTGTAGAGGGTCATCTTGCTGACGCCCGCGCGGGCGGCGACCTTGGAGAAGGACAAGGCGTGGACTCCCTCGGCGAGCAGTAGTTCGGCTGCCGCGGTCAGCGTCGCGTGGCGGACGTCCTCCGCCCGGCGGCGTCCGCGCCCCGGCTTGAGCGGGCCGGGCTTCTCGGCGTCTGCTTGCTCCACCTGTCTCCTCCTCGTCCGGCGCGACCGGCCTGATCGACGCGGCGTCCAGCAATTATATGGACCCACTAGCCACATATATATGGACTATCAGTCCATGTAGAGTTAGTGTACTCATCGTCCACAAAGACGAGAGGAGGTCACTGTGACCACCATCGAGCAGTCCGCCGCCCGTGTAGCGATCGTGACCGGGGGTTCGGGCGGGATCGGCAGCGCGGTCGCGCACGCACTGGCCGCCGACGGCATGTCCGTGGTCGTGCACTACTCCGGCAGCGCCGAGCGCGCCGAGAAGGTCGTCGCCTCGATCCAAGAGGCGGGCGGCGCGGCCGTTGCCGTATCCGGCGACGTCGCGGAGGAGGCTGCGATGACGGCCCTGTTCGACGCCGTCGAGGAGCGCTTCGGCGGGGTGGACGTGGTGGTGAACACCGCCGGGATCATGCTGCTGGCCCCGCTGGCAGAGATGCACCTCGACGCCTTCGACCAGATGCACCGGGTCAACGTGCGCGGCACGTTCGTCGTCTCCCAGCTCGCGGCCCGGCGGCTGCGCCCCGGCGGCGCGCTGGTCAACTTCTCCACGTCCATCACCCGGCTCCAGCAGCCGACCTATGCCGCCTACGCGGCGAGCAAGGGCGCGGTCGAGGCGATGACCCTGATCCTCGCCCGCGAACTGCGCGGCCGGGACGTCACCGTCAACGCCGTGGCCCCCGGGCCGACCGCGACCCCGCTCTTCCTGGACGGCAAGAGCCCCGAGCTGGTCGAGCGGATCGCCGCTGCCTCCCCGCTGGAGCGGCTCGGCACGCCCGAGGACATCGCGAGCGCCGTCGCCTTCCTGGCCGGTCACGGCGGCCGGTGGGTCAACGGCCAGGTCCTGTTCGCCAACGGCGGCGTCGCCTGACCGCCCGGCTCCCGTCCGCCCGCAACCGACAAGAACACGCACCGCACGACAGGAGCGATCCCCCATGTCCACTGTTCTCATCACCGGCGCCGCCACCGGCATCGGCAACCTCACCGCCAAGGCGCTTGCCCAGGCCGGGCACCGCGTCTACGCGACGATGCGCACCCCCGAGGGCCGCAATGCCCCTCGGGCCCAGGAACTGCGCGACTTCGCCGCCGCGGAAGGTGCCGACATCCGCGTCGTCGAACTCGACGTCGCCTCCCAGGTGTCAGCGGACGACGCCGTCCACGCGGTGGTCGCCGACTGCGGCGAGCTCGACGTGGTCATCCACAACGCCGGCCACCTGCTGGTCGGCTACGTGGAGGCGTTCACCGCCGAGGAGATCGCCCACCTCATCGACGTGAACACCCTGGGCGTCCAGCGACTCAACCGCGCCGCCCTGCCGCACCTGCGCGAACGCGGCCGCGGCACCCTGCTCTACGTCGGCAGCACCATCCCGGTCACCACCCCGCCCTTCCTCGGCCCCTACGTCGTCTCCAAGGCCGCGATGGACTCGCTGGCCCTGGTCACCTCCTACGAGGTCTCCCAGCTCGGCATCGAGACCGTGATCGTCATGCCCGGCGCCTTCCCCCAGGGCACCGACCACTTCCCCAAGGCCGGCCGCGCCGCCGACACAGCCGTCGCCGAGGCGTACAAGGTCCTGGACCCGCTGGTCGCCCGCAACGAGGAGGCCACCGCAAGCCTGTTCACCCCCGGTACCGAGGCCGACCCCGTCGTCGTCGCCGAGGAGATCGCCCGTCTCCTCGCCCTCCCGTACGGCGAGCGGCCCTTCCGCAGCGTCGTCGACCTCACCAACTCCAAGGTCGAACAGGCCAACACCGCCGTCACCGAGGCCCGCACCGACTTCGTCCGCCGCATGGGCTTCGGCGAAGTCCTCGAACTGCGCCACGCCTGACACCCCTGCCCTTGCGAACTTGTTGAGAAAGCGAGACCACCATGGCTGAGTCCCAGCTCGGCGCGATCACCGACCTGCTGCGCGCCTCCCCGCTCGACATGGGCGGCGACCCGCACACGATGCGCACCGTCTTCGACGAAATGATCGGCTCCCACCCCGTCCCCGAGGACGTACGCACCATAACCGTCGAGCTCGGCGGCGTGAGCGCCATCGCGGTCACGGCGGGCGGCGGCGAGGCGTCGGGAGCGGTGCTGTACTTCCACGGCGGCGGCTATGCCCTCGGATCCGCCGCGGCCAGCGTCAACCTGGCCGCCGACGTCGCCCGCCGCTCCAGTACCACCGTCTACACCGTGGACTACCGCCTCGCGCCGGAGAACCCGTTCCCGGCTGCGGTCGACGACGCCCTCGCGGTCTACCGCGGGCTGCTCGACCGCGGCATCCCTGCGGAGGCAATCACCGTCAGCGGCGAGTCCGCCGGCGGCGGACTCGCCCTGGCCCTCCTGATCGCGATCAAGGACGCCGGCCTCCCCCAGCCGGCGGCGGCCGCCGTCCTCTCCCCATGGGCGGACCTCACCCAGTCCGGCCGCAGCTACGAGACCAAGGCCGCCGTCGACCCGGCCCTCACCCGGCAGGCGCTGTCCACCCGCGCCGACGACTACCTCGCGGGCGCGGACCCCCGCTCCCCCCTCGCCAGCCCCCTGTTCGCCGACCTTCGCGGACTGCCCCCGCTGCTCATCCAGGCCGGAACCTACGAGATCCTCCTCGACGACGCCGTCCGGCTGGCCGCAAAGGCCGCCGACGACAACGTGGCGGCCACCTTGCAGACGTTCCCAGGTGCCCCCCACGTCTTCCAGGGGTTCTCCGCCGTCCTCGCCGAGGGCGGCCGGGCCCTGGACCAGGTCGGAGCCTTCATTCGCACCCACCTCGACCGGCAGGCCGCCTAACTAACGGACGGGCGGCACACGGGGGAGGCCGTCGCGTCCACCGACGGCCTCCCCCGTCCCGCCCGACAACGGCCACCGCACAAGGCAGAGAAAACAAGGAGCGAACCATGTGCGTGTGAGGGCTTTTCGACCTACGCATTCCGATGCGTAGGTTGATGGTTCACTCTGTGGAGTTGCTTGTGGCGCCGCTGGGCGTAAGTGCCCCTTGAGCTGGGCTTTCTTCGTGGCGGCTCGGCTGTCGAGGTGCGGCGGGTGGGCTGTCGGCAGGCCAGGGGAGCGCATTGGTATTGACGCTCCATCAGTTATCGGTGTGGTGGTGGCCCGGTAGTGGGTGGTTCTGGCTGCGTCGGATGCCGTCTGCGTGGCGCGAACCAGCCCGGTACGTGCCAGGGCATCGCGTGTGGTCGGTGTGTATGTGGGTTCGCCGTGGGTGCCTGGCTCAGTTGTCGACCTCAGCCAAGAGCCGTGATCTCTGAGCGTCGGTCATGCCGTCTCTCCATATGCCGCACGGGCTCAAGATGAGACGTTGACCGCCGGCCTCCTCTCGTCCTGATGGGTCGAGGGCCCAAGTGCAGTGCTGGTTGATCCGCATGTGGGTGGTGCAGGCGACCGCCAGGAGGTAGCCGCCCCCGCGTGCCTCCGGGGCGGGGCGATGCTGCGGGTCCTGTACGGCTGACCAGGAAGGTAGCGAACTGCGAGTGGGTTGGCTGGCCGGTCCGAGCAGGCCAGTCCGCCGCCCAACGAGGAGACCCGCCGTATCCTGGCCAGCGACGTACGCGCCGCCGTTTTCGAACACGCTGACCGGATTCTCGCCGACCCGGCTGGCCCGCCCTCGCCGACGCCGGAGCGGGCGGCCACAAGCCCCACCAGCTCCTCAAAGAAGCAGCCGCTCAGCGCGAACTGGCCACCACCCGCCAACCCGCCCGCGTCCTGATCACCCGCACCCAGCACACCAGTCGCAACCCCATCCCCAACCGCCGCGCCGAAGCCGGCGACCAGCGGACAGCGCTCGCGCAGGGGCATACTGGGTGCGTGGAGTCTCGGGTGCGGTATGCGGAGATCCGGCCCTACACGGTTCCGGAGGAGCTGGCCGGTCCGGCGGCCGGGGTGGTTGTTCTGCCGACCGTGCTGGACTGGACGCCGAAGCGCGTCTACGACCTGTCGGACGACGTCGACCTGCGGATGCTCTATGAGACGGTCATTCGTGAGGCCATGCATGTGGAGGAGCTGCGGAAGTTCCTGGACCCGGTGCTGCTCTCGGCCGTGTGGCAGAGGCTGTGGCTTCCGCCGCGCGTGCGGTTGATGTGGGAAGGGCGATTCCCGCAACTGGCCCGCAGGGCTGCGTAGTATCCACCCGTATGGATCCCTTTCACGCCCGACTCGCCCGTATCGGTCTTGGAGCCGCCGCAGGGTACGGCTTCGTCCTGGCCGGCGGGTACGCGGTTCAGGCGCACGGGTTCCTGGAACGGCTGTCGGATGACGTCGACCTATTCACGGACATCGCTGACCCGGTTGCTTTCTCCGAGGCCGTTGATGCGGTGGCTGCGGCCTACCGGAGGGCAGACTTGACCGTTGAGGTGGAGAAGTCCGGTGGGGTGTTCGCCCGGTTCGCGGTTGCTGATGAACAGGGGCACATGGCGAAGGTGGAGCTCGGGTGCGACTGGCGGGCTCGCCCGCCTGCCGTGTTGGAGATCGGTCCGGTGCTGCACCCCGATGACGCGGTGGCCAACAAGGTGACCACGCTGTTCGGACGGGCCGCACCCCGGGATTACCTCGACGTGAATGCGGCGCTCGCCTCCGGGCGGTACTCGGGTGGGCGGCTTCTGCAGTTGGCGTCGGAGCACGACGCCGGGTTCGAAGTCGCTTGTAGAGGTCCTACAGTGACCTCCGTTTGTCTCTCCGTCTGGTTGACGGCATCGTCGGGAGCCCAGCTCCGGTCTCGCTGGTGGGCTGGCGACAACCCCTCCGGTGGACAGCCGGTGGACAGACGCCTTTGGACGGTGCATCACGGGGTGGTACGGCCCAACCTGCCGAACGTGCTCTGATCAGGCAAAATGTCACCACGTAGCATGGCGAGGCACCACGCAACATGATCCCTCACGGTCTCGTAATGCGTAGGTCTCGGGTTCGAATCCCGAAGGCGGCTCCATGGTGCACCCCAGGTCATGCCTTTGACCTGGGGTTTCTTGTTTCTGTTGACCTTGGAATCTGCGCGAATCGGGCACTGGCGATCTCCGCATCGTAATGCGTAGGTCCGAGGTCGACGCTGAGTGGCTGATCTCACGCCCCACGCCTCTGAGCTGGCCTTTTGTTCCAAAGAGCAGGTCCGCTCGGGTCTAGTCGGCGTGAGGTGGTGGCCGTCCGGTGGCCGAGCGTGCAGCGAGCGTGCAAATGGGTCTCGGTGAGCCTTGCGGGTTGAGCGGTGTGATGGGGGCCGGGGTTGTGGCAACCCAACAATCCCGTGAGCTCAGCTGGCCGTCGTTGGCACCGCTGTGCCAACGACGGCCGACGACATCGACCGACCGATGAGCGGACGATCGTGGACCTGGCTGGGCGGGGCATGGAGCTGTTGATGGCGCTGGGCGGCTACCGCTGTCTACGGGCGCACGATCCGCTGCCCGCGCAGTGCCAGTACGAGGGGATGCTCAGACCGAAAAGCCGTGGGGGTGGAAGGCGTTTCGCGTATGAACAGCGAACGCCATGGTCAGCGTGTGTTATCAGTTGCTGCGGGGGCGCTTCGCCGATGGCTGAGCACCGTGGCGATCGGGAGGGCTGCTGCCAGGCCGCTGAGCAGGACGGCGGCGAGCGCGCCCAGGACGGCGGGCTGGTCGCCGAAGGCGATGCCGATCGCGGCCAGGGCGGGCCCCGCGTTGCGTACTGCGGCGACGCCGCCCATGGTGGTGCGGCGCACCGGCGGACCTGTGGCCAGCAGTGTGCCGACGGCGAAGGCGGCGGCTGCGAGCAGGAAGCCGGCGAGGAGGGTGAGTGAGCCGAGGAGTGCCACGACGTCACTCCAGTTGCCGATCAGCATGCCCGCCAGCACGATCAGGAATGTCACGTTCGAGACCGCGGCCGCCGTGGGGTGCCACGACCGTGCGGTGGGCGTGGCGTAGCGGCGCAGCAGCAGGCCCATGGCGAACGGTACGAGCTGCAGGAGGGCCACGGTCCGCACCAGCGCCACGACATCGAGGGAGACCCCCTGGCCGACCTTGGCGGCGGTGAGGATGCCGTTGACCGTCGGGGCGAAGGTGAGGCTGCCGACGGTGGCGAGCAACACCTGCGTCGCCGCGCCCGTGACGACGTCGCCGTTCTGCACCATGGCCAGCTTCGCCCCGAAGGGCCCGCCTGGGGATGAGGCGACGAGGACGAGCGCGATGAACGCTGCTGAGGGGAGGCTGAACAGTGCACCGATGCCCCAGCCGAGCAGCGGGACGACCACCATGTTGGCGAGCAGTGCCAGCAACAGCAGCGGGGCGTTGGTGAAGATGCCGCGCAGTGCCGCGATGGTGGCCCCCAGGCCGGCGGCGAACATGGTGGCCGCGATGAAGATCACTGTGACGGCGTTGAACAGCATGTGCAGGGTGTCCATAAGACATTCCCCTCCGCGGCAGAGCGCGCGTCGCCGCCCTGTCAGTCCTGGAGATCGCCGAGCCAGCGCAGGGCGCTCAAGCCCGGCAGGAAGCAGTACTCGCCGCCGCGGGTGGTGACGAAGCGCGGCAGAGGGGTAAGGCGCCGTCGCAGCGGCCGCCGGGGAACGGTGAAGCCGGTGTCGCCGTCGTGGGATCCGGTGACGGGGTCTTTGGTGTTGCCTGCGCCGAAGAAGACGCCGTCGTTCATCCATTCCGACTGGACGAACTCGAACTGCCGCCCGAGGTGGGCTCCGATGAACGCGAACATCAGGCCGCGGTCGGCCCCGTCGTCCTCCAGGACTCCCTTGAGCAGCGGCGGACCGTAGACGGCGCCGCGTCTGATCATGCGGTGCAGTCGCACTTCTCCCGCCACCGAGGCGTCGCGGGGGTTGGCCCGGCGGATGTGGCAGCCCCCGGGCGTGATGAATCCCGCAGGGTCGTCTCGCTCGTACAGGAAGGTGTTGCGGCGGTGCGGGTCCGCACCGAGAGCGGGATCGTCGTGCTGCGGACTGAGCGCCAGGGGAGCTCCGCTGCGCCAGCGTCCCATGATCTTGGCCGCGAGCAGTTCCTCGTCTTCGGGACCAGTGGAGTTGTCGCGCAGATAGCGTCGGAACGCGGCGACATTCTGGTGGAGTTTACGGAAGACCGCGTAGCTGCCGTTGCGTCCCAGCACCTCCGGCTGCGGGGTCTGGATACCGCCGATCTCGTCGCGATAGCCGAGCACGAACTCCCCGGCCTTCAACGGCACCTCCAGCTGGTTCGACCCGGCGATGCCGCTCCCTTCGACGGCCGGATGGCTGACGCCGTCGCGATAGCCGAAATGCTCGGTCTCGGTGGGCAGTGCGTGACAGTCCTGCCGCCAGATCGCGGTCACACCGCGAAGGCGGTCGTACGCGGGGCGGGCCCGATCGAGGGCCGCCTCCAACCACGGGGTATCGGGCGCGACCGCCGCGACCACCACATGGACATCCGACGTGCCCAGCGGCGCTTCCCAGTTCTCAGGGCTGCTCTCGCCGACATCGCTCAGCGCTTTGGCCCGGGCGGCCATCCCCTGCCGGAACTCCCATGCGAACGTGTCCAGTGACGCGTGCGGCACCCCCAGCGCCTCCAGACCGTGGCAGGTGACCGCGACACTGACCCAGGTGTCACCCAGGGGGCTGATCGAGTCGGCGGCAGAGGTCACCACCGAACTCGCGCGCCGCATCAACTCCCGCCCGTCTGCCCGGTCATCGACGCGGAACACAAGGTACGTCGCCGCGTAGGGAGTCGGCCGGGGGCTGAGAACCCCGCGCTGAATATCGTCGAGTTCCAGCGTGACTTGCGTAGGTCCGCTCACGGTTGGCCTCCCTGCGGCGCTACTTCGCGACGAGGTTCCGCCAGAAATTCCGCAGGCTCTCGTCGCCTCCGAACAGCGAACTGAAGATCGTGGAGTCCGCCAGCAGCACATCGCCGGCCCGCTCACCGCTCGGAGGCATCCACAGGAACATGTTGAACTCGGTGTTGCCGGCCTCGGTGAACGGATGCGGCCTGGAGGTGTCGATCGGCTGCCTGGCCAGCACGTGGATGACATCCGGCTCGTCGGTCGTCACGGCGTAGTGCGGAAGGTGCATATGGAGGTTGAAGTTCGTCACCCCTTCCAACCACCCTTTCGCGTCCAGGTCCGCGACCGTGGACAGCGGGGCGATCTTGTTGTTCTCCCGCACCGCGGGGCGCAGTCCGTAGCGGTTCTCGACCGGCACCCCGAGGCCTTGCATCAAGCCCCGGACGTACGTGGCGAACCGCTGCCGGCGGGGGACCAAGGGATCGCCGTGATGGTGGTACTCCACGTCCCGCACGGCCAGATCGTCCGATGCCCCGACGTCATGGTGAGGCCCCAGGACCAGACAGGCGTCCTCTCGGCCGAGGAAAGCCCGCAGTGCCTCAACCTCCTCAGGCTGGGCCTCCTGCCCGGTGACCATGTGGTCCAACCCGAACACGAACAGGGTGTCGGTGTCGGCCAGTACGCGCTCGTCGAGCGGGGTACGGAAACCGGCCTGGTCGATGCGCTGATACACCGGGACAGGGTGCCCGGTGACCTCCTCGACGAACTGCTGGAACGGCACCCAGGCCCAGAAGAACAACTCCATTGATCCAGCGATGCCTTGCTGGAACTGCAACGGGTCCGACCACTTCGGGTCCTCGTAGGCAGGCCACGCCACCCGCCGGACCTCCGTCATCGTGGAGAACCGGTTGTCCAGCTCAGCCGGATTTCTGCCCGCCTCGGCGGGATAGCTCCACGAGACGTAGATGCTCACCCGTCGTCGACCAGGGGTGTATTCGCGCGGGACGTGGTTCTGGTTGTAGGTGCGCGCGGTCCTGGCCTCGCTCATCTCGTCTCCGATCCGCAGTGGGACAAGCGCGCGACAGCCCGCTCTCACTGCAGCTGGTCGAGCATCTCCGACAGGGCACCTTTGATCCGCAGAGCTTTCTTGATCTCATCAGCGGTCACGTACGGGTACTCCCCGTACTCGATGAAGCTCGGACAGTGGTGTTCACGCACAAACCTGACGAACGCGTCAGGGTTGGTCCGCCAGTCCTCCGGGAACCCTTCGAGGTTCTCGAAGGCCGTGTTCACCCCCGCCTTGCTGAAAAGCGCGATGGCGTCCTCGGTGTACTTGTCGAAGTCCGTGTCGAAGATCCCCTGATACATGAAGCGCGTATCGTCGTCGAAGAGCACCCAACGCAGGTAGTGCAACTTCAGCGGCGCGAGAAGATAGGGGTTCTCCTCCAAAGCTTTGGCCAGCGTGTGGCCATACTCACGCATCGCGTCAGCCCGGCCCGGCTTGACCTTCGCGACGATGGTGAACCCATAACACGCCGGCGTCTTCGGAAAAACCGGGCCGTACTTCCCCAGCTCGAACTGGTCGGCATCCTTGGGGATGACGGCCGCCTGCGGCTTGATCTCCATGTCCGCTCCTCCCGCAACCTACCGGCCGGGAACAATCCTCGTCATCGTCCCACGCAGCACGTCCCTCTGCCTCTTGACCAGAAATAGAAAGGCCGGTTGGCCGTGGCCCCTTCTCCGGTGGCTCGTTGAGGGTGTTGTGGGGAAAAGGAACGGCCCACCGTGGCTGGTGTCGGATGGCCTATGGCGGCGGATTGAGCCGCTGTTGCCAGCGCGTGCGCCCCGGTCGGCTGCCGCCGCGTCGCCAGCAGCCAGCGGCCCGCGACGCTTGCGCTGAGCCGGGCGGGATCTGCCGGCGCGGCCCCCCGCCACCGTCAACCTGGGTGGCCGCGGGCTCCGTCGGGCCGGATGATCACCGACCTGCCTGCCGGGCCTGCCCGCCGCGGCGAATCATGCGCCCCCATGCGCGAGGTCCGGATGGGTTCTAAAGTTGAGGGGAATCCCACGTGGAAATCCGTTCCTTCCGCCTCACTCCGCCACTCGGGCTCGGAAACGCACGAGGAGGGCATACAACATGTCCACTGCATCTGAAACCCCTGTCCTGGACACCCTCGCCGCCATGACGGTCGACTCGATCGAGCGGTGCGGGCTGACCCCGGACATGCTCATGCTCACGCGTATCGCGGCACTCGCTGCTTCGGATGCTCCGCCGATCTCCTACGTGGCCCATATCGACCCCGCCCTGAAGGCCGGCCTGACCGCCGACCAACTGCAGGACGTCCTGGTCGCCATCGCGCCCATCGTGGGCACAGCCCGCATCATGACGGCAGCGGGCAACATTGCCACGGCACTCGGCATCGCCATCGCCGTCGCCGATGCCGAGATCGAGGCCCAGGGCTGAGAGCAGACGCTCACCCGGCATCGATGATCGGCGCGGCCGATGTCGGAGGAGGCCACGGAGCCGGTACTGGCCGCAGGGCCCTGCGCCGGGCGTCCTGACAGCCGCAGGGCCAGGCAGGAGGCCTTCGATGTCCCAGAACACGACCACGGCGATGCGCGGGGCACACCCCACGCCATGCCCGAGGAACGCGCGGCCCTCGGCAAGGAGGCCCGGCGCCGCTCGCCGCGGTCGGGTCACGCCGCGTACAAGCCGTCTCCTCACGGGCCGGACCCGCTGGTGATCCTGGAGGCGCAGTCCGGGGCACGGGTGCTCGAACTCGTCACGATCCGCTACGGCCGGATGATGGAGTCCCCGTTCCGTTTCTACCGGGGCGCCGCCGCGAGCATGGCGTCCGACCTGGCCCGGCAGCCCGCGCTCGGGACTCACGGCCCAGTTGTGCGGGGACGCGCACATGCTGAACTTCCGTCTGCTTGCCTCACCGGAGAGGAAGTTGATGTTCGACATCAACGACTTCGACGAGACGCTGCCGGGCCCCTGGGAGTGGGACGTCAAGCTGCTGTCGGCGAGTCTCGTCATCGCGGCCCGGGCGAACGGCTCGGGACGAGCAGCGGGGGATCCGCCGCTCCATGCGGCGGAGGAGATCGACTTCGATGTGGATCTGCGGGAGCTCCAGGGACAGGAGCGACTGGATGTGTTCTGCCGTTTCGGGATGGGGCGGCGGCTGAGCAAACCGGTGCTGATGAATCCGGCGAGGTGGATGAACTCGCAAAGCTGTCGGAGATCAAGGCCAGAGGCGACATCTCCGAAGAGGAGTTGCGGCGGGCAAAGGAAAAGATCCTGCACTGACGCGGGAACCGACGAAGGAGGGGTGTCCCATGTGCCGGTGGCTCGCCTATTCGGGAACGCCGATGCTGCTCGATAACATCCTCTACAGACCGGCACACTCCCTGATCGACCAGAGCCTGCACTCCCGGCTGGGCGTCGAGACGACCAACGGCGACGGGTTCGGCGTCGGCTGGTACGCACCGGGCCTCGACACTCCGGCAATCCTCCGGGACACCGGCCCCGCATGGAACAACCGCAATCTGCGGGAGATCTCGGGCCATGTCCGCTCGGGGCTGTTCTTCGCCCATATCCGGGCCTCGACCGGTACGGCAGTGCAGCAGACCAACTGTCATCCGTTCCGCCATGGCCGCTGGATGTGGATGCACAACGGTGCGATCAGCGACTTCCACCGCCTCCGGCGAGATCTGTGCCTGGCGATCGATCCGGCACTGTTCGCCTCCATCGAGGGATCGACCGACTCGGAGGTGATGTTCTTCCTCGCGCTCACCTATGGCCTGGACCAGGACGCGCCGGGAGCCGTGGCACGGATGGCGGGCCTGGTGGAACGGCTGGGCCACGAGAACGGGGTGGAGTTCCCGCTCCAGATGACGGTCGCGGCGACCGATGGTGAACGGCTTTGGGCCTTCCGCTACTCCAGCCAGGGCACTTCGCGCTCGCTGTTCTACAGCAGCCGGGTGGACGCGCTGCGGGCGCTGCACCCGGATACGGCGTTCCTGCAGCGGGTATCCGACGAGACGCGGCTTGTCGTGTCCGAGCCGCTGGGTGATCTGCCGGGCGCCTGGAACGAGGTCCCGGAGAACAGTTACGGCATTGTGCAGCAAGGGCAGGACGAGTTGCGGCCCTTCGCTCCGCAGCCCGTGTAGGGCGCCGGGGCCTGCCCCTGGCCCCGCCCCAGGAGTCACCCTGATCGCCGCAAAAAGAGACGCGGGAGGAGTACGCCTCATACGCGTGGGCTGGGTGCGAGGGCGGCCGACGGGGGCGCTCACCTTGATCCGCTCGATGACGGCGGCGAAGCGAGCATTGTGTCCCGATCACAGGTGACGACCTGCGCAAAGGGCGGCCGGGTATCCGTGGCCGAGCCTCCAGGATGCCGCCGCAGATGACGTGATCGCGATCGAGCGCCCCGGAGAGGTGCCCAGTAGCGTGGGCCGGGGGAGGGCGAGACGAACCGCCGGCAACTGAAGGACAGACTCTCATGCCCTGCCGCGACCCCGATGGTCCCGAGCGGTGCGAGGTACGAGGGTGCCCCACCGTGAGCGACACGCCGCGGAGCCGACGCCGAAGACGGATCGGCACCTGGCCCGCCGTGGGACTCACGGTGGCCGTCCTCGTCGCTGCCAACCTGGTCATGCACCGCTGGAGTGGCCTGTTCGGCCTGGTGACGGCCGTCGTGGTCAGCGTCCTGCTGCTCGGTGTGCTCCGCTGGGCCGGCGGTACCTGGGTGGACGCGGGTCTGGCGCCCGGCACACTGGCCGGCGGTGCCCGTTGGGCGCTGGCCCTGATCGGCCTGGTCGGCGTCGTCTACCTGGCCGGGGCTCTGTTGCCGGCCACCAGCACGCTGTTCGAGGACCGGCGGTACGACGGGATGAAGGGGACCGAGCTGATGATGCGTGTTCTCGTGCTGGTCCCCGTCGGCACGGTGCTGGTGGAGGAGATCGCCTTCCGCGGCGTGCTCTACGGTCTGGTGTGCCGCGCCCGCGGGGCGGTATGGGCGACCGCCGTGTCGAGCCTGCTGTTCGGCCTGTGGCACGTGCTGCCGTCACTGCACCTGGCAACGGCGAAACCCGCTTTGACCACGGTCTTCGGGGACTCCGCGCTCGGTGCTGCCCTGGCGGTTCTGTCGGCGGTGCTGTTCACGGCGGCAGCGGGCGTCGTGTTCTGCGAACTGCGGCGCCGTAGCGGCAGTCTGCTGGCTCCCATGGGCCTGCACTGGGCGGTCAACGCACTCGGCTACCTCGTCGGGTTCCTGCTGCGCTGACCGCGCGACAGCTAAGGCCCTGTGGCCGTGGGCTCAGTTTCCGGCCAGATGATGTCCTTCAGCCGGTCCAGGTCCTGCGCCGTGAATCCGGCGGGCCGCATGACGGCATTCCAGCCGTCGACGTACGCGGCCTTGTACGTGTGGCCGTGGCCGTCCGGTACGTCCGTGGAGAACGGCAGGTCGGCGGTGACCTGCCAGAAGGTCACGAAGGGCATCCAGACCATCGCTTGGAGCACATCTCTGCCGGGCGCCTCGCCGATCCATTCGGGTTTGGAGAGGGCCAGCTGGGGGCTCCACCAGACGATCGGATCGGAAGGGTGCATGAGGTAGAGCACCCTCGTACCGTCCCACGGCTGGTCCGTCGGAGGTATTCCGGTGGCCGGGTCGTCGGTGAACCGGACGGTTCGCCCCTCCTTGTAGACGGGCTTGATTTCGGGACTCCCCGCGTCGCGGTGATCGCTGAACTCGCGGAACAGCGTGTTGAAGTTGGGCGGGCCGACGAGCAGGGTGCCGGCGGTGCGGTTGCGCAGGTCGTACTCCCCGCTGAAGGCCGTCTCACCGCCGAACGATCCCAGGCTCTCACCCGCCACGAACAGCCGCGGACGCTGGTCCTGCGGCAGCTTGGACCAGGTGTCGTAGACCGCGTCGAAGAGTTCGCGGCCGGCCTCGCGCGCCTTGGACTGATCGACGAGATACGACAGCCACGACGGCAGGTACGAGTACTGCATCGCCACGGTGGCCGAGTCGCCGTTGCCGAGGTACTCGAACGAGTCCACAGCGGCGGGGTCGACCCAGCCGCTGCCTGTCGTGGTCATCACGAGCAGGTTCTCGCGCTCGAAGCCGCCTGCCCGTTCGAGGTCCGCGACGGCTCGGGCCGCCCGGGTCTCCGCATCGTCGGAGGTCGCCAGCCCGGCGTAGGCCCGGATGGGCTGCTGCGCCGCGCGGTGGGTGAAGGCGCCGATGTCCCGGGCCGACGGCCCGCTGCCGGTGAAAGCACGGCCTTGCCTGCCCAGCGAGTCCCACGGCACGAGAGAACCGGGCCCGCCCGAGCGCAGGGCAGACGTGGGCTGGTGCACGCCTTCCGGTGTCTGCGTGTCACGCAGCGAGAACGCCTCGTTGGCCGCGTTCACGAAGCCGCCCAGCAGCAGCCCGGTGAACGCGGACCACGCCAGACCCGCCACCAGGAGCCAGCCGACCGCCCGTGCTGCTCGCCTGCCGATCCAGCGCCCGAGCAGGCGGGCGGCCCAACGGTACAGGCTCCGGATCCCCCGCCCGGCCAGCAGCAGGAGGTAGAAGACGAGAGCCGCGACGAACGGGCAGGCGGCTGCGGTGAGGACGTTGTAGTCGGTGACCCCCATGAGAGCGCGGATCTCGTGCTGCCAGTACTGTCCGAGCCCGAACGAGAGGCCGAACAGCACGATCGCGCTGAGGAGCAGGACGAGCCAAGACCTGCGCGATGCGCTCCGCGCGTCCCGGTCGGCGAAAGCGCGCCAGACGTAGGCCACGACCACGGCGAGCCCGTACCCGATGGCAGCGCTGATGCCGCAGATCAGTCCTTGGAGTATGCCTCCGCGGGGAAGCAGCGACGGAGTGAAGGACAGGCACGCCAGGACGAGCGCGCCCCAGCAGCCGGGCAGCGTGACGTGGAGGAGCCGGCGGCGCTTCCCGGAGTCGGGGGACGGCTCTGCGCGGGACGGGGGAGATGGCTCGACGTGCTCGGCCCCCGGCTCCCTCGATGCGTCGCCCCCGCCCCCGGTCTCGGCCGTGTCCGTACCGCCAGGCCGGTCCACCCTGCCGTCCTCCTTGCGTGGTGTCGGCCCTTCCGACGGAGAGACTGGCGGGTCGTGGCTCATGGCTTTCCTCCGGGACAATGCTCCCAAGGCCCGGCTGGTAGTGCCATCCGGGTCACTGCCCCCCAGTCCCCCATGAGCTGACCGCGTTGCATCCCATGCGGCCGATCAGGCGTCCACGGTGGACATGCCGCGCAGGGTGACCGCTCGTTGAGGTGCCCTGAAGTGGATGCCTGCGGACGTTCAGGGAGCCGGCTCGCCCGGTACGCAGTGCTCGAGATTCCTGTCCGGCAGCCGGTGGAGCGGCGGGAGGTTGCCCCGTCGCGGTCAGTGCAGGATCTTCTCCTTGACCCGGCGGAACTCCTCATCGGAGATGTCGCCCTTGGCGCGGATCTCCGAGAGTTGCGCAAGTTCCTCGATCTCGCTGGGCGTTCCTGTACCCCGGGCGGTTTCACGCACATAGGTGTCGAATGCCTGCTGCTTGGCCCGGGCCTGCTCCGTCTCGCGCCTGCCCATGCCCTTGCCGCGGGCGAGGACGTATACGAAGACGCCGAGGAAGGGAAGAACGATCGCGAAGACGAGCCACCCGGCCTTGGCCCAGCCGCTCATGGTGTCGTCACGGAAGATGTCAGTGATGATCCGGAAGAGCAGGAAGATCCACAGGACCCACAGGAAGATCCACATCATGGTCCAGAATGCGCCCAGAAGCGGATAGTCGTACGCCATGTACACGGAACTGTCCATTGCCTTCTCCCATCCATGTGTCCCCCGGCGGTGTCCGAGCGTGCGTGATTCGCGGGGCTGGACGCCTCACCCGGCGTGGGTGAGATTCCGGCGGTCCCGGGTTGGTCAGTCCTCGGTCTCGCCCTGCAGCGGCAGCCCGAACGCCTCCCCGTTGCTGCGGGCAGCCGATACGACACAGGCACTGCCGACGACGGGGGCGATGGCCAGGAGCGTGCCCCGGATCTTCTCCGGCGGCACACCGAGTTCTTTGGGCGCCGATGGTGAGCAGGTAGGAGGCGGGGGCAGCGTCCATGGCCACCGGTGTCGCGATGCGCACTAGGGGTACGTTTCGGGGTTCAGACCCGACCGTTCGAGGGTGTCGTCATCTGGACGATCGTTTCGAAAACGGGGGTGTCGGCCTGCGCGAGTGCTGCGACACCAGCGGCTGCCGACCTCTCCTCGGTCATCTCACGCTCTCCCTTCGTGCGTGCTGTCCTTCCTGCACAGCTCACCCCGGTATACGAGGCATCGCCTGTGGTGGGTGATTTCTGCTCCGTCGGGCGACCAGCGGTCAGCCGGGCGTACCAGCGTGAAGGGGCCAGGATCCTCCGCGTCGTCGGGGAGGAGTTCATCGCCTGCCTCCCGGTTCGGGCCGGTGACCGGCGCGATGCGCTGCCGCCGTCACCGGTCGAGGGTTTTCGTGGCGCCGGTCCCAGCGCCCTCGGAGCCCGTGCCCGGCCTGTCGGCCGCTGCGCTGAGAATGCCGAGAATCACCAGGATGAAGACCACGATGCCCAGGATGAGTGCTACGGATGCCGGGGTGGGGTAGTTCCACAGCAGCAGGGCGAGCGCGCCTGCGGCGATGAGGACGCCGGTGGTCCAGCCGCGGTGGGTGTCCAGCCAGTGGCCCGGGCTGCCGGTGCGCAGGCCGGAGTGGGCCAGGGCCCGGCCGGCGGCTCCGGTGCTCCAGGCGGCGCCGGAGCGTACGGCGCGGGCACCGCGGCCGGGCCCGTACAGGTAGGCCGCGAGGGCAGTGATCACCGCGATGACGAGGATGGTACGGGCGCTCTCGCGCAGGAAGCGGACGAGCGTGTCAAAAATGCTGGCGGCCGCGTCCCTTGGCAGCGTGGCCGGGGGGACGGAGTCCAGATACACCCCGCGCATGACCGCGAGCCCGGTGAGCAGCACGATCATCATCAGGCCGATCCCGATCGCGGCGCTCATCAGTGCCACCCTGTGCGCAGGCACCGTCCAGACGGCGAGTGCGGCCAGCGCGAGGGCCACGACGGGCAGCCAGGTGCCGACGACGTCGAGCAGGCGCATGGCGCCCTGCGCCTTGTGGAGCTTGTCGGTCTTCAGCAGCGGAACGGTCCGGTCGGCCGAGGGAATGGCGGCCGCCTTCTCGAATCCGGCGTCCACCAGGCGCTGCTTGACGTTGTCCACGACGGTGCCGATGTCCAGGACGATGGTGTTCCCCCGCGCTTGCACCGCGCTGCTCCCCTCGCCGGTGAGGACCTTCAACACCGCGGCGTGGGCACGGCGGTTGGCCACCTCCCACACTTGGGCGAACTGGTCGCTGGTCACCACCTTCGACGCCACGCCGCGCACAGCGTTGGTGAGCGCGCTCTTCAAAGGGCCGGCCAGCGCCGGGGTGCGGTCTACCACCGCGGGCGGCGCGCCGGCCTTCTGGAGAGCCGCGGCGAGGGACTTGGTGATCGCGTTGACGTCGACATTGCTGACCACTTGGTTGGTCAGCCGGTCGGTCACCACATGCTGCACGGCGCGATCGGAGGCGAGGGGTGCCACGGTCTGCACGTACCGGTCGGTGTCGGAGACCGTGCTGTGCACCCAAGTGGCGACGACGGCGAGCGGGGCGAAGAGGAAGGCCAGTACCAGCAGGACGGATCCTGCCGTGTAGCGCAGGCGCCGGTGGGGCACCGCGGCGGCCTTGCGCAGCCTGTCGTACTCCTCACGTTCGGCGGCGCTCAGGGCGGCCTGCTCTTCGGGCCGGCCGGGGCCTTGGGCGGCGGAGGGGTCGGACGGGGCCATCGGCTCCTCCCTTCACGCGCGGAACCGACCCTGGCCGGCCGGTGATCTCCACCGTGGCCACCGCCGCGGCTGCTCCGCATCGCCCGGGACGGGTGAGTGACGGTGTCGCATCAGGCGGTTGCGGCGGTGATGCGGCCAGTGCGCGCGGCCTCGGCGAACGTGTCGTAGTCGCGTTGGTTCTGGTCGGCGTAGGCCTCGGCGAACTCCGCCAGGGCCTTGTCGAAGGCATCCCCGGTGCCCAGGTATGCGGCTATGGCGATTGCGTCGCCGGAGCGGGCGTGGGCCCGGGCCAGACAGGCGCCGCACAGGCGGGCGAAGATCCGCATCATGTCCCAGGTCATGGTGTCGGGCTGGGCGATGCCCTTCCAGTCGTGCAGCTGCCGGATGTAGAAGTCGCGCTGCCGGTCGTCGGTGCCGGTGACGCGTTCCCAGCCGAGGAAGATGTCGCCGGCGGCCTGCATCAGCCGCTGCCCGGCGACGACCCGGCGGCCCTGGTTGTCGTATCCGCCCGGCCCCGTGTACGGGGCGAGTACCGATTCCCCCGCCTCCTTGGCCTGGAGGAACAGCGGATCCCCGTCGTCCCGGCCGAGCAGGAGGAAGATCCAGCAGCGGGTGCCCACACTGCCGACGCCCACGACCTTGTGCGCCATGTCGACCACGCGGAAGCGGCCGAGCAGATGGCGCCGTTCCGAGGAGAGGCTTTCTGCATACCGCTCGATGAGCAGCCGTAGATTCCGCTCCAGGTGGGCGCGTTCGGCCCCGGGCAGCAGGTCGCCGAGGGGGGTGATCAGTGGGGGGTCGGGAGCGATCCGGCGCTCGCCGCCGACGAGATGGGTGAGCTTGGCGAACGCCTGCAGGTGGTCGCGGGTGCGCGCCTTAGCCAGGGCCCGGTCGGTCCTGTGCCGGACGCTCCGTTCCGCCACCACGTGCGCGAGGTCCTCGGCCTCGTCGCGGGCGTACCAGATGTCGAGGGTGCGCATGGTGGAGAAGCGCTGCATCCGCTCCCTGTACGCCCGGACGGCTTCCTGCACGACGGCGTCGCGCTGCCGGCCGGAGAAGCCGTTGGCCCGCCCTGCGATGGCGAAGCTGGCGGCAAGCCGCTTGACGTCCCACTCGAACGGGCCCGGCAGAGTCTCGTCGAAGTCGTTGATGTCGAAGACCAGGCGCCGTTCGGGGGAGGCCAGCAGCCGGAAGTTCAGCAGGTGCGCGTCGCCGCACAGCTGCGCGGTGAGGCCGGTATGGGGTGCCCGGCCGAGGTCGGCGGCCATGATCCCCGCGGCGCCGCGGTAGAAGCGGAACGGTGACTCCAGCATCCGGCCGTAGCGGATCGGCACCAGCTCCGGTACGCGGGTTGCGGACTGGCGCTCGAGGACGCCGAGGGGATCCGGCCGCTCCTCGCCCGGTACGAACCGGGCATGGCCGGAACGCGGTACTTGGGAGCGGGCGGCCTTGCCGTGGGCGGCTCGCTCGGCCGGGGTGGAATGGCGGGCCGGATGCGTCGTTGTCACGGGGTTCCTCCTTGCTCCCGGCGTCAGTCCGCGAGTCGGCGCATTTCCTCGACGCGCAGGCCGAGATCCCGGAAACGGTTCAGCAGCCCGTACAGATGCGCCTCGTCCGTCACCGCCCCGAAGAACAGCGTCTGCCGGGGAGCCAGCACCCGTTGCAGCTCTGGGAACGCCTCGGCCAGGACCACGGAGACGTGGCCGGTGACACGGAACTCGTACTGCATGTGCTCCACCGCTCCTCCCCGCGCGTGGAAAACCGTCTTCCCGCATGTTGCCCGCCGTGCGACGGGACGGCATCACCCTCAGGAGGTGACCGCACGGCAGGGCCGGCGGCTCACAGAAGGCGGAGTTCACGGCCGCGCTCGACCGCTTCCCGGCGGCGGGAGACGCACAACTTGCGGTAGATGCTCCGCAGGTGTGTCTTGATGGTGTTGACGGACAGGTGCAGGGCGGCGGCGATCTCGTCGGTGGACATCATCTGCTCCAGGTGCGCGAGCACCTCGCGTTCACGGCCGGTCAGCGGTTCGGTCAGGATCGGGTCGTCCTGGCGGTCCGGTGGCGGAGCGGTGAGCCAGGCATGTACGCCAAGTGGGCCGTCCGAGCGGTGGAGCAGATGCCGCATCCAGGGTCCGGCTTCGGTGAAAGGCCGTCGCAGTTGTTCGGGGCGTGCCGCGTCCAGAGCCTGGGCGAGCAGGGCGTGAGCGGCTGCAGGGTCGCCGTCCAGCATTGCGGCGCGGGTCCGCAGCAGGCGGATCCGTACGCGATCGGGCAGGCTCAGCCCCGGTGAGTCGTCGATCGATGCGACGAGGCGCAGAGCGGTCTTGGTGTGCCCGGCGGCGAGGTGGGCGAGCGCGAGGGCGACGGTCCGGGACGGACCTCCGGACTCGGCTCCGTCCAGGGCGGAGATCGCCGCCGCGTGGTCTCCGCGGGCCAGGGCGGTGGTGGAGCGCGCGACGGCCAGGCGTCCTGCGGGCCACAGAAGGAGGGACGGGCCGAGTTCGTCCAGGGCCGCGAGGGCCGCAGCCCCCCGGCCCCGCGCCACTTCCACCCGGGACCACAGGATCGCCCTCTCGGTCATCAGGACCGGGTCGTTGCAGGTGTCGGAGAGCGCCTCGGCCGGACCGAGGTGGTGAATCGCGGTGCAGACATCGCCGCGTTCGAACGCCACGATGGCCAGCGCCAGGTGACCGGCCCCCGAACGGCAGGGCTCGGGTATGCAGAGCTGGTCGGCGACGGCGAGGGAGCACCGGGCGTGGTCTGCCGCTACGGTCAGCGCCCCGTCGATACCCTCGGCCAAGGCGAGCCGCCCCAAGCACTGATGCCGCACGAGGTACGTGGCTTCGGCCGTGCAGGCCCGTACGGCCTCCGTGAACGCGGTCCTGGCGTCGTCGAGGCGTCCGGACTTCAGCAGGGCGCAGGCCAGCCCGTGGCGTCGCAGCACCTCGATCTCGGGGTGTTCCTTGATCCGGAATGGTGGCAGCTGCGCCATGAGTTCCCCGACGTGGCGTGCCGCCTCCTCGGCCGCCGCCGAGGCGTCTGCACCTGCGTGCTGCTGCTCGTACGGTTCGGACAGCAGCCGTAGCAGGGCGTGGGTGAGCTGCGTCTCGGGCGTGGGCCGTGCTCCCTTGCCGTGCAGGTGGTGCTCGGCCCGCGCGAGGTGCGCGCGGCAGCCCGCGGCGTCGCCCCGGGACAGGTGGCAGGCCCCCGCGACCATGGCCGGTTCGGCTCCCGGGACGTCCTCGGGCATGCGCGAGAAGAGCCCTTCGAGCCCCTCGGCGTCGGGGCCGGCCAGCAGACGCCCGATCATCAGGTCCTGGACGGCCGCGGTGGCGCCGTACTGCCAGTCCCCGCCCGCGGCCGCGTGGGCCAGGGCCTCGGCGGCTTGGCCGGAACCGGTGAACCACCGTGCGGCCAGGCGGTGCAGCTTTGGTTCGAGGCCGGGCCGCTGGCTGCGCAGGTGCGCATGGAGCACCTCGGCGAACAACGGGTGGAAGCGACACCACCTGGTGTCGGCGATGGGTTCGACGAAGGCGTTGGCACGCGTCAGCCCCGTCAGGATCCGCTCGGCGTCCTCGCGCCCGGTCAGCGCGTTGGCCAGCTCGGGGTGCACCCGGTCCAGGATGCTGACACGCAGCAGCAGTTCCCGGGTCGTGGCGGGTTGTGCGTCGAGGACCTCGGCGAGTAGGTAGTCGGCAACCGCGTCCTTGGAGGCGGTGAACGACCGGACGAAGCCGTCCGCGTCACCCGACCCCCGCATGGCCAGGGCGCACAGCCGCAGCCCGGCGGCCCAGCCCCCGGTGCGGCTGGTGAGGGCGTCCACGGTCTCCCCGCCCGGCACCAGGCCGTGCCCCCGCAGCAGAACGGCCACCTCGTGCGGGGTGAACGCCAGGTCGGCGCCTCGGATCTCGCAAAGTCGGTCCTCGGTACGGTAGCGGTGGAGCGGCAGCAAGGGATCCACCCGGCTGGTGAGCACCAGGCGCAACCGCGGCCCGGCGTGGTCCAGGACGAATCCCAGGCCCGATGCCACCTCTCGGCCGGGCACCTTGTCCAGGCCGTCGAGCACGAGGACCACCGGCTCGGGCAGCCGTTCCAGGGCGGAGCAGAGACGGACCAGCAGTGAGTGATCGACGCTGCCGGCACAGACGGGCAGGACGATGTCACCGGTGAGCCCGAGAAGCCCGCGTTGGAGTGCCTCCACGATGTAGGCCCAGAAGACACCGGGGGTGTCGTCGCAGTCCAGGTTCACCCACACCACCGGCCCGGGGGCTGTCGCCCATTGTGTCCAGGAGGAGACGAGGGTCGTCTTTCCGGCCCCTGCCGGGCCCGTGATGAGGGTGAGCGGCCCGTTCGTGCCATCGGTGAGCCGGTCTAGCAGTCGCTGTCTGCGGACGACGCACCGGGCGACGGCCGGGACCGAGAACGTCGCCGCGAGCAGCGGGTCCCCGGACGGATCCAGTGGTGCTCCCGCCGAGCCGAACGAGGGGACGACGGTGTTCTCGCCGCCCTCTGCGGCTGAGGCACTGGCTGGAAGCATGCGTTCCCCTCCCAGGAGGCGACGGATGGCCCCTGGCCGGGCATCGACTCCGGTCCCGACACTGCGTGAGCCGGACCGTGTCGGGGAGTTGGTTGGCATTCCCATGGTCAGGTGCTCGGCCGTTGATCGCCACACGACGGCGCGGGGACGGGTCGCCCGCGCCGGGTGATGCGCTTCGCGGACCGTGCCCGTGGAATGGAAGACGGGAGGAGCGGCTGAATCGACGGGAGGTCTGATCGCATGGACAGGCGTTGGGCCGCACGCCTGGCACTGGTGGCGGGAACGGCGGCGGTTCTGGTCCTGCTGGTGGTCGCCGGGGTTCGGAGCGTCGCGCTGGTGGGGGTGGGGCTGGCCGGGCTGGCCGCCACGGCGGCCGGCGTGTGGTGGGTGCTCGCACGCCGAGGTGCGGTCAGGGCACTCGCACTCATGCTGGCGACAGCCGCACCGGTGGCCGTCCTGGTGCTCTACGCGGCCGCCGGGCTGCTGTGGGTGGTGCTCGTCTCGCTGGCCCTGTGGGCGCTGGCCGTCTTCACCGGCAGAACAGCCCTGGCACTGGACACCGGCCCGGCGCGTATGCCGGAACGCCCGGTCGCTCCTGCAAGACGCGCTTTCCTGATCATGAACCCGCGCTCGGGTGGCGGGAAGGTCGGCAGGTTCCACCTGGTGGACAAGGCCAGGGCCCTGGGCGCCGAAGTCGTCGTGCTGGACCCGGCGCATCCGCAGGACGTGGCCGAGTTGGCGAGGCGGGCCGTCGACGACGGCGCTGACCTGCTCGGTGTCGCGGGCGGCGACGGTACGCAGGCCCTGGTCGCGGGCGTGGCGGCCGAGCGTGACGTTCCGTTCGTCGTCATCAGCGCCGGGACCCGCAACCATTTCGCCATGGACCTCGGCCTCGACCGTGAGGACCCCTCGGCGTGCCTTCAGGCGCTCACCGACGGCGTCGAGCTGCGCGTCGACCTGGGCTTCATAGGCGAGGGGACACCCCCGGCCGAAAACGGGACGCCCCCGGCCGAAAACCGGGAGCGCGTCTTCGTCAACAACGCCTCCTTCGGCGCGTACGCGACCGTGGTGCAGAGCCCGGCCTATCGCGACGACAAGGCCCGTACGACCCTGCAGATGCTGCCGGACCTGCTCACCCGCCACAGCGGCCCACGCCTGAAGGTGCACGCTGCTTCCGTGAGCATCGACGGGCCCCAAGCTGTCCTGGTGAGCAACAACCCCTACCGGATGGGAGATCCCGCGGGGCTAGGGCTCCGGGATCGGCTGGACTCCGGCGTCCTGGGAGTGCTCGGTGTCAAAGTCGACAACGCGGTCCAGGCGGCCTCGATGCTTCGCGGCCGGCGTGGGCCCGGGCTGGCCTCGGTCACCGCCCGGGAGGTCGTCGTCGACGCTGACGCACCCGTCATCCCGGCCGGTGTCGACGGCGAGGCCCTCACCCTGCCCGCCCCCGTACGCTGCCGGATCGAACCGGGCGCCCTGCGCGTACGGCTGCCCCGTCACCGTCCCGGCGTGCCACGCGGCAAGCCGCCGATGAACTGGCGCAGGGTGCGCAAGCTGGCCCTGACGGTGGGACGGGCCGCGGCGGGGCGTGACACCGGCTGACAGCGCCGGCCATTCCCCCCGGCCGTCGCACGCTGTGACCATGCGAAGCGCGGCCTGCTCGGCGACCCTGAGGGTGTGACACACCGCACCCGCGCGCAGGACTCGCGGCCTCGGCCGTCGACCGGTGCCGCCCGCATCGACTACAGCGGTGCGGTATACGGCTCGCTGCTCGCCGCCTCCGTGGTGGTCGGAGCCGGCACGCTCGGCTCGTTTCCGCGGTTGGAACTCGTTCTGCTGCTGCTGTGTACGGGGGTGGTGTTCTGGGCCGCGCACGTCTTCTCCCGCATCCTTGGAGCCCGGCTGGTGCAGCAGGCCGTGAGCCGGGAGGAGGTTCGCCGCGTGTGCGCCGACGAGCGGCCGATCGTCGAGGCGGCCGTCCCACCGGCCGTCGCTGTGGCGATCAGTCCGCTCCTCGGACTGGGAGTTCAGGGGATGGCATGGCTGGCGCTCGCTGTCGCTCTGGCCGGGCAGGTCGGCTGGGCGACTCTGGCCGCTGTTCGCGCCGGCGCCTCACGTCGTCTGATCCTGGTCGCGGGTGCGGTCAACCTTCTCCTCGGGTTGGTCATCGTGGTCTTCAAGGCCGCACTCCAGCACTGACGCGACCGCATGGCTTGCCGCCGCGATCAACGCTGGTCGGCGGCGGTGTTCCGGCGGGTCGCCGCGCGCAGGGCGATCGCCACTGCCAACTCGACGACGCCGAGCAGGACGAGCCACAGACCCACTAGCCGTGCCAGTGCCACCGCCGACTCCACGGGATAGCCGAGTACCACGACTCCGGCCACGATGGCGAGCGCGCCGGCGGCGAAGGCCAGACCCCGGTGGGTGAGGTCACGGTCGGCGATCGCGGCGAATGCGGTCAGCAGGCCCGACAGCAGCCAGCAGACACCGACGATCAAGGACAGAGCGGCGATCGTCTGCAGGGGGTGCCGCAGAGACAGCACCCCCGCCAGGACCAACACGACCGCGACGAGCACTGCGGTCACCCTGCCGCCGCGATCACCGTCCCGGGAGAAGGCCGTCACAAAACGGAACCCTGCCGCCACCAGCAGCTGCAGCCCGACGATGACTGCCAGCACGTGCAGCGTCTCGTCGGGCCAGGCCAGCACCACAATGCCCGGTAGCAAAGTCGCGAGGGCCATGCCGAGTGTCCAGAGCCATGAGCCGCCGATACCGGCGAGGATCTCCTGGGGATCAGCGGGCTCGTGCTCCGGTGCGGGAACGGGTCTTTCGGCCATGGCACCTCCTTCGAAACGGGCGGGCACCGGGCGCGCGGACACGAGCGCCACGCAGCCTGCCGCGCGGCGGCGGTCCTGTTCGGTAGACCGGTCGGCGCGAGAGGCACCCCCGTACGGGTGACTCGACACCACCAAACACACCGAATGCCCTATATGGGGCCAAATATATGCTCCGGTGGATCCTGATGCCGCTCCCGGCCGTGAGGCTGCGGCGGAACATGAGGAGGTGCGACGCCGTGAGGCGCTGGCGGGTTCTGATCATCCTCGGGACGGCCCAGTTCCTGATGGTGCTGGACACCTCGGTAATGAACGTCTCGATCAGCCAGCTGGTCAAGGACTTCCACACCGAGGTCACCGCGATCCAGGCCGTCATCACCCTCTACACCCTGGTCATGGCCGCCTTCATGATCACAGGCGGCAAACTCGGCGACATGCTGGGACGCCGCCGCGCCTTTGTCATCGGCCTGGTCGTGTACGGCGTGGGGTCCGCGCTCACCGCGTCGGCTCCGGTCCTGTGGGTGCTCACACTCGGCTGGTCGGTCATCGAGGGGCTCGGCGCGTCACTGGTCCTGCCCGCCCTGGCCGCGCTCGTGGCCTCGACCTACAGCGGCCGGGACCGGGCCGTTACGGGGTCATCGGGGGGCTGTCAGGGGCGGGCATCGCGGTCGGGCCACTGGTCGGCGGATGGGTGACGACGTACCTGACCTGGCGGCTGGTCTTCGCCGCCGAGGTCGTCGTGGTGGTGGCCATCCTCTGCTGCGTCCGGTGGGTCGAGGAGCACCCGCGAACGGGGCCGCGGATCCGGCTCGACAGCGTCGGCGCCGTACTGTCCGCACTCGGCCTGGCCCTCGTGGTCCTCGGCGTGCTGCAAAGCAGCTCCTGGGGATGGCTACGGCCCCGCAACTCCCCGGTCACCGTCTTCGGGTTCTCCCTCACCGTGTTCGTCATCGCCGCGGGAGCCGTCGTCCTCCATCTGCTCCGGGCGTGGGAGAGACGATAGGAAGCCCGGGGACGCGATCCCCTGGTGCGGTTCTCGCTGTTCGCGATCCCCCCGCTGCGCGCAGGCCTGACCATGCTGCTCAGCCAGAATCTCATCCTGCTCGGCCTGTTCTTCACCATCCCCCTCTACCTGCAGGTCGTACAAGGGCTTGAACGCGTTCGAGACCGGCCTGCGGCTGCTGCCGGTCTCGGTCACCATGCTGGTGTCCGCCATATGCGGTCCGCTCCTCGGAAGGATCGCCGGCCCTCGGACGGTGGTGCGGGCCGGGCTGCTGGTGCTGTTCGTCGCCATCCTGTGGCTGCTCGCCACGATCGAGCCCCGCCTCGACAATCTGTCGTTCGCGCTGGCAATGGCCGTACTGGGACTCGGCATGGGACTGCTCGCCTCGCAACTGGGAAACGTAGCCCAGTCCAGCGTCGGGGAGTCGGACCGCAGCGAAGTGGGCGGCCTGCAGTACACCGCCCAGAACCTCGGCTCCTCCCTGGGCACCGCGCTCATCGGCTCCATCCTCATCGGGGCCCTGGTGCACGCATTCACGACCCGGATCGAGGACAACCCCAAGATCTCGGACGCGGTGCACCAACAGGTCGGTACCACCATCGAGGCCGGGGTCAGCTTCGTCAGCACCGACCAGGTACGGGCCGCCACCGAGGCCGCCGCGCTGCCGCCGTCCGAAGCCGAGGCGGTCGTGGACGCCTACGCCGACGCACAACTCGCCGCCCTCAAAGCCGCCATCCTGGCCACCGCCGGCATCACCCTCGCCAGCTTCGCGTTCACCCGCCACTTGCCCACGCAACGGCTGCCCAAGCAGCCGGACACCGCGGCAACGGCAGCCTGACCCGCCGACCAGCGAAGCCTCCTCGCCAGGCTGCCGCAGCAGCCTGGTTGGGCGAGTTTGCGGCCCGCCAGGTCTGCGAGCCCGTCGGCGCGGTGGCCGCGCAGCAGCATCGCGTTGGCCATGACGACTGTGGGCAGCTGGGCGGAGGCCTACTCTGAGGTGCGCCCTCGGCTCGGCCGGGTGAGGATCGGGGGACGCGCGGTCTCCCGCCCGCGCTGCGGCCGTCTACCGGTGCCGTGATCGCTCGAACCAGGCGGTCGGCTTGCGGGGCTGTGAAGCAGCGGCCCGGCTGCGCGGTCGTCGGCGGCCAGTCGCTGCTGGAGTGATGATGGCGTCCCGGATCAGCCAGACCCCCCTCCAACGCAGGCGCCGCCTGCGCGCCGGGCGTACACAGCTGCTGTTCACCCTTGTGGGCCTGGGTCTGGGCCTGGCCGTGCCGCGTGTTACGGGCGGCCCGACAGCGCCGGCGCGTCAGGTGACCGACATGTTGCTGGGGCTGGGCTTCGGTGTGCTCGGTGCGACGGCTGTCATCTTCTCGCTCCTGTTCCTGGTGGTGCAGTGGGCGCACACCACGTTCACGCCGCGCCTCACACTGTTCCGAGAGGCGCCGATCGTATGGCGGACCTTCGCCTTCGCGATCAGCCTGGCGGCCTTCTGCATCACGGCGGCCCTCGCCATCGGCTCCCGCACCGATGTGTCGGTCGCTGTGCCCGTCGTCGCCGGAGTTCTGCTGCTCGTCATGCTGGCGCTGCTGCGGACGCTGCAACTGCGGGCCTTCGCCGCCATCCAGCTCGCGCCGGTCCTCCACTCGATCACGGAGCGCGGCCGCATCATCCTCGATGCCCTGTACCCCCACGACGGCGCCTCGGCCCCGGCAACGTCCGGGCCACTGCCCCCGCTGTACTCGACGCTCACGTGGCCCAGGCCTCTGACGGTGCTGCAGCAGGTCGACACCGTCCGGCTGCTCGCTGCCGCGCAGGCGGCGAACGCGGTCGTCGTTCTGCACAGCCTGCCGGGCGACACCCTGCCGCACGGCGCCACCATCGCCGACGTGCACGGCGCGCAGCTTCCGGCCTCCGCCGTGCTGGACGCCCTGGTCACCGGCACCGAGCGGACCTTCGAACAGGACCCGCAGCTCGCCTTCCGACTGCTGGCCGACATCGCCCTGCGGGCACTGTCCGCGGCGGTGAACGACCCCGCCACCGCCGTTCAGTGCCTGGACTGCCTGGAAGACCTGCTCGGCGGGCCCGCCGCGGCCCAGAGTGGCCGCCCCCTGCAGGTCACCGGCCCCGACGGCGCGGTACGCGTCGTGGTCGAGCTGCCCGGCTGGGAGGACTTCCTGCGCACCTCCCTCGACGATGTCATCGCGGCCGCCGTGAACTCCCCGATGGTCCTCCTGCGCCTGCGGACCCTGCTGATGCGGCTTCGGGCCGAGAGCCACCCTGACCGCGACGAGCTGCTGATCCGTCGGCTGGCCTGGGTGGAGGGGGAGCTGGGCGGGCGCTTCCCCCTGCTGTTGCGGGAAGCGGCCGGGGCCTCACCCGACGGCGGATGACCCGCGGAGCCGCCCGGATCTGGCTGTTCACCACTTCCGGGAGCCGCGACACGGAGTACAGCCTCAAGGGCCGGGAGGTCGCGGACAAGTGCCGCTCCGTCTACAACAACCTCGTGTGGGGCTCGAAAAGGATTCTGTCCGGGACCGTCTACGTCGAAGAGGCTTCCTGAGAGGCCATTTTCTAGGAGTCGACGACCACTCGCAGGAGGATCTGTTGGAGACCAACAACCCTGATGAGTTGGCCTCCTGACGGTCCCGGTAGCCAGCCGGTGGCCGGACGCCTTTGGACGACGCAATACGAGGCAGTACAGGTCAACCAGTCGCATGTGCTCTGATCAGGCAGAACATCACTCGGCAGCACGACCCGGCACCACGCAACACGAACGCTCACGGTCTCGTAATGCGTAGGTCTCGGGTTCGAATCCCGAAGGCGGCTCCATGGTGAGCCCAGGTCAAGCCTTTGACCTGGGGCTTTCTTCTTTTGGGTGACCTTGAAATTCGGGTAAATCAAGCACCTGCGGTCTGTGCATCGTAATGCGTAGGTCGGAGGTACCGTTTCCGTGACGGGACCCAGGTGCTGAGCCCCCTGAACTGGGGTTTTACGTGTTCCGACTGCTGATGCTGGCTCACGTGAACGGTCTCCGGTGGACGGGCGGTGGACAGCCGTGCAGCGGTGGTGCAGGTAGCGGCCAAGCACCTCGCGATGGGAGCTGTCTTCCTGGCCTTGGCGACAGCGGGCCCGCTGTCTGCCGGCGTAGGTGGCTTCGGCGGTGCTTTCACAGTTGCCTACCGCACTCGGAACGGTGCACACCGCCACCGTCGAGCAGCGGATCTGCCGTGATTGACAACTGTCGCTGCTTTCATGACGCACGTCACCAGATCCCGAGCGGCCACTCCTGCCGGGCATGGCCTCAGCCATACGGTCAGGCATGCCCGGCAGCTCAGAGGCCGGCAAGTGAAGCAGGCAAGGAGGAGCAACGTGAGGGAACTGGAGCGACCACGATGACGGCGGTTGTTGTGGAAGGTCTGCAGAAGACCTATGGAAGCCACGAGGTGTTGCGCGGAATCGACTTCACTGTGACGGAGGGTGAGATCTTCGCCCTGCTGGGACCCAATGGCGCGGGCAAGACGACGACGCTGGAGATCCTCGAGGGTTTCCGCGGCCGGGACAAGGGCCGGGTAAAGGTGCTCGGCCTGGACCCCGGGCTGCCCGGCGACAGCCGTCGTCTGCGCGAACGGGTGGGTCTGGTCCTGCAGGACATAGCGGTGGAGCCGTATCTGTCCGTGCGCGAGACGATCGCACGCAACGCGGGCTATTACCGGGCTCCCCGTGACGTCGACGAGGTCATCGAGCTCGTCGGTCTGCGCGAGAAGCGGGCCGCCAAGGTCAAGGACCTGTCCGGTGGGCAGAAGCGCCGTCTGGACCTGGCAATGGGGGTTGTCGGAGATCCTCGTCTGCTGTTTCTCGACGAGCCCACCACGGGCTTCGATCCCAGTGCCAGGCGGAGTGCCTGGGAGGTGGTGCAGGACCTGAGGGCTTCCGGCACCACCATCGTGCTGACGACGCACTATATGGACGAAGTGCAGGCGCTCGCCGACTCCGTGGCTGTCATCGCGGACGGACGAATCGTCGAGTCGGGCACACCGGCCACGCTCGGCGGGAGAGACAGCGCGTTCGCCAGGATTCGCTTCGAGCTGCCGCCGGGGACGAAGGTGTCGGATCTGCCGGTGCGGGCGAGTACGGCCACTGAGGGTGCCCTGGTCACCATCGAGGTGGAGGAGCCGACAGCGGTGTTGCACTCCCTCACAGACTGGGCCCTGCGCCGTGGCACGACGCTCCAGCGACTGACCGTCGAGCGGCCCTCCCTCGAGGACGTCTACCTCGAGATCACCCGTTCCTTCGAACGTGAGCCGTCCCAGCAGTCCGTCGCCACACGAGGGCATCGCCCCAATCGGAGCCATTCATGACCGCCTTGTCCCCTGCGTCCACGGCCGACGCGCCAAACACGTCACCGGAGCAGGAGCCCGACCTCCGTCGTGGCGAATTTCCTGGTCGTGGCCGTGTCGGCCTCTTGATCCATCAGATCCGCTACGAGCAACTCTCCTTCTGGCGCAACCCGCAAGCAGTGATCTTCACCTTTCTCCTGCCCGTGGTCGTCGTCACGATCTTCGGAGCGGTGTTCGGGGGAGACGAGAAGCAGGACTTCTTCTTCGGGATGTCCGGCATGGAGTACTACACGCCGACGATCGCCGCAGTCTCCGTACTCGGCGCCTGCTACGGCCAGTTGGCGATCGTGCTGTCGACGCGGCGTCAGACCGGCCTGCTCAAGCGGCTGCGAGCGACTCCCCTGCCGGCCTGGGTCTACTTCGTCGGCCTGTTGGTGCACTGCGTGCTGGTCAGCCTCGTCGACGTCGTCCTGGTCATCGGTGTGGGCGCGCTCTACGGGGTGGCACTGCCCACCCACTGGACGGCGCTTGCGCTGACGCTGGTACTGGGTGCTGCGAGCTTCTGCGCCCTCGGCGCCGGCGTCGCGTCGTTGGTCAGAAGTGCCGAGGCAGCCCCCGCGCTCGTACAGTTCATCCAGTTTCCGCTGGTGTTCATCTCCGGCAGCTACTTCCCCATACACGCCGGTGTGCTGAACACCATCGCGGGTCTGCTTCCGGTCAAGCCGTTCAACGAGGCCATGCTCGCTCCGTTCACACACGGAGGCGGCTACCAGTGGAAGGAGCTGGGGGTGCTGGCTGCGTGGGGCGTCCTCGGCGCACTGGTGGCTGTCCGACGCTTCCGCTGGGACCCCAGGCCCGAATGACGGCCAATGGGTCGACACACCGACATGGGGCGGGGCAGCAGTTAATGCCCGGCCAGAGCGTGTATTGACCGGATGGCGTCCCCGTAGAGCCAGTCGAGGTGATCGAGAGCCCGCCGGCCGGCCAGCGCGGCATCGCGTTCGGCCTGAAGCGGTCCGTCCGAGAGGTGGAATGTGCTGGAGCGCAGCCGTGACTGCCGGTGGACCTCTGCCGTACGGGGCATCCGGATCGCTTCATATCTGCGCAGGGCACCCGGCACGTCGGTCATGTACTCGGTGAGGCTGTCCGCCAGTACGACGGCGTCCTCCAGCGCCTGACTCGCCCCTTGCGACAGGAAGGGCAGCATGGGGTGAGCGGCGTCACCGACCAGAGCCATGCGACCAGTGCGGTATCGGTCGGACAGGTTCCGGTCGAACAGCCCCCAGCGGGTCACCGATTTTGCTGTGCACATGACCTGCCTGACGTCTTCGTGCCAGCCGTCGAACTGTGCCAGCAGGTCCCTGGCGTCGGCGGGCGAGCTGCGCGGAGCGGTGCCCGCGGACGGGTCGGCACACACCGCACTGAAGTGGACCGTCCGTCCGGACGAGACGGGGTAGTAGGTGACATGACGGCCGGGGCCGAACCAGAACATCACCCGCGGATCGTCCTCGAAGGACGGCACGGCTGAGGCCGGTACCAGCCCCCGGTAAACCGAATAACCCGAGAACACCGGCCTGTCGTCCACCACCGCACCGCGCAGGGCGGAGTGCACACCGTCCGCACCGATCACCACGTCGGCCGTCGCCGAGCCACCGTCGGCGAAGCGCAGCTCCATCCGATCGTCGTGTTCCACGATACCGCTCACCGCCCGCCCGAGATGTATCTGCCCCGACGGCAGCAGGTCGACGAGGCAGGCCTGCAGATCGGCACGGTGAACGAGGTAGTAGGGCGCCCGAAACCGGTCCTCGCAGACGTTTCCGTGCGCGACACGGGACAGGAGCGTTCCGTCGTTCCAGCGTCTCGTCTCGATCGCGCGCGCTGTGATACCCCTTCGGCGAATGGACGGCTCGGCACCGAGGTCATGGAGAATGCGAGCACCGTTGGGAGACAGCTGGATTCCCGCGCCCACCGCGCCGAGCGCGTCCGACTTCTCGTACACGTCACAGCGCACACCGCGTCGGCGCAGAAGGATGGCGACGGCGAGTCCCGACACCCCCGCCCCGACCACGGCCGCGCGCATACCGGCGGCTGTCATGACACCACTCCCGTTCCTGCAGAGCCCGTACGACGGGGGGCCCCGGCTTCATGGCCGTAGAGCCATGCGCGCTCGCGCAGTCCGGTCGGACCCGCGGCCCGGCGCATTGCCCGGTCCCGTTCGCGTTGCTGCGGGCCGTCCGCCAGATGCATGGTGTCCGCATGACCTCGTGAGCCCTGCTGGATGGCTGCCGTACGCGGCGCGCGGGCCTTCTCGTACCTGGCGAGCAGCTCGGGCACCTCATCGCGGCGGGCACCGGCCAGCAGCGAGGCCAGTTCCACCGCGTCCTCGACGGCCTGGTTCGCGCCCTGCGCCATGAAAGGAAGCATCGGGTGCGCGGCATCGCCGAGCACCGTGAGCCGGTCCGCAGACCAGCTACGCAGCTCCGGCCGGTCATACAGGGCCCAGCGGCGGACCGTGCCGACGGCGTGGGTGATGTCCGACACCAGTCCGCGCCACCCGTCGAAGGCCGCCACCAGTTCCGCAGGGTCGCCGGCCGCCGACCAGGACTCCGCTCCGGCTTCGGCGAGCGGGGCGATCGCGGCGAAACTCATCAGCCGTCCACCGGCAACCGGGTAACACACGAAGTGACGCCCCGGACCCAGCCACATCCTGATCAGCGGTTCGCGTGCCGGGGCCGGTAACCGGTCGACCGGAACGAGGCCCCGGAAGACGCCGAGACCGGAGAACACCGGTGCGTCGCGGACCAGGGACTCCCGGACCACGGAGTGAATGCCGTCGGCCCCCACCACGAGGTCCGCGCGATGAGTGGTCCCGTCCTCGAATCTGAGAACCACGTCTTCGCCGTCCCGGGAGGCGGTTTCCAGCCTGCGCCCCAGCCGCAGCGGTCGCGGTCCGACCAGCCGGAGCAGCGCCCCCTGCAGGTCCGCGCGGTGTACGGCGTAGTAGGGCGCCCCGTACAGCTTCTCGCACGCGGCGCCGAACGGAGTGCCGGCGATCAGTCCGCCCGCCCAGCCGTACACGCGCATCTCTTCGATGGCCACGCCCCGCTCCTGCAGCATGGGCTGGAGCCCGAGTTGGCGAAGGTGGCGTGCGGCGTTCGGGGCGAGTTGTACCCCCGCTCCGATCTCCGCCATGGATCGGGTCTGTTCGAACACCTCGCACCGTGTGCCCGACGCGGCGAGTGCCGCGGCCAGGGTCAGTCCCCCGATACCGGATCCGACCACGGCGATGCGCGTTTGGTCGGTCATGGCTGGCCGCCGTGAGCCGGATCCACGGACGGAAAAGCGTCCGCCAGCCAGGCGTAGGTGCGCAGTTCGTCGAAGAGGGTCCGGCCAAGGCGGTTGTGGAGCATGTGTACGTGTGAGACGAGGATCTGTCCGGGGACGGTCGTCGTGGTGGTGCCGATCTCCTCGACAAGCTCCGACAGGGCCGCGTGCCAGGCGTCGAAGGGGCCGTGCCGGGTCGGATCGACCGGTTTGGCGGCGCCCTCGGGGATGTGGCACATCCGGTCCAGCTGCTCTTCCGTGCAGCCGAGCCCGGCCGCCCAGGCACGCCAGGCCGTCAGGCTGTGGGCGTAGAAGGCGGCCTGCTCTCTCTCGTCGCCGAGTGCGGCGGCCGCGGAGACGGTGGCGCGCAGGGCCAGGGCGGAGCGGGCCTGCGGCGTCGACACGTAGGGCAGGAGGGCGAGCATCAGCTCGCTGGACAGCTGGAACAGCCGTTCTGTGCGCGGCATCAGTGCCGGCCCGCCGTACCGTGCGGTCTCCGGCTCGTAAACGGCCCGGTGCACGCCCGGGGCGGTGAGTGCCTGGACGTCCGTGTCACTGCCGTACTCATTGCGCGCGAGGAGGCGCGCCTCGGCCTGGTAGGCCTCCGCGCTGACCAGGTTCTCGCCGCCGGCCGGCCGGCCTGCGCTCTCCAACCGCTCCCGCAGCAGCCCTTCCACCCGGTCGAACTCCGCCGGGCTCAGGTCACCGACACGCAGTCTGAGGTGAGGTCCGCCCTGCCAGTAGCGGATGAAGAACCACGGTGCGCCGTCGAGCGACCGCACCGCCGGCGCGACGACGTCGTTGATCACGCGGTCCAGCAGTGACTGTGCGCTCGAGGCCAGATGCAGATGCCAGGCACTCCACTGGGTAGGGGCCGTCGTATCGCTGTCGGACTCCAGGTGGCCAGGCTCTGTCTGCTGTATCAAGACGTTCTCCTCCGTCACACTCTGATGTCCAACAGCGCATTAGTCGGGTGCCTCGGTGTACCAGCCACCGCGGCGAGGGCGATCATCTCGTCCGGATCCAGCTGGAGGATGCGCTGCGTCGGTATCTCGTTGAAGGCGCGGACCGGGCGGGTGAACATCCCGTACGCCGTGGTGGACAGGCACAGGCCGTGCAGGGCCCAGCCGCAGTAGTACTGCGCCGCGCTCCACCCGTTGGGTCCGAAACGCTCGAAGAGCTCGCGCGGCTTCACCGACAGGAACCAGATCGCCGCTGCGTTCCGGATGTCGCAGCCGGCGTCCATGCTGAGTCCGTACCCGTACTCCGCCTCCAACCGGGCCGCCGCAGTCCGGTCCGCGGAGAGCAGGACCGCCTCGCGGGCGCGCACCCGGTGGATGCCGTCCTCGTGGCCTTCCACGTCCTGGACCACGGCGGTGAGTGTCACCAGCTCGGACACGGCCCGCAGGGTCGGGCCGGGTGGCGGTACGCCGAGCCAGCGGATCGCGTCCCGGACGGAGTCGGCGGGCATACGGGTGCGTCGGCCGCTCATGCCAAGGAGACCACGGGGCATCCGGCCGGAGTTGCGCCGCCACATCAGCTCCGCCCAGTCCTCGAACGCCCCGGGAGCGGAGGGGAGATGCGCCGGAACGGCCGAGGATACGGGGGCCGCGGGGTCGGTGAATGCCTGGGCGCGGTTGACACGCACCAGGTCCCTGAGCGCCGCGTCCTCCGGGCGCTCCTCGGGCACTCCTGACGGCTCCGGCTCGTCCGCGGGCCGGGCGGCACCGTCCGGCCCGATCTCGATCACGAGGGGCAGCGACCATTCCCAGCTGGGTGCCAGTCCAAGTTCATCCAGCAGACCGGCCGAACCCTCGTGCGGCAGCACCAGTCGGCCCGACAGACCGAACAGTTCGAGTGCCAGCGCCAGGGAGCGCAGGGTGATGCCGAGTTCCAGGTTCACGAGGGAGCCACGGAACCACTTGTAGCCGCGGGGGATACGTGTGTACCTCCCGGTCAGTGCGATGCGTCGCTGCTGTCCGCGGTGACTGCCGGAGGTGAGCGCGGTGAGCCCGTGCCGCTCGGGTTCGAGCAGGTGCCAGCGCTCACCGTCGTCGACGAAGACCTGCACCGGGTAGAGGCAGCGCGGTGAGGCGTAGCCGCGGTGCGGGTTGTAGACGTTCTCCGGGTCGGACCACTGCACCCCGAAGGCCGCGACGAGCGCACGGGCCAGGGCCTCGTCCGGGTCGCACGGGGCCGCCCGGCCGTGCGGGAAGGGCAGCATGCCGAGCAACTCCGCGGTGCCCCGGGGCAGTTCCGTACGCCGTCCGCCGCGGACGCAAACGGGCGGGGGCGGGGCCACGTGCGACGTCATCGGCGGTTCCGCCACCCAGGTCCAGGACGGTACGGATGGTTCGTCGCAGCCGGCGCCGAACTCGTACCATAGGGGCTCGCGTTCGATGTTGTTGTCGCCGAACGGCGGCGGCAGGTCCACGGGGGCCCGCCGGGCCGTACCGGTCGTCGTCTCGCTCATGCGTCTCTCCTCGGGACGCGACCGCACGGCGGGCCGCTCACGGGAACGGGTGCGGGTCATAGGGGATTTCCCGGTTCTCCTCCGGCGTTCCGGCCAGCGCGGCCGTCAGACGCGGGAGGTTCTTCAGACGCTGCTGCGCGTGGCCGAAGCACATCGGCAGAATGCCGGGGACGACGGTCTTGGCGACCGCGACGCCGACGTCGGCGTGCTCGCGGGTGGTCTGGTTCACCAGCACGATCCGGTCGAGCCCGGCGTCCGCGTACAGCCCGCGTACATGGTCCAGGGCGCCGCGCACCGTGCCGCCGGAGGCCCGGCGCAGGATGTCCGGCCAGCCGGGGAAGGCCTCCCTCAGGGTGATCTCCGGGCCGCCGAGGACCTCGGTGACCCGGTACAGCTTCTCGGGGAGGGTGTACAGCTGCGGATGCTGTTCGAGCTCCACCAGCTTCCAGGGGTCGTCGAGCATCCCCTCGGCCTCTTCGCGGTTCCACTGCACCTTGTTGGTGACGAGCTGGGCGACCTCGCGCAGGGCGCCGCGGATCGCGGTGTCCGGGTTGGCTCCCGAGCCTCCGGACGAGTACGTGGCGGGGAACGGATTGCGGCGGTTCACGACGAGCACCCAGACGATCGGCAGGTCGATGTCCTGCCGCGCCACGAGGACGTGCACGTCGAAGCCGCGGGTCTGGATCAGGTCGATGAGGCTCCGGTTCTCCGGGTCCGTGATCGACTCGTTCGTGATGCGGGGCAGCGGTGTCCGGCGGTGCCAGGACAGCAGGAAGGCATCGCGTTCGGCGAGTTCGAGCAGGGAGTGCAGGGCGGCCTCTTCGAGGCTCGCTCCGGCCGCGCAGCCGCTCGACGAGTCGTGGAAGTACTTGCGCAGGGTGCCCGGTTCGGGAGTACGGCCCTCCGCGCGCGCCTGCCGTGCGGTCACGCGCGCCGCCCGGGCCGCGTGCCGGGCGAGCTTGAACCGCTGCTCGTATTGGTAGAAACCGGCCTCGGCGGGGACCAGTCGCGGCTCGCCGGAGGCCAGGTCGTGACCCCACACCCAGTCCATGGGCGTGTCCGCGGTGTAGGGGAGGACCTGGCAGCTCGGGTGGGCCAGCTGCCGCTCGGTGTGCTCGCCCAGGGTGGCCGGATCCAGGGCGTGCCCGGACACCTTGCGGTAGCTGCGCTCCAGCAGGAGCGGGGTGTCGAAGGGAAAGCTGCCGAGCCGTTCATAGGTCTCGATGATCCCGACGGGGTCGGCCTCGGCGAACGTGCCCGCGCGGCCGTGCCCCGGGGCGGCGGCGTCGGGGGCCAGGCACATGCTCATGGCGAACGGGACGTCGGACTCGCGCATGATGACCTGGATCGGTCCGTAGCGGGCGTCGAGCAGACGCTCGCGCAGGGTGCCGGGTTCCACCAGGCGGGCGCCCCCGGTGCCGCGCGTCGGGTCCTGCGGGGAGAGGGGTTCGGCGCGCAGCGCCAGAGGGGCGGGCCGCCGGTCGTCGTCGAGCACCTTTCCGTGGTCGGCGCACGCCGGGCAGAAGAAGCTGCGCGGGATGCGGTGCCGTCGTACGTACTGGCTGCCGACCGCGTACAACTCGCCCGGTTGCAAGGGGTGTTCGGCCAGGTTCTGCAGGGCGGCGTCGAGCAGGAAGGGCAGCAGGGGCCGGGACGCGCGCGGAACGACGCGCGGTGCCTCCGGGGTGTCCGCCAGGGGATGCTCGGCGGTGTTGCGTTCCCGCACCTCGGCGCAGCCGGCGCAGCCGGAGTCCGTGCCGGGCACCCACCGCGGACCGACGATCACCTCGTCGTCGTAGACCCGGACCGAGACGAGTTCCTCGCCGTTCGCGGCGCTCTTCTCCCACTGCGCCCGCTCCCAGGCCAGGTCCCAGCCGCGGTTCAGCGCGACCGTGGCGCCCGCCGCGCCGCCGATCCGCCGGAGCGTCTCCTCCCAGGAGACGTCGAGGGCCGCCGCCATGCCGGGGCCGTACTGCGGTTCATCGCGCATGGCGGGGCTCCTGCGTGAGCTGACGGGCGCGGACAGGGCCGGACCAGAAGGGGATCTCGCCGAGCGCGAGGTCCGCACGGAGGGGGCGTCCCGCGTAGGAGACGCCCCGTGCCGCGGCGATCCGGCCGATCTGCTCGCGCAGCGCGCGGATCTCCTCCTCGTCCGCGGAGTTGACGGAGTCCGTGCGCAGCAGGGGCACACCGGACCCGCCGTCACCGGTGGCGTTCACCTGGGCGCGGGCGAGGGCCGTACTCAGGGCCTCGCGCACCGCGGTGTCGGCGTCGGGAGCCCAGGCCGTGCCCAAGTCCTTGCCTTCATCGGTGAGTTCGACGCGGGCCAGGCGCCAGTCGAGGCCGGGGACGCACAGCAGGTGGACGGTGAGCGGCTCCGGCTGCCGGTCCTGCAGGATCCGCCGGATACGGGCCGTCTCCTCGCTCTCCGCATCAGCCGTGCGCGCGGGCTCCGCCTCGTCGGCGAGTAGCCGCAACACCCCGTCCAGAAGCCAGCGTTCCACCGTCTGCCCGGCAGCACTCGTCTCACCCTCGGCCGTCGTGCCGGAGCGCCGCAGCGCCTCAAGGGCGGCCCCGACTGTGGCGGACCGCTGGTCGGGGGCCCATATGGTCATCCGCCCCGGGGTATCGGTCCGCGACTCCATCTCCCGTACCGCCAAGGGCATTTGAGGGAGGATCTGTTCCGTGCGCGCCGGGGTGAACAGGCCCTTCCAGCGGGCGGTGAGGGCGTTGACCCGCTCGATGGCCTCGTCGGGGTCCGGGAGCGGTTCGGCGGGTGCGGCGTCGAGCGTTCGGGGCTCTTCGTCCACTGTGCCGGCGGCGCCGAGGAGGACGCGTTCCGCGACGAGTTCGGCGCCGTGCACCACATGGGCCGCGCCGCCCTCCTCGATCCCCGCCAGGGCGTCGAACAGCAGCTGTCCGGCGATCGCACCGATCATCGCGTCCGCGACCGGCCGGGCGGCCGGCCCGAGCCCCTCTCCCCGCGCCCATCCGAGCACCCTGCCGCGGACAGCTGACAGCACCGAATACTCGCCGGCGTCCCGGACGACCGGGCCCGCCTGCAGCACACGGTCGTCGAGCAGGACCGGTACGACCGGCACGCCGTCCGGTATCTGCCCGGCACCGTGGAGCCGGAACCGTCCGGCCCGCAGCTCCTCGTCGGTGCCGCACCACAGCACGGCGTCCACCTCGCCGAGCTCGGCGACGTCCGGCGTGAGTACCTGGCCGACACCCGCACGATTGAGGCCCCGGGAAGCCGGACGTACCGCGTCCGTCGGCCCGAACAAGGCGACCCGGGCGGCGCGGACCCTGGCGAAGACCGCATACGGATCGGCGCACACCGATTCCAGATAGGCGAGCGAGCCCACGTACCGCTCCCGGTCCTCGTTGCCCGGCCCGGCCCCGCTCAGGACGTTCTCGTCCAGCAGCATGCCGTGCTCGCGCAGCCCGCCCGTCAGCCGCCGCACCACGGGCCGCGCCCGTTCCGTGCCCAGCGCCGCCACCAACTCGTCCTCGGTCGTGCCCCGTTCGAGCAGCGGGACGCACACGTCCGCGACCTTGAACAGCCCGTCCCAGCCCTTGAGGACGAACTGGGCCCGCGCGCCGCTGAAGTACACCCCGCCCGGCACCGGTGCGCAGTGCAGATACGGCCTTGCTCTCATCCTCATCGGTTGTCTCCCTCGTACTGGAACAGGCCGCCCGGGGCGCGTCCGATCTCCACCACCCACTCCTGCGCGTGCGTCCCGTCGACCACCGAAGGCAGCGCCTCCTCCAGGTAGTTGACGGCCTCCTCCTGCGTCGCCCGGCGGTCCAGCATCTTCGGCAGCACCCGGGTGCTCAGCGCGCTGGAGAGGTCCACGTACTGCGGCTTGTGCTGGAGCCGGCGGGGCAGTACGTCGGCCGGGTCGAGGGTCCGCGGCGAGTCCTGCCCGAACGCCGTCTTGACGACGATCTCCTCGGGAACGCCGTGGTGTGCGCGCCAGGCGGTCAGCGCCAGCAGCCGCTCGTGCTCCGCGGGCCCGGCGCCCACGGCCGAGGCCAACTCCCTGCCGCCGTACCAGCGGCGCCTGGCCAGGACGACGTCGCCGATCGAGATCCTGGGGCACATCAGCGTGTGCCGCCGGTCGCGGGGCTGTGCTCGGTGCCAGCCGTCGAGCAGGTCGTTGTTGAGCCGGCCCCCCGTGGACAGGGACGTGGCCAGGGACAGCGGGGGCGGGAAGAGTCCCGGGTGGCCGGTGCCCAGCGGCAGCACTCGGATGCGCCGTCCGTCGGCGTCCTCGACAGCGAGCGTGTCGGACTCCGTGTCGTGCACCAGGCGCAGTGAGAACCAGTCGTCGGGCCGCAGCCCTTCCGGCAGGATGCTTGGATGGGCGTTCACGTTGAGGCGGTGCAGCCCGAGGTCCTCCACCACGCGGGCGCCGTCCCACGCGTACCGGTCGAGGAGCCGCCGCGCCAGGTGGGGGAGGGAATCGCCGCCCAGCTTCCGGTCGGCGTCCAGGAACCGAGCGTACAGCATGCCGTGTCCGGGCAGCCCGTCGTTGAACACCAGCCGGTCGCCCGCGGCCTGCACCATGACCCCGTAGCTCATCGGGTCCTGGCGGATGCGCCGCGGCAGGTCTGCGGTCAGTTCGACGGCCTCCTGCGCGGGCAGTGCGATGTCGGGCTCTCCGCCGTCCACCGCCTTCGTGATGCGGGACTGTGTCTCCTCGATCACCCGGCGGCGCAGGGCGAACAGCTGCTCCAGGCTGCCGTCCGCGGTGCCGAGTCCGCGCAGCGCGTCCGCGTCGCCCCGGGCGTACGACTCGCCCATCACGGCCGCCCGCCGGGAGACTTCCTGGACCAGGGACTCGGCGTGTTCGGTGAGAGGAACGGACGCTCCGGCACCGAAGCGCTGTACGAACGTGGCCGTCGTGATCACGCGGACGTCGTGCAGCCAGTCGAACACCGACAACAGCTCCACCGTCGCGCCGACGTCGGCCAGCGGACGCCGCCAGCGGCTGGAGTCGACGGTGAGCGGGGACAGGACGTAGTCCTCCTCGACCGTGACCCGTGCGGGCCGCCGGGCCTGTTGGCTGAGCTGCTCGAAGTCCCTCTCGATCGCCCGGAGTTCGGCCCTGCGGTCAGCGGCGGGCCCGGTTGCGAAGCGCGGCAGCCGGGACCTGACGTCGTCCAGCAGCGCGAAGCCCGGGGTCCCGGGCCGGGTGAGCAGCGCCGACAGCTCGGCGGCCCCGTCCTCCGGTTCGTCGTAGCTGCACAGGATGCCCTGGTGGACCGCCTGCAGTACGGCCTTCGCTGCGTCCTGCGCAGCACACCCCGTCTGCGCGGCGATGTGCGCCACCACCGAGCGCACCGGCCTGGGGCCCATGACGGTCGCGTCGACCAGCGCCCGTACGACGCCCTTGACCGGGGCCGACAGCCGCTGGAAGCCGGATTCGGTGGGCCGCAGGAAGTACAGCGTGTCCCGGCCCTCGTCGAGGGCGGAGGTGGGGGACAGGGCCACCCAGGCGTTCAGCAGCGCGGCGCCGGTAGCCGGGCTGAGGCCGCCGAGGACGTAGGCCAGCATGACGCGGTCCAGGCCCGGAAAGGCGGTGGCGCCGTCGAAGCCCACCTCGCCCGGGTCGACTCCGCCGGTCCCGGGCCGGGCAATGCCGACGGCGGTGAAGCGGGCGAGCGGGCTGGTGCGCACCATGGCCCGCGTGACGTACTGGATCAGTCCCCGCTCCGACTTGCGGCTGCGCGCGGAGAGTCGGTCCGGACCCGCGACCGCGGCACGGTAGCGCTCCGACTCCTCGTACACCTCGGGGGAGACGAGGGCCAGCGACCGGCGCAGGTGCTCGTCGCCGAGCAGGTCCGCGAGCGTCCGGCGCTCCCGGTCCGCCGCCTGCTCGTAGTGACGGGCCACTTGCTCCCGCAGTCCGCGGCGCAGCTCCGTGGCCCGCAGCCACCCGGACACCGAGGGCGCCGCCGAAGGGACGTCCTTGACGGGCCGGTCGTTGTGGACGGCACGGCGTACGGCAATGAGTCGGCCGCGCGCTCCGTCGTCGGCCGTGGTGCCGATGAGGGCGTAGAGCTCCTCGGAGCAGCGTTCGGCTGCCGACCGCACCGCGCGTTCGGCCTCCGCGAGCCGGGCCAGGAGGTCCCTGAGCCCGGGATCCCCGAGACGGCTGCGGAGCAGCGGATTGATGCGCAGGAGCCACAGGGGCTCCCGGTGCGGGGTCGAGCGGGCCGACTGCGGCGCGATGACGGCCGGCGTCTCGAGTGCGGTCATCGGGTGGCCTCCTGGGCCCTTGCCCACCGCACCCGCCCCTTGGCCAGCCGCTCTTGCCAGGTCTCGCCGACGACCTCGTCGATCGTCTCGGCAAGGGCGTAGCACATGTAGTACCGCTGGATCGGGGAGACGGTGAGCAGGGGCAGCTGTTGGTAGAAGAGGTTGATCAGCATGCGGTACGCGGCGAACCACGGGGGCGGGTTGTCGATCACCCCTGATTCGGCGGTGGCCCGGTGGAACGCCGTGTCGGGGTGTTTGCCCTGCGGGACCACCTCGGGCGCGGTGGGCGGGCCCATGGCCGTGTTGTCCACGGAGGCGGTGACCGCGTCCAGCATCGCGGGTGTCAGCCGGCCCTCCGTCACCGCGCTGTCCAGGGCGCCGGTGGCGTAGGCGAAGGCGGTACGCCACTCGGCCGCAGCCGGGCCGACCTCCCCCGCGAGCCGCTGCTCCACCACGGTGCGCAGCAGGGGCGCCTCCTTGGCCAGGCGCGTGGCGAACACCGGGCGCATGTCCTTGCTGGGGGCAGCCCAGGCGAGGAAGGCCTCGGCGTGCGAGCGGAACGAGAAGGCGCCGTGGGCCAGCCCCAGGAAGTAGGAGTCGCCCAGCGCGACGAAGGCCTCGGCGAGACGGGTGGTCGCCAGGGACGGATCCCGGGTCAGTTCCTCGATCGTGTTCATCAGCGGCGGGCACAGCACTCCATGCACGACCTCGGCCTCCCGCAGGCCATGCAGCAGCGGGTCGCCCGGGGCCACGTCGTCCGGGCCGAGGAACTCGACCTCCCCGTGCTCGCGCATCGGAAGATACGGCGGCGGCACCGCTTCCAGCCGGCCGAACTCCCGTGCCTGTGCGAGATAGGTCTCTTCATCCAGCGCCCGGTCCCCGGGCAGGGGACCGGCGTCCAGCTGCCGTGCGAGGGTCTCCCAGGGGAGTTCCTGGCCCAGCGCACCCCGGCCGATGATGTCCACGTGCGGGCCGTGCAGCCATCCCCGGCGCAGCCGTACGACGGCGCCCCCGCTGTCGCGCACGGCGCGGGCGAGGGGCACCACGGACCTGGAGAGCCATCCCAGCGTCACCGGCGCCCTGGTGAAGAGCCGGACTCCTGCGGGGTGGTCTTCTGGCGCATTGGCACTCATGGGCACTCATCTTTCAAGAATCGAATGCGATCAGAAAAGGACTGCCGATTACTTCCTGACAAGCGTCATGTGCTTCATGACACCTGTACTGCATTTCGGGATGAAGCGCTGCGGTAGGCTGGGCCGGTGATCAATGAATCCGGCAGCCGAAAATTGAGCGCAAACCGGCCCGTGCAGGGCGCGGTCATCATGTCCGTTTTCGCATCGATGTGGGAAATCCTGGGGGTGTCCGGACTGATGCCTCGGGTGTCTGCGCCGGCGTTGTTCTGCATAGTCGCGCTGGCGGTAGCCGTGGCGGTCACGGCGGTGACCCTCACCATCCGGTTCGGCGCGCTGCCGGGCCAACGGCGCATGCGCCGGGTGGCGCCGAACAGCTTCCGGGTTTTCGGCCAGGTGAATATCGGTCAGACCGTGGCGGTCGTCGCGGCGATCCTGCTTCTCGGTCGGTTCGGCCTGTGGCTCTACGTTCCCGCCGCGGTGTGCCTGATCGTCGGGCTTCACTTCCTCCCGCTCGCGCGGTCCTTTGCGCAGCCGCAGTACTGGTGGACCGGTGGGCTGCTCATGGCCCTGGCGCTGGTCGCGGTCCTGACGCTGGCCGGCGGCATCGACGCCGCGAACGTCCGTGTGCTGCTGGGATTCGGGGCTGCCGCCGTCCTGTGGGCCACCGCGCTGCACGTCGCCCGCCGGGGCTGAGCCACGGGCCCGGTCCCGGACGGACGGCGGTGTTCACCTCTCGGGGTGAACACCGCCGTCCGTCTCACCGGATCAGACGATCGGCCTTCGTCAGCAGGTGGACGAAGAGCAGGTCGACGAGGAGGACGAGGTACCGCCGTTGCCGCCGGAGGCGCCCATCTCGGGCAGGGCCACGCCCTGCGAGACCTCGAGGACCTCCAGTTCGGTCACGTCGAACGAGTCGAAGACCTGCTCGATGTCGGCAGAGTTAACCGAGACGGTGTTCATTGAGAACTCCTCAACAGTTTCCTTGTGTGACCGGATGGCCGCACAAGGAAACTATTTCGAATTTACTGGTCGGAAACCACCGTGCGGCGCCTTCGATTGACAATTGTCACGTGCGCGATTACTGATATCACGAGCGGGGAAGTGGAATTCTGAGTTCCGTCGAAAGGGAAGCGAATGCCCCCGCCGAATCGGTGGGGGCATCATTCCGAATTTCCGTCCGTTCGTTCAGGTCCGGCGCAACTCCGAGCCGGCCCATGCCGCCCACTCCGGGTCGTTGACCCATTTCCAGCCCTGTTCCCGGTCCCAGATTCCGGGGTCGCCCGGCGGCCGGCTGCCCAGGATGAAATCGCCCACGGACGACTCCTGCAGATAGTCGAGGCCGAGGACACGCGCCGACATGTCGGCGTTCCCGATGCCCAGACCGCACGGGGCCATCCCCATCGCCGTCGCCACCAGGTACATGGTCTGGTACAGCACGCCGGTGTGCCGCAGGGTCGTGGCGTAGGCCATGCCGCTGTACTTCCAGGACAGCCGCTGGAAGCGGGAGGTCATCGTGAGCAGGACGTCGGGGTCGGCCTCTCTGGACGTCGCTGCGGACGCCACTTCCAGCATCGCCCTGCGGTCGAGGGGATCGCCGTTCACGAGGACGAGCCGGTGCCCGACCGGGTCGTAGTAGTAGATGCCCTGATCGATGCCCGTACACCGCTGGATGGTCAGGTACAGCTCCAGCTCGAAGGCCGAGCCGCCGGTGGGATAGGGGCGCGAGACGATCTCGCCGCCCGGTTCGTCGCCCTCGGACGGGACGAAGTGGGTCCTGACCCGGCCCACCCGGTAGAGGAACTCGCCGATCTGCTCGGCGGTGAGCGACTGTTCGCCGTAGCTGCGGAACGACCTGCGGCCTTCCAGCGCCGCGGTCAGGCGGGGATCGCGCCCGGTGACGTCTTCCAGCGAGGGGCGGTGCAGGGCGACCGAGGGCCCGTCGGGCGGCGGCTTGACCGCGGGGCGCGGGGCGAGCTTCCCCTTGTGCGGGAACACGCCGCCCAGCGGTTCGTCGAACCGTCCGCTGCGGATGCGCGAGTGGAATAGCAGGTCGTGGAAGTCCCATTGCCGCAGGGTCGGGTCCTCCTCCTTGTCGAAGCCCTCTTCGAAGGCCCCGTCGAACTCCTCGCCGGGTGAACGAACTTCGACGAATCCGGCGCCGGCCAGCAGGCCCAGCAGCGCGCCGGCCTCATCCGCCGTCAGTTCGCCGCCGGCCGACTCGGCGAGATCGCCGACGCGCACAGCGGCCGCGAGCGACGCGACGAGCGCCCGGGCGGCCCGGTGGACCAGCAGCACCCTGACCTTGGCCAGCGGTGACTCCAGCACCAACGTCCCGGACCTGGTGCGGCACAGGGCGAACCGGGACAACCTCACCAGGCTGCCCGGTCGTACGTCCGCGGCCTCGGGAGCGGCGTCGTACGCGGTTTGCTCGAGTCGGATCAGCTCTCGCCCGTCGATCCGTACGCCCCGCACGAGCAGACGTCCGATACGGCCCAACAGGCGCTGGAACTGGACGCGTTCGGCGGGGCCGAGTCCGTCGACAGCCTTGTCCATGGGGACGAGGTCACCGGCAAGCCGGGCGAGGGCGTCCCGGACACCCCCCTCGGGGAGCCGGACGGCGAAGGTGCTCACGGGTGTGGCGAGGCTGACCGACGTGGCGTCGAACCCGACCCGGACGTCGTCCCGGAAGCCTACGAGGTACTCGACTTCGGGCCGCCACGGGTTACCAGGTCGCATGCTGGACCTCCGAAATCGTGGATACGGATCTCCTATGGTCGTGCGGCGGCCGTCACCCGTGGCAAGAGACCGATGACGAGGATCAGTTGGTCCATGACATTGGTCATGGGGCCGCCAGAATTGCTTCAAGTGGTCGTCGAATTACCTTTGTTTCGCAGCTGATGATGATTGTCATCCGCCTCGGCGGGACGCTTGCGTGTGCCGTCCCCGCCCTTCCAGGATTGTTGCTGATCACTTGATGTGCCGCGACGGAAGATGGGACGGGAATGTCTACGGGGCAGACGCTGAACAGCCACACGACACAGCCCCGGCACTATGTTCTGCGCATTCTGGAGGGGCTGGAGAAGGACCCGGAGAGAATCGCCGTGCATTCCTGGAACGGTGACGTCACCGCCGCCGATTTCCACCGGTCCGTGACGAGCGCCGCAACTTCCCTCGCACGGGCGGGAATCGGCCCCGGCGACACCGTGGCCGTACTCACCGAACCGAACTGCGCGGCCATGCTCGCCGCGCGCTACGGCGTCCATCTGCTCGGCGCCGCCGTGACCCATATCCGCTCCATGAACGCCCGGTCCGACGTGGACGAACTGCCGGCAGCCGAGCAGGCCCGGCTGCTGCGGGCCACCGGCGCGCGCGTGCTGGTGGTCGACGGCCCCAACGTCCGCCGTGGCCGCGCTCTGTGCGAGAACCGCGATGGCACCGCACTCGTCACGCTCACCAGTGACGACGCCGTACCGGGCACCGTGGACCTGCCCCCGGCCGCCCCCTACGCGCCGGACGACCCGGCGGTCGTGGACCTGACCAGCGGCACCACCGGCCGGCCCAAGCTCGTGCGCCGCTCCTTCGGAGTGCGGGGCCGGCTCGTCGACCTGTCCTTCGGCGTCTCCGCACCGGACCACCGGCCCACACTCCTGTCGGTCACACCGGTCAGCCACGCCACGGCGACGATGGCGGACGCGGCGCTCGCCGCGGGCGGCACGGTGGTGCTGCACAACGGCTTCGACGTCGACGACGTGCTGCACGCGCTGACCGAGCAGCGGGTGACCGACGTGTACCTCGCGGTGCCCCACCTCTACCGGCTCATCGAGCAGCCCGGCATCGACGACGCCGTCTTCCCGGCGCTGCGCCAGGTCCTCTACAGCGGTACGGCCGCCGCCCCGTCCCGCATCGCCCGGGCCGCACGCGTCTTCGGACCCGCCCTGGCCCAGCTCTACGGCAGCACCGAGGCCGGCGGCATGTGCACTCTGACTCCACTGGACCACTGCGAACCGGAACTCCTGTCCAGCGTCGGCCGCCCCTTTCCCTGGGTGGAGATGGAAATCCGCGACCTCGACTCCGACGAGGCGGTCAAGCGCGGAGCGACCGGCGAAATATGCGTCAGGTCGCGTACCCTCATGGACGGTTACGTCGGCGAGGAGGAACTAGTCGGCCCCACGATGCGTGACGGCTGGCTCCGCACCGGAGATCTCGGCCACTGGGACAAGTACGGATACCTCCACCTGCTCGGCCGAATCGGAAGTGTCGTCAAGGCGAACGGGATAAAGATCCATCCGTCGTCGGTCCAGGACGTTCTGCTACGGCATCCCGATGTGGCGAATGCCGTGGTGTACGGAATCCGTGACACGGAGTACGCCGAGTACCTGGAAGCCGCCGTACAGCTCCGCACCGGTGCCCGCCGGAGCAACGACGATCTGCGCGCCCATGTCGCCGCCTCGTTGTCGGCGGCACACGTTCCGGAGAATTTCTCCTGGTGGGCGGAGATACCCCTCAATCCCTCAGGAAAGCCCGACTACGCAGTACTCGAAGGCCGAAAGGACGCGCAATGATTCCTCACGGGCATTTCGCGCGGTCGTTGCGCTTGCGGCGGCTGCACCACCACACCACGTCCGGGCTGATGATCACGCCCCTCGACCACTCGATCAGCGACGGTCCCGTGGTGCCGAGGAACAGCTCCATCGATCTGCTCGCGGGTCAGCTCGCGGCGGGCGGCGTCGACGCGATCGTGGTGCACAAGGGCAGCGTCCGGCACATCCGCCCGGAGCGGTTCGCCGACATGTCGCTGATCATCCATCTCAACGCGAGCACCGGACAGGCCCCGGACCCGGACGCCAAGTACGTCGTCACGGAGGTGGAGGAGGCGCTGCGCCTGGGCGCGGACGCGGTGAGCGTGCACGTCAACCTGGGCTGCGACGACGAGCGCCGGCAGATCGCCGACCTCGGCCGGATCTCCGACGCCTGCGACCGCTGGAACCTGCCGCTCATGGCCATGGTGTATCCACGCGGACCGCGCATCGCCGACCCGCACGACCCCGCGCTCGTGGCCCACGCGGTGACCATCGCGGCCGATCTGGGGGTCGACCTGATCAAGACGTCCTTCCCGGGCTCCCTGCCCGACCTGATGGCGCTCACCAAGGCCTGCCCGGTCCCGGTCCTCATCGCCGGCGGTCCGCCGCGGGCCACGGAGGACGGCGTCCTCGACTTCGTCGGCGAGGTCCTCGCGGGCGGTGCGCTGGGCGTCGCGATGGGGCGCAACATCTTTCAGTCCGGCGACCCGCAGCGGACGGCCGCGCAGGTGGCGCGGCTCGTCCACCGGCAGCCGACCGGCGAACCGGCAGCAGAATTCGACCACATGACGAGGGGACACCAGCGTGACGGACAGCAAGCTGTGCTGGCTTGACATACGCAAGGTCGGAGATCTTGCACCGGCGGTGCTCGAAGAGGCGGTGCACCAGCGCATTGACGCCGTCGTCGCCGCTGAGATGACGATGCTGGCCGATCTTCCCCCGACGATCCGCAGAGTCCTTGTGCACGAAGGCGGCGAGCCCGCGGACGGCTTCGCGGGCGCCGACCTGGTCCTGGTGTCAGGCACCGCCGACGACCGCGCCAAGCTCGCCGAGGCGTACCCGGCAATCGAGTTCGGCCGCTACGTCGAGATCGTGGACGCGGACAGCCTGGAGACGGCCTGTCTGTCGGCCCGGACCGAGCGGTGGAGCCTCCTCGACTTCCGCGATCCCACGAAGATCCCGCTGGAGATCGTCATCGCGGCCGCGGCCGGATGCGACGGGACCGTCGTGACGATGGCCGCCGACGTGCAGGAGGCCCAGATCATCTTCGGCGTGCTCGAACTGGGCTCCGACGGGGTGCTCATGCCAGCGCGGTCCGTCGGCGACGCCACGGCGCTGAAGCAGGCCGCCGGAACCACCACGGGGGAGATCCCGCTCGTCGAACTGGAGGTCACGGCGACCGCCCACATCGGCATGGGCGAGCGCGCCTGCGTCGACACCTGCAGCTATCTCGGCAAGGACGAGGGGATCCTGGTCGGTTCGCATTCGAAGGGCATGGTCCTGTGCGTCAGCGAGACCCATCCCCTTCCCTACATGCCGACGAGGCCGTTCCGGGTCAACGCGGGCGCGATCCACTCGTACACCGTCTCGCACCACGGCCGTACCCATTACCTCAGCGAACTCGTCGCAGGCAGCAAGGTGTTGGCTGTCGACACGAAGGGGCGCACCCGCGTGGTCAGCGTGGGACGCGTGAAGATCGAGACACGGCCTCTGATCTCCGTCGACGCGGTGGCGCCCAACGGGCAGACCGTGAACCTCATCCTCCAGGACGACTGGCACGTCAGAGTCCTCGGTCCGGGGGGTGCCGTGCTCAACAGCACGGAGCTCCGCCCCGGAGACAAGATCCTCGGCCATCTGCCGACCGCCGATCGCCATGTCGGCTATCCCATCGAGGAGTTCTGTCGCGAGCAGTGACGCCCCGTGCTGGTTCCCGGCAGACCCGTCCCGGGAACCAGCAGGTATGTCTGCTGGTCAGCGAGTCAGATCCAACATCGTTCGCTCGCTATGCGCACAGCGTCGTAGCGGTTGCGGGCGTCGAGCTTTTTGATCGCTGCCGAGGCCAGGTTGCGAATCGTCCCCGCCGACAGATAAAGCTCCCCGGTCATCTCCTTGACCGACGCTCCCGACGCCGTGAGCCGCAGCACGTCCGCCTCGCGGTCGGTCAATGGGCCGCACTGTCCGCCTGCTGCAGACAGCAGCCGCGGATCCATGATCACCTGTCCTGATGCGACGCCACGCACTGACTCGACCAGTCGCCGCAGTCCAGCGCTCTTGGGGACGATACTCAGCACTCCGGCTCTGAGAGCCCGATCCACGAAGGTCTGCGTCGGAGTGTCCACGGTCAGCGCCACCCCACAAGCGGGACGCACCTTGCGTATCTCACTGGCTGCAGTCACGCAGTCCCCGTCGACCCTGTCCGGGTCGATCAGCGCAACCTCCGCCTCCGTGCGCTCAACGGCATCGATCAGCTTGTGGTAACCGCTTACGACGGTCACCACATCAAGACCCTCTTCTCGGTTGAGTGACTCAGCCAGCAGCTCGACCGTGAGTAGAGATTTGCCGACAATGACAACGTGACTCGCCATATTGCTCCCCGTTTTATCCCATGTGGCCTGTGTGGTCTCGCCAAAAGGCGCACAGGCAACTCGTGCGTCACTCTAGAAACACTTGTGCGACACGGCTGGATTTCTGAGGAAGATTTGAGCAAGACGCTCCGGCATCTCACCGTCCTCTTGCTTCGCAACAGCAGCGCGTGGCCGCCGTGGAGGGGCCGCCCGGGTGCCTCGCAAGTGGTCGGCTGGGCGAGTTCCTGTCCCGGTCTGGCGTTCCCGTGGGGGGAAATGCCGGTCGGGGCGGGGCCGCATCCTGGTGCGGCACATGGCGGCCCCGGTCGTCCGCCTCCCCCGTGGACGACCGGGGCTTCCCGCTCGCAACCTGCTGCCCGGCCGGCGGTGCGCCCGGCGGTCTGTACGCTGACCGCGTTACTCTCCGTGTGCCTGATGGCCGGGGCGGGGGAAGTTGGGCCTGCGGCCGTCGGGCTGGCTGGTCCGAATCGAGGGTGGTACGCGGGTGCTGGTGGCGGAGCGGTACCGGTTGGACACGGTAATCGGCCGTGGCGGGATGGGCGAGGTCTGGCGTGCCTCGGACGAGGTGCTGGGCCGGCCGGTGGCCGTGAAACTGCTGCTGGGTGGTGAATCCGACGAGCAGGCGACCGCGCGCTTCCGGCTGGAGGCCCAGACGGCCGCGCGCCTGAACCACCCGCACGTCGTGACCGTGTTCGACTTCGGTTCCTGGGACGGCCGCTTCTTCCTGGTGATGGAGCTGGTCGAGGGCGTCAGCCTGGCCCAGGACCTGGCAGCGGGCGCCGGGTTCAGCCCCCAGCGCGTCGCGGACATCGCCGCCCAGGCAGCCGCCGGCCTGGCCGCGGCCCACCGCCAGTCAGTGGTCCACCGCGACATCAAACCCGGCAACCTGATGCAGGATTCCCACGGGGCGGTGAAGATAGGCGACTTCGGCATCGCCCGGTTCGTCGACGATGCCTCGGCCGCGCTCACCAGCGCCGGCCAGATCGTGGGCACCAGCCTCTACCTCGCTCCCGAGCGCGCGCTCGGCAAGCCCGCCGGACCCGGCTCCGACGTCTACGCCCTCGGCTGCGTCCTCTACCAGCTGCTGGCAGGCGAACCCCCCTTCCAGGCGGCCACCGCCCCAGCTGTACTGCACCTGCACGTCGACGCCCCGCCCCCGCCCGCTTCACTACGGTGCCCCCAACTGCCCGGCGCATTCGAGTAGTACCTGCTACGGATGCTGGCCAAGCGGCCCGAAGACCGTCCCACCGCACAAGAGGTGGCCGACTGGTTCGCCGGCACGGCCTGGCGCGGCGGCGCGCAGCAGACGCGCACCCTGCCGCCAATCACCGCCCAGCCGCCTGCCGCGAACCCCCGGCGCCGTGATCCACAGGGGCGGCAGCGCGCCGCCTCCCGGGCGCAGATGCCCGTCCGCATACGGGCCCAGCTGCGGCAACACAAAATGCTCACCACCGTGACCGCCGGGGTCACAGCCTTCCTGGCCGCCGCACTGCTCACCGCGGCCTGGTCCTCCGGCGACAGCGGGCCACAGCACCCCGATGCGGGGCCCTCCCAGACAGCCGGGACCTCCTCCACCAGCCCCGGGTCCCCGACCCCGGCAGCTTCCCCGTCCGGGATCCTGCCCACCGTCCCGACCCAGGCCCAGGGCAAGGGACACGGCGAGGACGGGAAGAAGCACCACAAGGACTGACGACACAACAGCTGCACCGATCGACCATGTGCTTCACGGCTACCGGTCATCCGCAGGCACCAAGTGCGACGTACCGGACCGGCTTGCTTGGATGCCAGGCGGCCGAAACGCGCGAGCCCACCACCGCCTGGGTGTGGAGCGCACGGTCCACGGCTTTCCCAGGCGCTTGGGCCGGGAGACGGCAGCGTGACGGCGTGTGACCAGATCGCGGTGCCAGTGCAGTGCCGTGTCCGGAGCGCCGCGTTGTGAGGTCCGCGAAATTCTGCATGATCCGCTCACGGACCTTACCGACATACATGACGTGCTCGACAGAATTCAGTCAGAGGCGGCGTACCCAGGCAGCGATCCCATGGCCGAGCAGAAGGTAAATAACGGCTGGCAGTCCGTAATTGAGGGCAACCCGCAGACCTTCGATCTTCATCGTGAAGATGTCCTGGGACCAGCCGGCGAGCCAGTCCGCCATACCGTGCACAAAGCCGACGAAGACATTCCCCTGGTTGGCCTTGAGCAGGTACAGCAGGATCCACAGGCCCAGAAAGCCTGCAGCGATGTCCGCGATCGTGTGGATGACCAAGGCTGCTCGGTTTGCTCCGGCGCCGTCCCGGCTACGCCCATGGGCGTCCAGGTTACGGTCATACGGGTTGTAGGTGTCGTTTACGGGCATGGGTTCATGGGGATGGTTCATGCCCTTGCTGCTTGCCTCGCGCGAGTTGGCAAAACCACTTTCAAACCTGCGATTTGATATCAGTTTCCGGCTCCATCGCCTCCGTAGCGGCTTCGGACAGTGGTGCGCATGGGCGGATCACCATGTCGGGTGCGGAGGCGTGGTTGAAGGAGCCGGTTGGAATGACCTCGGTGCGAGGGTCCGTCCGCCGCAACTGGCGATGGTGAGCAGACGCCGATCTCGTCGGCGCGTTCGAAGCCTCGTTTTGCGTAGTAGTACGGCGAGCCTTCGAGGAAGACCAGTGGCGCGCGATGGGCGTCGGCTGCTGCGAGCGCGTGTTCGACGAGCCGGGTGCCGATGCCCCGGTTCTGGAACTGCGAGAGCACGCCCAGCGGTGACAGGACCAGGATCTCCACGGTCCGGCGCGGGGCGTCCAGTCGGCTGGCGCTCAGCTCATTCGTCTCGGTTAGGCACAGCAGTGCACGACTGCAATACAAGTGGCCAGCCGCCCAGATGGCAGCCCACGGCCAAGAGCACCCGGGGACCCCGGAACGAGGAGTTCCGGGGTCCCCGGCCAACCGCATCGGGATTTCTGGTGCTCCCGTAGGTTGAGTGATGCTCCTGGCTGTGACGCCTTGCAGCAAATGCCGCCGTCAGAGGGTGGCGCCACCGGTGACCTGCGGAAGGGACAGACTGAGCGGGAGGGCCCCAAGAACCTCACCGAGGCCGTCGACAGAGACACCACCGGAAACGACGCCGAGGGGGGAGGCGGCACCGCCGGAAATGGTGAGACCGCCGGAAACGTTGTCCAGGTCGGCGTCGGAAATCTCGCTGGTCTCGACCTGAGGTGTGAAACTACGCATGAATTGCGCTTCCCTTCATGGCTTTGGACATTTGAATGGTGCCGGCCAGCTTCAGCTGTAAATCGAGCCGGCCGGTTCAACGGTCGCCTGATGCCCGAAAAACCGGGATAACTTCCGTCTGGCGCAAGATGCAACCACCTCAGCAGGCCGCCCGTCCATCCGACTTGTCGGATGATTCGCCCAATGCTCCACTATCGCAACGCGATTGCGCGCAATTGCCCACCGGACGTTGACGACTTCTTCACAAGCGTTTTAACGGAGAATGGACATAAGTGGGCCCTCCGATTGATGCCTATCGGACATACCTGCACTTAAGGTTGCCGGACGCCGGTGAAGCCGGATCCCGTCAGCTTGCTGCCCGCCTTGTGTGTGCACAATGTGCAGGATTTGCCAGCAGCGGGCCGCACTCACCACGGATTGAGCTGCCGTTATGTCGCGCTGACCGGGGGGCCGGGGACAGGGGCGGGGACAATTGCCGAGCGGGACTTGCAGCCACAGTGGCAGTTGTGCACGGAGTGCGAGTAGTTGTTGCCGGACTGTGAGGATGCTCCGACCCGCGTCGAGCAAGACCAGGGGGCCACTCGGACACATTGCGGGCAGGGGACAAGGCCTGCCCGAGTAGCCAGCAAGCGTACGGCCCCCTGATCATGCTCGACCCCAGCCCAGGCAGGCCACCGGCCAAACCCGCCCCACCGCCCTCGGCTGTCAGTGGCAGTCGAAGCGCCAGTCCCAGGGGAGGCTGGGGCACTGGCGGCAATGGAAGAAGTAGATGCCGCCGCAGTCGCCCAACTGTATGTCGCCGGTGATGGTCAGAAGGTGCTCCATGCGGTGTCCGCTCTCGCAGTTCGGCCAGTCGGCAGGCTGCGTCCAGGCGGGCCAGCCGCCGACCTTCGTCCCGATGATGTTGGAGTCGGGTGGCCACATGGAGCCGCCCGTCGGCAACCGGAGACGAGGTTCCCAGGTCTCCCACATGTCCTTGGGTAGATCAAGCCACCTCGGAAAGTCCTCCGCGGTAATCGGGGACAACGTGGACGGTTCCGGCATGTTGTCCTCGTCGTACTCCTCCTCGCTCACCCCGGGGATCTCGGACAGCAGCCCCCCAGCAACGACCTCCGCCTCCTTGCGCCAGTACAGCTGCGGCATCACCGGCCCGGGATCCTGCTCATGTATCAGCGCGCACCACACCAGCTGCAGCAGATCCTTCCCCTCCGGGAACTCCAACCCCGGCACATCCTGGGCGAACAGCTGGAGAATCGGCACCATCGGCACCGCGCCCGGGACAATCTCGGTGCGGTTGCGCCAGTCGGGCCCGTACGTCCAGTGGTCTTCCTGCGCGCAGTACGGCCACGGCTCGTCCGCGGGCCACAGCAGCTCGCCTCCCAGCGAACTCTCCCGCACGCCAGGTTCGCCGGGCTCCGGGTTGAGGAGGATGGTTTCCCGGGCAAGGCCCGCGTACTCCGGTATCAGGGTGCGCAGATCCTTCGCAGGCAGCTCGGGTGTGTCTCCGGGCATCGTGGCTCCTCAAGCGTACGAAGATCGACGGGACGCTGCGGGCACGTTAGTACGTGCCACCGACAACCCCATACAGCAACGGCTGCCTCATCACACCCCCTAGATCTTGCTGCACGGGACTCGCAACATAACCGCGGCGCTCTGGGCCGTCTGTGGGCCGTGAAAGGGTGCTCAACGTAGACCAATGCTGACAAGCGTCGACGGTTCGATCTCAGGTCAGCACACGGGAGGATTGCAATGCCCGAGGCCAACGCGACCGCTGGTCACTTCTTCGGCTACTGATCTAGTCCCTACGCCCGGCCTCTTCGTAGCCAAGTAACGTATCCACACACGCCGTTGGGTACGCGGTCTGCCCCGTGGTCGCGACGGAACGGAGCGTGCAGCCACGGGAGCTGTCGCGCCCGCTGGTCGTCAGTAGCGGTGGCCGGGCCAGTGCGGATCCGTCCAGCGGTCCTCGCCGGTAAGTCCGAGCAGCCGTATCCGGTGCTGCAGATCCGCCGATGCGCCCGACTCGCGGAGCCGCACCGCAGCGTGGCCGAGGAGCCAGGCGACCAGTTCGGCGCGCATCTCCTCCTCGTCGTGCTCGTACCAGCCGACGCTCCACGGCAGGCTGTCTCCCAGGAGCTCGTACTCCCATTCCGCCGCCGCCTCGGCGAGACGTCGGTCGCTGAGGTACCCGGTCTGCTTCTCCCATTCGGCAAGCCAGGGGCCGAGCGTTCCGGACGCCTCGGCACACATCACGAAGACCTGGTGCGCCGGGACGACCGCATCCGGATCAGTGAGGCTATGTGCCAACCATGCATGCAGGAACTCGCGTACCGGACCGGCGTGATCGTCAGGCCACTGCTGCCAGCGGGCGCGGGCGAAGGAGTGCCCGGCCTCTTCCAGTCCGAACAGGGGTTCCGCGCGACCGGCGACCAGGACCGTGGCGAACTGCGGCAGGGTGCGGCGCAGCACGGCTGCGTGATCGGTCCAGTCGATGGCCTGCCAGGTCCGGCGCAGGAGGTCCGGCTCCAGCTCCACGTCCGGCGTCTTGAGAAGGGAGAGCTCCTCCGGGCTGCCCCAGTGGCATTCGCAGTTGTGCTCGTCCGGATGTGCGGTCATGCCGTGGAAGGTGACGACGAGGTTGTCCAGGGCGGCGCTGAGGCGGCGGCGTGCGAGATGGTCGGCGCGATGCATGATGTGCCCGGCCTTCGAGGACTCCGTACGGCTTCCGCCGGCCGAAGGTCACCACTTTACCGGGTGAGGCGGGGCAGGCGCTGGCCGCCCTGGAATGGGTGCGAACCCTGGTGAGCATGCCAGAAGGCCGCCATCGAGGCCTGTCGGTGCGGCCCGAAACACGACTCCTTTGGCCTGTGCACCGCCTCAGGACTACGCGGCCGCATCCAACACCGCTGCGCCGCCGACGACCCCGACCGCGCCCGAGAATCCATCCGCGCGGCCCCCCACGCCCAGCCCTGAAAGTTGGTGCCTGCCCACGGATGCGGCTACGTCGACCAGCCGGAGATCCGCCCAAGCGTCCTGTACGGACTGGTCCCGCAGATCAGTCCGAACCAGTAGCCTGTGGCCAGCGGCCCGAACAGACCTGCGCAGACGGCCAGAGGCCCTACCCCCGGCGGGATAGGGCCTCTGCCCTGCCGCTCCGGTGTCCGACGACAGCAAGCCGGACCCGTACGCGGTCCGCGCCGCGATGCGTGGCCGTCGGCACCGCCGCCCAACACAACCTCTTCAACCGCATGCTCGGCTGCCTGCACCACTGCCTGACCAAGGCGTCCTCTACGACGAGCACACCGCCTTTCCCAACCTCCCCAAGCAGCCATCCCCCACCGCAGCTTGACAGATCAACCGCTTCGGTCCGCACGTGCAGACCAGCGGGAGCAGGACGGGCCATAGCTGACATGCTCGGCAGGTTCTTGAAGAGCAGGAAGGGTTACAGAGCGTCAAGTCTCACGTCGAAGAACGCAAACCCGGCTGAGCCCGCTATGGCCAGCCCCTGGGTATCGCGGGACGAGGAGGGGACGACGGCAAGGGCGGAGACGTCGCTGGCGGTGACGATGCGCATGAGGCACATGTGATTGTGAGGGTCCCACAGCCGCACCGTCCCGTCGCCACCGGCGGCGAGCAGGGTGACAGGACGGTGCGGGTGTGGGATCCGCTGGCCGGCACCCCGGTGGGTGCGCCCCTGACCGGCCACACCGGCGAGGTGCGGGCGGTGGCGGGGTTCGCCGCGCCCGACGGCCGCACCCTGCTCGCCACCGCCGGCGGCGACGGGACGGTGCGGGTGTGGGATCTGGAAGCCGCAACCAAATCGGTCATCTTTCTGAATTTGCCAGTACTCGACCTCGCTCGCGTCAACGGTGATCTCGCGATCGCCGTACCAGAGGGAATCCTGCTGATCAGGTTGGACGGCGGCATCGCTTCATCGACGTGACCGCTACTTTGCTGCTGTCGACGATCACGACGCGATCCGGGCTGTGGTCTGCGAGGACGACGAACCGACCGCGACCGGCTATGACTGTTGCACTGGGCGCACCCTGTACTCCCACCTGAGATCGCCGCCATCGAGGCAGAACGCTGCGGCCCCTACCACGACGCCTTCGGCCTGTGCACCCGCTGCGGACTATGAGGCCACATCCAGCGCCGCTGTACCGCCGACGACCCCGACCACGCCCGCGAGTCCCTGCGGTCCCAGTACGCCCAGCCCTGGAAGTGGGTGCCCTGCCCGCACGAGTGCGGCTACGTCGACAAGCCGGAGGTCCGCCCCAGCGTCTTGTACGGACTGGCCCCGCAGCTGAGCCCGAACCGCTAGTGGCTCGTCTCGGTTCGTGGGCCGGGTAATTGATCCTTCGCTCAATCAGAGCCCTGGAGGCGGTGCTGGGCGGGCTACCCCTCGCGTGAGGGGCGGACGCCTGGTCGTACTGCGTCGCCGGGTACGTCCGGGTTACCCCCTCGCGTGAGGGGCGGACATCGGCTCGCTGATCGACGTCCTCGCCAGTGTCGGGGAACCGACGAAATGCGGTGCTCGGGGTGACGGAATGCGCGGGGCACAAGGTCAGTCGGCTGGGCGGCTGCCGCGTGTCCGTCGGCGCTCGCGCGATGCTTACCGTGATGCGTCGGCGCCCCGCTAGCCGAGCTTCCGCAGCACCTCGGCGATGTTGGCCCGGTACATCCGCAGCGCCTGCAGCCCGGCGGCGTAACGGTCGCGATGCTGTGTGATGTCCGCTGCCTGCTTCTGCGCCCGTACGGCGTGCCAGATCTCGGCCGTATGGTGGCGGCGCTTGCAGGTGACGTCCACGACGGCGGTGGCCCGCTCCCGCTGCGTATGCCGGGTGTTGCCGTCGCTGTCCCGCTGCCAGGCGTCGTCCGTGTACGCCGCGACGGGGTCGGGATAGCGGGTGAATCCTTGTTCTGCCACACAGCGGGACCACACATCCCAGGCCACGCGGAGGCGCGGGTCGCGCTTGACCGCCTTGTCGACCTCGATCGCCCGTCTGCTTGCGTAGAGCCAGTCCCGCGTGAGGTCGATGCCGCGCATCAGCCGCCGACTCGCCTCGGCGTTGCAGGCGGGCCAGTCCGCATACTCGGCGTTGGTCATGCGGCGGCCCTTCGGCCGGGGGGCCGGGTGCTTTGCCGGGTCCCAGCCGTAGCCCCAGCGGCGGGCGCTGTCGAGATCGAGGGCGCCGTAGTCGGTGCTGACTGCGGTGGTGACGACGGGGTCGTTGGGGTAGCGGGGGTCGAGCGGGAAGTCCGGGTGGCCGCGGTCCGCCATGCACTGCCGGATCAGCAATGCCGATGCCTGCTGGGATCGCTGGTAGTCCTGCGGCGTGTAGTCGTAGCGGTCGGCCGGTAGGGGGCCGAGGTCCGACGCTGTGCGGATGACCTCCGGGCGTTCTGGGCCGGAGGCACAGATCGCCGCCAGCGCCGCCACCCCCGCCGCGGCACCCAGCCGCCACCCCCGCCTCGCCATGGGCAGGGATGCTAGCGGGCGGCGTGTACGCGGTCGGCCGCGGCCCCCAGCAACTCATCCACGAGTAATTGTCAATATCCGTGGGTCGGTTGAGGTGGTTCAGGCCGCGTGAGCCTCGGGCCGTTCGACGAGGTGGCCGCGTTCGAAGCGGGCTCCGGCCCGTCGCTCGTTTACGGGTCCGGGGTGGCCGCGGGCTCGGAGGGCGCAAGGGCGAGAGTC
>NZ_RJVR01000296.1 GCF_003999195.1 Streptomyces soli
CGACGCCGTGGAAGCGGCGGCCGACGGTGGCGCGGCCCCGGGGCGGGGGCGGTTGCCGCTGCTGCCCGGCTGGGAGGAGCTGGGGGGCCCCGCGCCGGGCGAGATCCCGCACGCTCTGGCCGCGTGGCGTACGGCGGCGGCCAGAACCCTCGCCGGCCACCTGGGCCTGTACGCCCAGTGGCCGTCGCCCTCACCGCCAAGTGGCAGGTGGCCCGCATGGCTGCCGGTGCCGGACCGGCCGCCGACGCCCCCTGGCCGGTCGACGGACCCACCGTGTGGCGGCTGATCACCCTGCCGGGCGCCCCTGACGGACTGTTCCCCGACATCGCCGCCGCCTTCCTGGCCAGCCGTTCTCTGACCGGCCTGCTCCGCCCCGGCTCCGAGATCGCCTCGCTGCCGCTGCCCGACGCGGAAACCTACGCCGGGATGCTGCGTGAACTGCGGCCCGCCCTGCTGCGGTTGGGCGAGGTCGGCGGCCTCTCCCCCGCCGACACGGCGGCCGCCGAGGCGGCGGTCGTCCGGCGCCTCAACGAACTGCTGGCCGGCGGCGGTCCGTTGAGCCCACCATCGGTCTGCGTGTGCTGCGGCACGCCGAGCGCGCCGTGGGAGGAGCACTGCGGCCAGTGCCGCTGCGCGGGCGGTTAGGCGGGAGTGGTGAAGGCGGTGGCGGTGGCGAAGGTGCCGTCGCCGTTGCTCAGCAGCACGTCCAGGACATCGGATCCGTTGCTGACGGTGGCCAGGGTTCAGCGGATGCACGGCGCCAAGTCCCTTGATCCCCCACACTGTCGACACTCTGACCGGAGGTGAAGCCGACCGCCGACCGCCTCCGTCACCGACGGCAGCGGCGGGCCCACAGGCAGAAGGCCGTGAAGCCCAGCGCCAGTGTCACCGCCCACGACACGGCGAAGGCGACGATGAGCGCCGGATCACCCGTGCGGACAGCCGCCACCAGCACAGACACCGATGAATTCCGTTGCTCCGTGCCGTCCTTCTCTACGAGCGCCACACCCACCCTGCTCAACGGAGGAGACCACGATGTCCGAAGCGACCGCCACCACCACGACCCCCACCCGCACCACCTCGCCGGCCAAGAGCGAACTCGCCCTGCGCGTCCTGCAGGTGCTGCTCGCCCTGTTCTTCGGGGTGGCCAGCGCCCTGCCCAAGCTCATCGCCCATCCGTCGGCAACCGACGCCTTCGACAAGATCGGCCTCGGCGACTGGTTCATGTACTTCGTCGGCAGCCTGGAACTGGCCGGGGCCGTGGCCCTGCTGATCCCCCTGCTCTGCGGTCTGGCCGGCCTGGCCTACATCGGCCTGATGATCGGCGCCTTCGTCACCCAGGTCGCCGTCTTCCATGGCGAGAACGCGGCGACCCCGCTGATCATCATGGTGCTGGCCGGCATCATCGCCTGGGCGCGGCGCCGGAACACCGCGCGGCTCGTCGGGCTGATCAGATCGCGTATCCAGGGCCGTTGACCCCCAACACCAGCGCGGCCAGCGCCAGGGCGAGGAAGGCGGCGGCCAGGCCGAACGAGGTGTCCCGGGCCCGCACATGGGTGGCGATGGCGCCCACGAAGAACAGGACGATGCCGACGGCGGCGGCCGCCCCGATCCATGGCACGCCGACGAGGCCGAGCAGCACTCCCAGCGCGCCCGCCGCCTTGAGCGCGCCCAGCCGGGGCAGCCACGAGTGCGGCACCCCCGCCTTGGTCATGCTGACGAGGATCGGCTCGTAGCGGATGAAGTCCATCACGGCCGAGAAGACGCAGTAGGCGACGACCACGGCACTGACGACGACGTATGCGACATACATGGGAATCTCCAAGCGGTGTTCATCCGAGACGGGAGAGCTTGTCGGGATTGGTGACGTTGAAGATCTCGCGGACCTGCTCGCCGTCCGGGGTCAGATCGAGGACGAGCACGGCGAAGGGCGAGTCGCCGGCGAACAGCACCGCCGAGGGCCCTCCGTTGACCTGGAGATAGCGGACGCTGAGGTCCTCGGGCCGGTGGGCGGCACGGTTGACGAGCAGCCGGGCGACCTTGTCGCGGCCGTGGATCGGCCGGGGACCCGCTGCCGCGGCCTTGCCTCCGCCGTCGGCCCACAAGGTCACGTCGGGGGCGAGGAGTTGCAGCAGGGCGTCCAGGTCACCGCCGAAGGCGGCGGCCACGAAACGTTCGGTCACCTGCTGCCGCAGCAGCGGGTCCGCGCGGTAGCGGGGGCGCCGGGCGTGGACGTGCTCCCGGGCGCGGTGGGCGAGCTGGCGTACGGCGGCGGGGGTGCGGCCGAGGATGTCGGCGGTCTCGGTGTGGGCGTAGCCGAACACCTCGTGCAGGACGAAGACCGCGCGCTCCAGCGGGGTGAGGGTCTCCAGGACGACCAGCAGCGCCATCGAGACCGACTCCGTACGCTCGACGACCTCGGAGGCATCGGCGGTGTCGGCCGTCTCGGCGACCTCGGTGACGAGCGGTTCGGGGAGCCACGGGCCGACGTACGTCTCTCGGCGCCGGCTGATGGCGGCCTGGCGGGCCAGGGCCTTGTTCACCGCGATCCGTACCAGGTAGGCGCGCGGGCTGTCGATCGGCTCCGCGTCCCGCGCCCGGCTCCTGGGCGCCCAGGAGAGCCAGGTCTCCTGGAGTACGTCCTCGGTGTCGGCGACGCTGCCGAGCATGCTGTAGACGATGGAGAACAGCAGCTCGCGGTGGTCGGTGAACACCTTCGTCGCGGTGTCTGCCGGGTCGGACATCATGGGCCTCCTGTCGCGGTCACATCCTGAGAGCCGTACGGACGCCCGGAGTGTGACACCGCCATGAACAAAAAATGTGCCGGAATAGCGGGCCCGCCCGCGCGCTTGACACTGTTGCCCGAATGACCAATCCCTCCGGAGGCCGGCCCCGATGAGCGCGAGCGCGCCCCATCCCCTGGACAACCCCGCCCTTTCCTCACTGACCGGCCCCCACGCGCACTTCGCGGAGCGCCGTGGCCGAGTGCTGCGCTACCCGGTCGAGGTCTCGCCGTGGATGGCGCTCCCGGACGATCCGGACGCCCGCGACTGGGAGGACATCGCCGCCCTGGCCGGCGCCGGTGCGCTGGTGCCGCTGGCGGCCGTACGGGTGCCGCCGCCGGGCGAGTGGGAGGTGGAGTTCCACGCCGAGGGCGTGCAGCTGGTCGACGAGTCGGTCGCTGCCGCGCCGGACGAGGAGGCGGTACGCCTCGGCCCCGGGGATGTACCGGAGATGCTGGCCCTGGTGGAGCGCACCCGGCCGGGGCCCTTCCTGCCCCGCACCATCGAGATGGGCACCTACCTGGGCATCCGCCGCGACGGCGCCCTGGTAGCCATGGCCGGCGAGCGGCTGCACCCTCCGGGCTGGACGGAGATCAGCGCGGTCTGCACGGACGACGCCTACCGGGGGCAGGGCCTGGCCTCGCGCCTGGTGCTGGCGGTCGCGGCGGGTATCCGGGAGCGCGGCGAGATCCCCTTCATGCACGCGGCGGCGGAGAACACCAACGCCATCAGGCTCTACGAGTCGCTGGGCTTCCGGCTGCGCCGCAGGACCGCCTTCTCGGCGGCCCGCGTCCCGGCACAACGCCGGCGTGAGGGCGTAACGGCCTAACGGCGCACACAGCGCTCCGCTGGCCCGGGCCACGGTAGGTCCAGCGGCGTGGTGCGCACGGCGGCCACCACGGTCTGGGCGACCACCGCCACGGCCGATCCGGTCGGCGCCCGTGGGCAATCCCTGCCGGGTTCGGCGCGGGATCCCCTGACCGACCTGACCGGTCCGAGCGACCCGGCCGACTCGCCGTACGTGCGGAAATACGCGAGAACGCGACAGTCGGCGCCCGCTCCCCTAGCGTTCGAGCATGGCAGTACGCTTCCCCGCTCCTGTCTCCATCGACGGCCGGTACGTACGGCTGGTCCCGCTGTCGCTCAGCCACGTCCCCGGCCTCTACCGGTCCGGCGGTGGCGACGACGGGATATGGCGCTGGCTGCCGACGACCACGCCCAGCACCGAGGCGGAGATGGGCGCGCTGGCGGAGCAGCGGCTGGCCCAGCAGGCGGCGGGTGAGGCAGTGGTGTTCACGGTGCTGCCCCGGTCGACGCAGCAGCCGGCGGGCTGGGCGGCGTACCTGAACATCTCGGTGGCGAACGAACGGGTGGACATCGGCTGGAGCTGGCTGGACCGCTCCCTGTGGGGGACGCCGGTGCAGTTGGAGAGCCAGTTCATCCTGGTCTACCACGCCTTCGAGGACCTGGGGTTCGGGCGGGTGCAGTGGCGGCTCGACGACCTCGACCAGGCCTCTCAGGACGCGGTGGTGCGGATCGGCGGTATTCGCGAGGGGGTGCTGCGCCGGCACCTGCGGCGGATGGACGGCTCGTGGCGCGACAGCGTCTACTACTCACTGGTCGCCTCGGAGTGGCCGGCGATCCGGGAGCGGTGGATGTCGGGCTGGATCCTCGAATGACGGAACCTATGATCGGCCGGTGGCTGTCTTCCGTATCCAGCGCCGTACGTCCCTGCCGGCCGCCGAAGCCTGGCGCCGGCTCACCGACTGGGAACGCCATGCCGCCCACGTACCGCTGACCACGATCACCGTGGCGACCCCGCCGCCGTCCGGCCCGGGCACGAGGTTCGTCGCGCGCAGCGGGCTCGGGCGGGCGTCCTTCGACGACCCGATGGAGATCGTGCGCTGGGCTCCGCCCGCGCCGGGCGTGGCCGGGCATTGCCGGCTGGAGAAGCGGGGCACCTTCGTCACCGGCTGGGCGGAGATCGAGGTACGGGAGCAGGGCGGCGGCTCGGAGGTCGTCTGGACCGAGGATCTTCGGGTGCGGATACTGCCCGCGCTTCTGGACCGGCCGACGGCCTGGGCGGGGCGGCTGATGTTCGGCCGCGCGGTCACCGGGCTGCTTGCGCGAGCGGCCAACACCTGAGCGAGGTACGGACCGGAATCCTCGGCCCCGCTTTGGCAGCCCGTGCACAGCTGACACCTGGTCAATTCACAGGTTCAGCGGGCAGTGTCCAAGCGCATGGCGCTGCCGCTCACCGGTCAGGCGTCGGGGAAGTCGCCGTCGACGTAGACCCAGGCGCCGTCCTGCCGTACGAAGCGGCTGCGCTCGTGCAGTTCGCCGGGGCTGCCGTCCTGGGTGTAGCGGGCGCGGAAGGTCACGGTGCCGGCGGTGTGGAAGCTGCTGCCGTCCGCGGTGCCGATGATATCCAGCCCGGTCCAGCGCATGCCCGGGTCGAAGTCGAGGTGCGGCGGCCGGGTCCCTGGGTGCCAGGTGCGCAGCAGGTAGGGCTCGTCCTCGACGACGAAGGCGCTGTAGCGGGAGCGCATCAGGGCCTCGGCGGTGGCGGCGGGCGCCTTGCCGGAGTGCCGGCGGCCGCAGCACTCGGCGTACGTGGCGGGCAGCCCGCAGGGACAGGGCGAGGCGGCGGTGACGCGTCGGGACATGCGGCCATTGTGCCTGCCGGGCGCGGGGGTCAGGACCCGGTGATCCTGGCGTGCCACTGGGTGACGACGGCCGCCGGGTCACCGTGGTACGACCAGGGCACGCGGGTGGCGGCGGTGCCGACGAGGCCGAAGGTGCCCAGGACGTTCGCCTGCAGACCTCTGGATGTGCTCATACCGTTCCGTGACGCCCTTCGGAGTCGCGGCGGATGTTCTGGGCGCCCCGGTCGGGGCGCGGATGGCGATCTCCTGGGTTGAGAACGTGCGCATCATTGGACATTCATAAGTTACTTGTCAGTGTGGCCCATTGACCCGCCGCGTACCGTCGAGCGTCAGCCCAGCGCCTTCACAAAGGCCTTCGCCCGGTCGGTGATGCCGGACCAGTCGGCGGCGGCCACGGCGTCGGGCGGCACCACCCCTGACCCGGCGCAGACGGCGCGGGCCCCGGCGGCGAGGAAGGCGGCGGCGTTGCCGGCGTCGACGCCACCCGAGGCGACCAGCGGGACGTCGGGGTAGGGGCCCGCGAGGTCGCCGAAGTAGCGCGGGCCTACCGCGCGGGCCGGGAAGATCTTCACCGCGACCGCCCCCAGGTCGTACGCCTGCGCGACCTCGGTGGGCGTCAACGCGCCCATGACCACCGGGATCCCGGCGGCGCCGGCGACTTCCGCGACGGCCGGCCGGCACCCCGGGTTGACCAGGAAGGCCGCGCCCGCGCCGATCGCCTCCTGCGCCTGTACGGCGGTCATGACCGTCCCGGCCCCGACCCGGTAGCCGGTGCCCGACGCCGCCCGTCGCAGATGCGCGGCGAGGCCCGGGGTGGTGAAGGTGAACTCGATCCACCGGATGCCCCCGGCCACCAACGCGTCGCACAGCGCGGCCGCGTCCGGTATCTCCGGCGCCCTGATCACGGCGATGACGCGGTCGGCGGACAACTCCGCGAGCACGTCGTGGGATCCGCGTACGTCGGCAGTCATCCGGTCACTCATGGGTCGTCGTACTCCTCGGTGATCCTTCAGTGGAGGCGCAGCGCGGACCAGGCCGCGTCGTCGAGGACGAGTTGGCGGTCGAGTTCGCGCCGTGGCGGGATGGCCGGGACGTCCTGCGTGGTCTGCAGGGTCGCCGCCGCGACGATGTGCCCGAGGCGCAAGCGGCTCTGTACGTCGCGGCCTTCGAGGAGGCCCGACAGATAGCCGGCGGCGAAGGCGTCGCCCGCGCCGACGCGTTCGACCACCCGGGACCTGGGAGCGGGTACGAACACCGGGTCTCCGTCGGCCTCGTAGGCGGTGGCCCCGTGTCCGGCGTCCTTGACGACGAGGTGCGGCGCCGGCGCGAGAAGGTCCCGGATCTTCTCGGGCGTTGCGGTGCCCCACAGCGCCTCGGCCTCGTCGCGTCCCACGAAGACGACGTCGGCCGCCCTGGCCAGGGCCAGCAGGACACGGGCCGGCTCGGCGGACGGCTGACGCCACAGCGGGGGACGGTGGTTGACGTCGAAGGAGACGGCCGGACCGGTGACGGTCCGCCGGATGACGAGGTCCTCCACCAGTTCGGCGCAGCTGCCGGAGAGCGCTGCGGTGATCCCGGACAGATGCAGGACGCGGGCGCGGCTCAGCAGTGGAAGCCCCAGGATTCCGGGGCCCATGAGCGTGGCGGCGGAATCCCGCCGGTAGTAGTGCATACCGGTCCCGTTGGGGCCCGGGTCTTTGAAGTAGACGCCCGTCTGCCGTACGGGATCGACCTCGACGCCCGTCACGTCGACCCCACGGGCCGTCAGGTCCGCCAGGATGCGCCGGCCGAACGGGTCGTCGCCGACCCGGCTCAGCCAGGCGGCCCGGTGCCCCAGGGCCGCGAGGCCGCAGGCGACGTTGGACTCCGCGCCGCCCACGGCCAGCGCCAGCGCCGGCTGGTCGGCCAAGGGCCGCGCGTCCGGCGGGCTGAGCACGGCCATGGTCTCCCCGATGCACACCACGTCGGCTCCGCTGTGCCCCTGGCCGGTCGGTGTCACGGAGGTCCCTTCGATTCGAGGCGGAGACGTCGCTGTTTTGCTATGCAGAACCACATTTCGTCCAGCACAGCGCCAGCCAGAAGCTAACCCACCCAACTGCCGGGGTCAACGGTCGAATTTCGCGATGCGATATGGTGTTGTGCGATGCAGAACACCACCGACGCGACCGGCGACCGGCGCAACGCCTCCTCGTCGCTGCGGCGCGCCCTGGGCATGGTGATGTTCCTGGCCGAGGACCGGGGGCACCCGCATGGCGCCACGCTGACCGAACTCGCCACCGGCCTGCAACTGAGCAAGAGCACCGTGCTGCGACTGGTCGCGCCTCTGCGCGAGTTGCGGCTGGTGGACCAGGATCCGGAGAGCGGCCGATACCGGCTGGGCCCGCAGAACGCCCTGCTCGGCCAGATCTATCTGGAACGCCTCGACGTGCGGCAGGCCGCCTCGCCACTGCTGCACCGGCTCGCGCAGGACGCGGGCGAGACGGTGCACCTGGTGTCCTTCGAGCCCCCGGAGATCGTCTACATCGACAAGGTCGAGAGCGTCCAGCCCGTCCGTATGCACTCCAGGATCGGCAATCGCCAGCCGGCCTACTGCACCGCCACCGGCAAGGCGTTCCTCGCCCACGCCACCGAGGACGTCATCGAGTCGGTCATCGGGGCCAGCCTGCCGCCCCGGACCGCGGACACCATCACCTCGCCCGAGCGGCTGCGCGCCGACCTCGCCCTCGTACGGCAACGCGGCTACTCCGTCGACGACGTGGAGAACGAGCAGGACATCCGCTGCGTCGCGGCAGCCGTCTTCGACCACAGCGGGGCCGTCGCCACGGCGGTGAGCGTCTCGGGGCCGGCCTCCCGCGTGACCCGTGAGCGCGTGCCCGGGATCGGGGCCATGCTCATCGCCACCGCGAGTGCCATCACCGAGCGGCTCGGCGGGAGCGTTCCGACGGGCGCCTGACGCCCCGTCCGGATTCCCGCCAACTTCAAGGGAGAACTTGACATACCGATCGCCCGGTTTTGCTCCCGGTCATCGAGTACCTCTTCCGGCGCTATCCCAAGGTCCAGATCTCCATGCACGCGTCAGCCTGCGGGGATCCGCTGGCCGGCGTACGTGAGGGCCGGCTGGACTGTGCCTTCTTTGTCGACTCGGCCGGAGGCGACGCCGAGCACCTGGACACCCAGGTGCTGTGCCCCGAACCGCTGGTGCTCGTCGGCGGCCCGGACCATCCCCTCGCCGGCCGCGCCCGTCCCACCGACGCCGAACTGCGCGGCGCCACCCTGATCCGGGCCGACCGCGCCAGGTACCACCGGCAGTTCGAGCAGGCCATCAGCCTCGACCCGGCCGCCTCCCGGCCCCGGATCTTCGACCTCGATTCGGTCGACGCCGCCAAGCAGAGCGTCGCCATGGGCATGGGCATGGCCCTGCTGCCCCGGATCGCCGTCGCCCGCGAACTGGCCCGCGGCCGGCTGTCCCGTATCGACTGGACGCCCCCGCCGGAATCGTTTCCCAGGCAATATCCCCGTCAGCCGTTCACCGCGCGAAGTGCCCCCGGCCGACGGCCGTTGAGGCGGTCCAGCGCGTCCGACGTGGCCTCGTCGGCCGGGAGGTGGACGAGCAGGCGCTGGTCGTCGCCGTCCGGCAGCGCCAGGATCTCGTACGCCAACCGCAGTTCACCTGCCTCGGGGTGGACCAGGCGCTCGACGCCCGAACGCTTCGGGATGCCCGGGAGCGTCTCGAGCCGCTCGGCGAAGGGCAGACCGGCAACGACCGTCAACTCGTCGGTGAGCATGGCGATATGCGGATCCGCGCGGAAGGGCTCGCGTTTCAGGCTCGCTACCTGTTCGTCGGCGACGCGGTCCCATTCGGGATAGGCGGTACGGGCCCGGGCATCGGTGAAGACGAAGCGGGCCAGATTGGGCGGGGCGCCGTCCAGCATGCCGACGGGCCCAGCCAGACGCTCGTAGCCGTCGGTGTACGCCAGCACCTCGCTCAGCCGGTTGAGCAGCACGGCGGGCGTCGGTTCAAGGCGGTCCAGGAGCGCCCGCACGGTCGGGCGCACCGCGCGGGCCGGCGGCGAGGCGCCCAGGCAGACGGAGCTGCCGTCGGTCGGTTTGGTCAGCCGGTGCAGGTGAACGCGCTCCTCGGCCGACAACCGCAGCGCGTCCGCGAGCGCCACCAGCACCTGGGACGACGGCCTGCGGTCGCGCCCCTGCTCAAGCCGGGTCACGTACTCGACACTCACCCCGGCGAGCGTGGCCAGCTCGGCCCTGCGCAGCCCCGGCGTACGGCGCCGGGTCCCGCTGGGGAACCCCACCTCGGCGGGGGTGACGGCCTCGCGGCAGAGCCGCAGGAATCTGCCCAGCTCGTTGTCGCTCACCCTGACGAATGTACCGGCCGCGCCGTCGCGCACGGTGGCTCTGCCACTACCAGTCTCAGCCCGGCCTCCCTGGTCTGCGTCCCGCCCCGCAGATTGGTCGCCATGACCCACACCAACCTCAGGCTCGCAGTGATCATCGGCAGCGTCCGGGAGGGGCGCTTCGGCCCGGTCGTCGCCCACTGGTTCCGCGAACAGGCGGAGCTGCACGGCCACTTCGACCTCGACATCATCGACCTCGCCGACACGCCCATCCCCCTCCCCATGCCCCCCGAGCCCCCGGCCCTGACCCCCGACCTCCCCCGCCCGGAATCCATGGCCGACCTCACCCGGCGGCTCGACGCGGCCGACGCGTTCGTCGTGGTCACCCCCGAGTACAACCGCAGCTTCCCCGCCTCCCTCAAGGCCGCCATCGACTGGCACTACAACGAATGGCGGGCCAAGCCCATCGGCTTCGTCGGCTACAGCGGCGGCAGCGGAGCCCTCCTCGCCATCGAGCAACTCCGCCAGGTCTTCTGCGAACTCCACGCCGTCACCGTCCGCGACCTCGTCACCTTCCCCCGCTACTACCTCCTCTTCGGCCCCGACGGCCGCCTCAAGGAGCCCGAAGCCCCCGAAGGCGCCGCAAAGCTCCTCCTCGACCAACTCCACTGGTGGGCCTCCGTCCTGCACGCCGCCCGCAACGAGCGCCCGTACGCCTTCACGTAGCGCCGCCAGGCGGGGCCGGGAAATGCGGTGGAGCTTCGCCGACCCGGCCCCTAGGGTCCAGCCATGAGCACCCGCACGTTCCGCATCACCGTCCGCGGTGTCTTCGACAACCTCTCCGCCGACCACCGAACCGCCCTCCTCGCCGACGCCGCCGACCATGACGTCCTGCACGCCGCCTTCACCCCCGAAGGCCACCTCACCTACGACCTCGCCGCCCGCCCCGCCTTCACCTTCCGCTTCCTCGACTCGGGCGAAGCCGAAGAGGACATCCTCTTGGCCACCGCGCGTGCCGAGTCCGCTGCGTCCGCCTGGCTCACCGAGCGCGGATATCCCTACAAAAGCCTCCGCTCCCACTCCGAGGACCTCTCCCAGGCACCGCTCGGCAAGCGCCGGCGCCGCCAGCTCCGCTGACATCTCGCACCGCGCTGCTTGCGCCGGGCGCCCAGCATCGCGCCCGGCGCAGGCGTCACCGACCCCACGCGGGGCAGGCGCAGGACGAAGAGTCGGGACGGGGGGTTGATCATGTCGATGACGACAAGTGCGGTGTCGGCCATGGCTCATTCCTATCCCGGCCGGTTGGTTTCCGCTGGTTTGAGATGGTTTCTTCGAGGTACCCGTGGCCTGTGCGACTACTGCGACCACCGAACGTCTACCCGCCCCAGAGCGATACGTGGCTTCTCGCCCGCGCCCTGCGGACAGCGGCGATACAGCCCGGCTCCCGGGTGCTGGATCTGTTCACCGGAACCGGGGCGCTGGCCCTGGCGGCCGTACGGGCCGGGACTGGGCAGGTCACCGCCATCGACCTGTCGCCGTGGGCGGTGCTCGCGGCCCGGTGCAATGCCGCGCTGCGGCGGGCGCCGGTGCGGGTGCTGCGCGGGGACCTGACGGATCCGGTCGCGGACGAGGAATTCGACCTCATCGTGGCCAATCCGCCCTACGTGGCCGCCCCCCACCGCCCCCGCCTACCGCGCGGCGGCCCCGAGCTGGCCTGGGACGCCGGCCCCGACGGCCGGGCGCTGCTCGACCGCCTGTGCGCGGCGGCCCCGCCCCGCCTGGCGCCCG
>NZ_RJVR01000252.1 GCF_003999195.1 Streptomyces soli
CCCGCCGTGCCCGCCGCGGCCCGCGCCCACCGGGCCCGGCCGGTCAGCCGGTCCGCCCACAGCGCGGCCACCGCGAGCAGTCCCAGAGCCGCCGGTGCCTTCACCAGTGCGGCCAGGGTCACCAGCACCGCCGCGCCCACCACCGGCCACCGGCCCGCCCGCAGCCCGGCCACCAGTCCCGCGCCGAGCAGGCCGAGCATGACGGCGTCGTTGTGGGCGCCGCCCACGAGGTGCAGCAGCACCAGCGGATTCAGCGCCCCCAGCCAGAGTGCGGCCGCCGGGTCGGCGCCGCAACGCCGCGCGATCAGCGGCAGGAAGACCACGACCAGCCCCACCCCGAGCAGCGCCATCAGGCGCATCCCCGTTATGCCGGCGTGCGCCGTCACCCGGGCCAGTGCCAGGAACAGCGGTCCGTACGGCGCCGGGGTGTTGCGCCACATCACCGGTACCTCGGCCGCCAGCGGACCGCCGAGCCGGTCCGGACCGTACGTGTAGGCGTCGATCCCGGAGCCGACCATCGTGCCCTGCGCCAAGTAGCTGTACACGTCGCGGCTGAACAGCGGCGGCGCCAGCAGCAGCGGCGCCGCCCACACCCCGAACGTCGCCAACAGCTGCCGCACCGTGGGCGGTTCGGCCCCGCGCAGCTGCCGTCCCAGGCCCCACCAGGCCGCGACCAGAAGCCCGATCCCGAAGTACGCCACGAGCAGTCCGGCCGCCGCCTCGCCCTGCGGCAGCCCGATCCGGTCCCGTACGGGCAGGGCGCCGGCCACGCGCCCGCCGGCGGTCAGCGCGGTCGTACCGGCGAATCCGAGTGCCATGGCGCGGCGGAGGGCGGTCACCGCCCGCACGTTGCCATCGCCCGGTGGACCGTGGGCGACGCCCAGGCGAACACCGGGCCATGTGACCATTGCTGTCGTGGGAGATACAAAAGCGGTGGTGGAGGCGGCGTACCGCGATCCGGATCTTGACGCCGGCGCGTCGATGCTGGCCGCCGCCGACTGGCAGCAGGCCGGCCCCGAGGTCGTCGCCCTCGCCGGGCGGGTGGTCGCCGACTGCCGCCGGCGCGGCTGGGAGCCCCCGGACCTCATACGGATGGCCCGCCGCGAGCTGCGCCCCGAGCATGTGTCCCTGGCCGAGTCGCTGCTGGTCGACACCTCGACCGAGCCGCCCGGCGAGCTTCTGGCCGCCTACGGGCGCCGCGAGCGGCTCGACCGCTTCAGCACGGCCACCGCCGTCCTCGAACTCCTCCGCCTGTACGGTCGGCTGCCCGCGATCACCCCGCTCGCGGCGCCCCCGCCTTCGGGCCGCCCGGGCAAGCCGCACCGCATGCTCGCCCGCATCCGCGCCCTGCTCGCCAAGGCCGAATCCACCGCCTTTCCCGAGGAGGCCGAGGCCCTCAGCGCCAAGGCCCAGCACCTCATGGCCCGCCACAGCATCGACGACGCCCTCCTCCCCGAGCACCCCACCGACGGCCCCACCGCCCGCCGCATCGGCGTCGACCGCCCCTACGAAGGCGCCAAGGCCCTCCTCCTCGACGCCGTCGCCGCCGCCAACCGCTGCCAGTCCGTCTGGTCCGGCGACTTCGGCTTCTCCACCGTCATCGGCTACCCCACCGACCTCGACGGCGTCGAGCTCCTCTACACCTCCCTCCTCCTCCAGGCCGACTCCGCCATGCACCGCGGTTCCTCCAAGTCCAAGAACTTCCGCCACTCCTTCCTCCTCGCCTACGCGGGCCGCATCCGCGACCGCCTCACCGCCGCCGCCACCGACGAAGCCGCCGCCACCCCCGAAGTCCTCCCCGTCCTCGCCACCCGCGACCTCGCCGTCGCCTCCACCACCGACCGCATGTTCCCCGCCACCACCACTCACCGCCTCAAACCCCGCGACCCCTCCGGCTGGCACCACGGCACCGCCGCCGCAGACCGAGCCACGCTCGGCCCGTGAGTTCAGCCTGTCCGGCGTTTGAGGACCAGTGGGGGCACCGTTCGTGCTCGCGAAGCTTTGGAGATTCAGATGTCGCTGTTCTCCAAAAACGAGCCAGGACGCTGCCCCATCGCGTTTTTTGCCCTGATGGTTACGCCGAAAGGGGGTCGATGACCATCGGCACGACCTTGCCCTCCATCATCGCGCCCAGCCCGCGCACCGCGCAGACGTCCGGCCGCTCCGCGATACTCACCGGCATGCCCGTCGCCTGACGCAGCATCGCGTCGAGCCCCGGCATCAGCGCGCTGCCGCCCGCCAGCATGATCCCGCGGTCCGTCAGATCGGCGACCAGGTCCGGCGGGCACCTGCGCAGCACCGCTCCGATGCTGTCGACCACTGACGCCAGGGGCGTACGGATCGCGTGCCGCACACCCTCCGTGTCGACGCTGACCGTACGGGCCAGGCCGCTCGCCACATCCCGCCCCTGGACCTCGGTGCAGGGCATCATCGGGCCCGACACCGACAGCATGAGATGCAGCGGTCGCACGGACTGGCTCGGCAGCATCAGCTCGTGCTGGTTGCGCACGTGCTGCACGACGGCGTGGTCGATTGCGTCGCCGCCCACCGGGACCGTCTCGGCCGCCACGATCGCGCCCAGCGACAGCACGGCGATCTGCGTCGTCGACGCCCCGCTCAACATGATCATCGTCGCCTCGGGCTGCTCCACCGGCAGTCCGCATCCCACCGCCGCCGCGATCAGCGAGTCCACCAGCTCCACCCGCCGGGCCCCCAGCCCGTACAGCGTCTCCACCGCCGCCCGCTGCGCCAGCGGCTCACTCGCGTGCGGGGTGCACACCGCCGCCCGCAGCATCGGCTTGCGCCGCCACGCCTTGCGCAGCTGGCCGCCCAGCAGGTGCCGCAGCATCCGCTGCGCCATGTCGATGTCCACCACCATGCCGCCCTGCACCGGTCGCACCACCCGGATGTGGTCCGGCGTACGGCCCGTCATCTTCTCGGCCAGCGCGCCCACCGCGATCAGCGCACCCGAACGTGCGTCGACCGCGGCCACGCTCGGCTCGTCCACCACGAGCCCCGCCCCTTTCACATACACCCGGGTCCTTGCGGCTCCGAGATCCACGGCCACGGAGCAACGGCGCAACTGCGCAAGGCTGACGGTCACTGTGGGTCCTCCCCAAGCGGGCATACGGACCGCTCCGGTGTCGGCCCTCTCTGTCATCGTCAGCGCGTCCTCCCCACCGCGCACCTGCTGCTGCTCCGCTCGGGGGTCCGGCAACGGGATGCCGAGGGAGCGGCGGCGGGCGACCATGGAGCGGTGAGCGGCAGCGGTGACGGCGGCACGTGGTGGCCGCTGGACGAGGAGGTCATTCGGCAGGTTCTGGACGGTACGGCGGCGGGGGCGGCGATCCTCGACACGGAGCTCCGCTACCGTTACGTGAATCCGGCCCTGGCGGACATGAACGGCCTGCCCGCGTAAGCCCACATCGGCCGGACGATCCCCGAGGTGCTGCCCGACATGGACGACCCCGGCGACGCGTCCTGCGCCAGATCCTGGCGGACTGCCACCTCTCCCGCCTCGACGTCGAACCCGGCGACCGCGTCGATACCGGCGACCGGATCGGCCTCTCCGGCAACAGCGGCAACTCCATCGGCCCCCACCTCCACTTCGAGGTCCGCGTCACCCCGCTCCTCGGCTCCGGCATGGACCCGGTGCCCTGGATCGCCGAGCACGGGGTGCCCCTGCACGACTCATGACGGTGCGTCATCCGCCGCCTGGCGCAGTGCGTGACGCATCCGCCTCGCGTGCTGCCGGTCGCGGGGCGAGGCGTCCACGATGTCCAGGAAGATCTGGTCGAACTCCGGGTACTCGTCGGCGATGGTCTGCTTGATCCGGACCAGGGCCTCCTCCAGCGTCTCGCTGTCGATGCCCTCCACGAGGTCCACGCGGGCGGCGAGCAGGGTCGAGTCCAGCCCGAGCCGCATCGTCAGCAGCGACGTCACCGTGTCGATCTCGGGCTGCCGCATGAGCAGTTCGTACACTTTTTGGCGCACCGCGGGGTCGGCTGCCTCGCCGATGAGGCTGTCCCGGCAGTCCTTGCCGAGCCGGTACGCCACGTACATCAGCAGCACCGCGATGCCGAGCGACGCGTACGCCTCGTAGGACCGGTTTCCCGTCGCCCAGTGCAGTCCGACGCCGGCCAGGGCCAGCAGCACACCGAGCACGGCGGTGCTGTCCTCGGCGAGCACCGTACGCAGAGTCGGGTCCTCGGCCGCACGCAGTTCGGTGCGGACGTCGCGGCCGCTGCCCCGCGCGGCGCGGCGCACCTGGAGGAGGGCCCGGACCAGGGAGGCGCCCTCAGCCAGGAGGGCCACCACCAGGACGGCGATGGCGATGAGGAAGGAGCGGCTGCTCTCCGGCTCGTGCTCGTGGAAGGCCATGATGCCCTGGTAGAAGGAAAAGCAGCCGCCCATCACGAAGATCCCGACGGCGGCGAGCAGCGACCAGAAGAACCGCTCCTTGCCGTAGCCGAACGGATGCTGAGCGTCCGGCTCCCGGCTGCTGCGTTTCAGCGAGGCCAGCAGGAACACCTCGTTCAGGCTGTCCGCGACCGAGTGCGCGCCCTCCGACAGCAGCGCCGGTGAGCCGGTCACCAGACCGCCGACCGCCTTCGCCGCCGCGATCACCAGATTCGCGGTGAGCGCGATCAAGACGGTCCCCTTGGTCTCCTGATCCTTCGCCTTGGCCATACGGTGCGGGTGCCCCGTCAGCCGCGCCTCAATGATGGAAGGCGGTCGCAGCCGAGACGGGCACCGGCAGCGGCCCGGACTGGCTGCGCAGCTCCGGCAGCAGCCGGCCGAGGTCGTCCATCAGCAGGTCCGCCAGATCCTGCGAGAAGCCGTTGCGGCACACCACCCGCAGCACCGCCAGATCCTCCCGGTTGGCGGGGTAGGTGTAGGCGGGCACCAGCCAGCCCCGCTCGCGCAGCCGCCGCGAGACGTCGAAGACATTGAAGGCGGCGATCCCGTCGTCGGTGGTGAAGGAGAAGACCGGCAGCTGGTCACCGCGCGTGATCAGCCGGAAGTCCTCGAGCGCCTCGATCCGCCGCGCCAGCGACATCGCCACATCTCGGCTGGTCTGCTGCACGGCCCGGTAGCCCTCCTGCCCCAGCCGCAGGAAGGTGTAGTACTGGGCGACCACCTGGGCGCCCGGGCGGGAGAAGTTCAGCGCGAAGGTCGGCATGTCACCGCCGAGGTAGTTGACCCGGAAGACCAGCTCCTCCGGCAGCGCGTCGGTGTCCCGCCACAGCGCCCAGCCCACGCCGGGGTACACCAGCCCGTACTTGTGCCCGGAGGTGTTGATCGACGCCACCCTCGGCAGCCGGAAGTCCCACACCAGGTCCCGGTCCAGGAAGGGCGCGATCATCGACCCGGAGGCGCCGTCGACATGCACCGCGATGTCGTTCCCCGTACGGGCCTGGAAGTCGTCCAGGGCCGTACAGATCTCCGCCACCGGCTCGTACGACCCGTCGAAGGTCGAGCCGAGGATCGCCACGACCCCGATGGTGTTCTCGTCGCACAGCGCGAGCGCCGACTCGGCGTCCAGGTGCAGCCGGTCGCCCTCCACCGGCGCCAGCCGCGCCTCCACTTCCCAGAAGTTGCAGAACTTCTCCCAGCACACCTGCACATTCGCGCCCATCACCAGATTCGGCCGCGCGCTCGCCGGATACCGGTCGCCCACCCGCTTCATCCAGCGCCGCTTGAGTGCCATCCCGGCGAGCATGCAGGCCTCGCTCGACCCCGTCGTCGAGCAGCCCACCACGGCCGACGGGTCGGGCGCGTGCCACAAGTCGGCGAGTATCGCCACGCAGCGCCGCTCCAGCTCGGCCGTGCGCGGGTACTCGTCCTTGTCGATCATGTTCTTGTCGCGGCACTCCGACATCAGGACGTCGGCCTGCGGCTCCATCCACGTCGTGACGAAGGTCGCCAGGTTCAGCCGCGCGTTCCCGTCCAGCATCAGCTCGTCGTGCACCAGCTGATACGCCGCGTGGGGCGACATCGGCCCGTCCGCCAGCCGGTGCTTCGGCGGCGCGGTGCGCATGCCGCCGGTCGGGTCGGTCTCGCCGAAGAACGGGTTGACGGCCAGCTCTCGCGGGTCGCCTTCACCTCTGTGGAGGGCCATGCATCGGACGATACGGGTGCCGTGCTCAGCCCGCACTCGCGAGCGACAACTTCGCCGCGAAGCCCAGGAACAGCGCCGCGGCCCCCGAGGTGAGCCCCGCCGACAGCCGCTTGCGGCGGCGGAACTGGGCGGCCAGGTAGGTGCCGCCGAGGATCAGCGTCGTGAGGTAGACGAAGCTGAAGAGCTGGGCGATGGCCCCCAGGGCCAGGAAGGACAGGGCCGGGTGAGCGTAACCGGGGTCCACGAACTGTACGAAGAAGGAGATGAAGAACAGGATCGCCTTCGGGTTGAGCAGGCTGATCACCAGCGCCCGCCGGAACGGCTGCTCGGCCACCGCGGGTGCCCCTTCCGCCGGCGCCTCGGCGGCCGCAACCTCCCGCCTGGTACACCACATGTCCCACGCCGCCCGTGCCATCCCGACCGCGATCCAGACCAGGTAGGCCGCCCCGGCGTACTTCACGATGCCGAAGAGCACCGCGTTCGCCTTGAGCAGCCCGGCCACGCCCGCTGCTGACGCGGTCATGAGGACCGTGTCGCCGAGGAAGACGCCGAGCGCGGCGCCGTAGGCCTTACGGACGCCCCGGCGGGCGGCGACGGACAGCGTGTAGAGCGAGTTCGGGCCCGGCAGCAGGACAATCAGTGCGGTGCCCAGGACATAGGTCGGAAGGTCGGTTATCCCCAGCATGTGGACCAATATCGCACTTGCTCCTCACGCGACGTGAGGCAGGACAGTGGTGCCCATGAGCACGAGCGACACGAGCTATTCGGTCGGGCAGGTCGCCGGCTTCGCCGGGGTGACCGTACGGACGCTGCACCACTACGACGAGATCGGGCTGCTGTCGCCCAGCACCCGTAGCCATGCCGGCCACCGGCGTTACGACGACGCCGATCTCGACCGGCTGCAGCGGATCCTGTTCTACCGCGAGCTCGGCTTTCCTCTCGACGAGGTGGCGGTGCTGCTGGACGACCCGAAGGCCGACCCGCAGGAGCATCTGCGCCGCCAGCACGCTCTGCTCACCGAGCGGATCGACAGGCTGCGGCAGATGGCCGCCGCCGTGGAACACGCCATGGAGGCACGGAAGATGGGCATCAACCTCACGCCGGAGGAGCGCTTCGAGGTCTTCGGGGAGTACGACCCCGACCAGCACGCGGAGGAGGTCCGGGAGCGCTGGGGCAACACCGAGGCGTACGCACAGTCGCAGCGCCGCGCCGCCTCGTACACCAAGGACGACTGGCTGCGGATCAAGGCCGAGCAGGACGACTGGGCCGCACGCCTGACCGCCCTGCGCGACACCGGTGCCCCGGCGGACGGCGAGGCCGCGATGGACCTCGCCGAGGAGCACCGCACCTTCATCAGCCGCTTCTACTACGACTGCGGTTACGAGATTCACACCGGCTTGGCCTGCATGTATCTCGCCGACGAGCGGTTCCGCGCCTTCTACGAGGCGATCGCGCCGGGCACCGCGCAGTACGTCCACGACGCCATCGTCGCCAACGCGGAACGGGCTACGCGCCGTCGCGGGTGATGACCACCGCTGTCCCGTAGGCACACACCTCGGTGCCGACGTCCGCCGCCTCCGAGACGTCGAACCGCATCATCAGTACCGCGTTGCCGCCCCGCGCCTGGGCCTGCTCCACCAGCCGTTCCATGGCCTGGTTGCGGGTCTGTACGAGGGTCTTGGTCAGCCCCTTCAGCTCGCCGCCGATCATCGACTTCAGTCCGGCACCGATCTGGCTGCCCAGGTGCCGGGAGCGGACGGTGAGGCCGAAGACCTCGCCGATCACTGTTTCGACGCGGTAGCCGGGGACGTCGTTCGTGGTCACCACCAGGACGGCGGCCTGCGTCCCCTGGCCGCCGCCGTAGTCGTCGATACCCATACGGGCATCGTGCGCCTACTCCAGCCGCGGCGCCTGCGCGGGGGCGGGGCAGATGCGGTGGCCCTCCTGGTCGAACACGTAGAGGTGGGCCAGGTCGACCAGCAGCGGCACCCGGTCGCCGTGGCGGAGTTGGAGGTCGGGGCCGGTGCGGACGACCAGGTCGCCGGGGACGACCCGGGGCTGGTCGGCAGGAGGCCGCTCCCGATCCCGCTCACGGTCCCGGTCGCCGTCCAGGACGGCGGTGAGGCCGCCCTGCGCGCCGGTCCGGGCCGCCGCGCGCTGCACCAGCCGCCCGAAGCCGCCGGCGCCCGCTCGCCTGGCCGCCGTG
>NZ_RJVR01000355.1 GCF_003999195.1 Streptomyces soli
ACCTGGGTCGGCTGAGGCTGGGGGGCCGGGGCGCCGTAGGGGTGCGGCTGCGGCTGCCCGCCGTACGACGGGTCGGGCGCGCCCGGGGCCGGGTAGCCGTAGCCGCCGGGCTGCGGGGTGCCGGGGTAGGGCTGGCCGTACGGCGTGGGCTGCGGCTGCTGCGGGCGCGGGGCCGGGAGCAGCGGGGCCTTGAGGGCCGGGTTGCCGATCAGGGTCAGTACGGCGAGCGCGGCCAGCCCGAAGGCGCCGATCAGCGACAGGTACGCACCGGCGCCCAGGCTCAGGTCGACGCCGTCGCCGGGGCTGCCCACGAACAGCGACCACAGGGCGGCCCAGGCGGCGGAGAAGGCGAGGACCGTCCCCCACTGGTCCAGGGCGATGCCCAGCACCTTGCGTCCCTCGGGCTGGAAGCGGGCGGCGACGATCAGACCAGCCGCGATGAGCCCCACCAGGTGGACGGACGGCAGCAGCGGGAAGAGGTTGCTCTTCCAGGCGTTCGTCTCGGCGTGGTAGGAGGAGAAGGAGCCGGTGCCGCTGCTGCTGTAGAAGGTCAGGAACGAGGCGATCAGAAGCAGCACCGCTGCACCGATCACCGCGCCGTCTCCTCGCGTGAGGGAGCGGTTATTCACTAATGGTCCTTAGTCGTCAGTAGTCCAGGCGCGGGGGCGATCCCCCATCGTACGGGTGTGGTCAGAGGCCGGTCAGCCGGGTGTTGGCTCTGGTACAGGATCGGGACCCAGCCTCTACGGCGTTCTCACGTGCTCACGTCTTTCCTTCCAGGTATGCGGTGATGCCGTCCGCAATGCCCTGCGCCGCGCGCTGGCGCCAGGCCGGGTCGGTGAGCTCGGCGGCGTCCTTCGGATCACGCATGTTGCCGCACTCGATGAAGACCTTCGGGACCGTGCTGAGGTTGAGCCCGCCGAGGTCTCTGCGGGTCACCAGACCGGTGCCGCCGCCGAGGTAGTTCGCGGGGAAGGAACCGGTGTCCGCGGCGAAGTGCTTCTTCACGGCCCTGCCGAGGCTGCGCGACGGCGCCACGATCGCCCGGGTGTCCGCGATGCCCTGGTGGACGGCCGCCGGGAGGATGACGTGGAAACCGCGGTTGCCGGCCGCCGAGCCGTCCGCGTGGACGGAGATGGCGGCGTCGGCCTCGGCCCTGTTGCCGATGCCGGCGCGCTCGTTGATGCACGGCCCGAAGGCGGAGCCGCCGGTGTCATGGGTGAGCTTGACCGTCGCGCCGCGCTTGACCAGCAGGGCCTGGGCCCGGTGGACGACGTCCAGGGTGAAGGACGCCTCCGCGTAGCCGCCGTTGGTGGCGGTGCCGGTGGTGTCGCAGGCCTTACGGCCCGTGCCGATGTCGACCAGGCGGTTGATCTCGACGGTGTGGTTGCGGTCGCCGGGGTTGTGGCCGGGGTCGAGGACGACCACCTTGCCCTTGAGGGGCAGAACGGCGGCGGTGGCGGGGGTGCCGCCGGTCCCCTTGCTGTCGCTGTTGCCGGCGGCTGTGCTGTCGCCGCCGAGGCTCGATGGCGCCGACGACACGGACGGCAGCGGCAGCACGCGCTGCGGCTCGCTCCCGCCGCCCGGGCCGCGCATCGAGTCCCAGACCAGCCAGCCGGCGAAACATGTCGGTACGAGTGCGGCCACCGCGATAGCGAGCGTGCCGCCCCGCCGGCCGGATGCATTGCTGAACACGTCAGCGATGCTAGCCGCCGCTTCAGATCCCCGCGCCCGTACGCCGCAGGACGTGCAACGAACCGGTCACGGAGAGTTCCGTAAAGGCGCCGGACGCGAGCGCCCGCCGGTAGATGCGGTACGGGGCCTGGCCGCCGTCGGCCGGGTCGGCGAACACGTCGTGGATCACCAGCAGGCCGTCCGGCGCGACGTGCGGCGCCCAGCCCTCGTAGTCGTTCGTGGCGTGCTCGTCGGTGTGGCCGCCGTCGATGAACAGCAGGGCGAGCGGCTTCCCCCACAGGGCGGCTGCCTGGGGCGAGCGGCCCACGAGGGCGACGACGCTGTCCTCCAGGCCCGCCGCGTGCAGTGTCCTGCGGAAGGTGGGCAGCGTGTCCATCAGGCCGACCTCCGGGTCGACCAGCTCCTTGTCGTGGTACTCCCAGCCCGGCTGCTGCTCCTCGCTGCCCCGGTGGTGGTCGACCGTGACGGCGGTCGTCTTCGCCTCCCGCGCGGCCCCGGCCAGCAGGATCGTCGAGCGCCCGCAGTACGTTCCGACCTCCAGCAGCGGCAGCCCCGGCAGCCGCCGGGCCGCGTCGGCGGCGGCCGCGTACAGAGCGAGGCCTTCATGGGCGGGCATGAAGCCCTTCGCCGCCTCGAAGGCGGCAAGCACGGCTGGTGCGGGGTGCTGCGTCATGCCGCCCATCGTGCCAGTCGCCTCCGGTGGGGTGCACTGGGGGTTTGGGTTGCGCGCCGTCGGTGGCTGCGGGTCCGCTGCGACTGCGGCGGGCTTCTCCCACCCGCCCACCCGGCGCCCTCGACGGTCGGGCTCGGGCCTCTCGCGGGTGGTTGCGCGCCGTCGGAGGCTGTCGCCTCGTCGCGTGTGGGAAGGCGTTCCGCAAGGCGAGCGAAGCGAGATGGGGGTCCCCCCGGCCGAAGGCTGGGGGGACCCCCATCCAGCGTCTAGCTGGGGGAGGTTGGCGCACCGCCACCGGCCCGAGGCCGGCAGCGACACCGCAACCCGCCCACCCGGAGGGGTTCTGCTACAGCCAGCCGTTGTGGCGGGCGGCGCGGAGGGCTTCGAGGCGATTGCGGGTGCCGGTTTTGCCGATGGCGGCGGAGAGGTAGTTGCGGACGGTGGACTCGGAGAGGTGGATTTTGGCGGCGATGTCGGCGACGGTGGCGCCGTCGGCGGCGGCGTTGAGGACGTCGCGTTCGCGGGGGGTGAGGGGGTTGGGCCCGGCGCTGAGGGCGGTGGCGGCGAGGGCGGGGTCGATGACGCGTTCGCCGGCGAGGACGCGGCGGATGGCGGTGGCGAGGTCCTCGACGGGGCCGTCCTTGACCAGGAAGCCGGAGGCGCCGGCTTCCATGGCACGACGGAGGTAGCCGGGGCGGCCGAAGGTCGTGAGGATAAGGACCTTGCAGTCCGGGAGGAGCTCGCGCAGCTCGGCGGCGGCGTCGAGGCCGCCGCGGCCGGGGAGTTCGATGTCGAGGAGGGCGATGTCGGGCCGTACGGCAAGGGCCTCGGGCACGATGCGGTCGCCGGCGCCGACCTGGGCGACGACCTCGATGTCGTCCTCAAGATTGAGCAGCAGGGCGAGCGCGCCGCGCATCATGCCCTGGTCCTCGGCGAGGAGGACCCGGATCGGTTCGGTCATACGACGTGCGCCTCTTCCTCCACCGGCAGTTCGGCGACCAGCCGGAAGCCCTTGCGATCCCCCGGGCCAGTCTGCAGTGAGCCGCCGGCCGTGGCGAGGCGTTCGGCCAGCCCCTTCAGGCCGTTGCCGGTCGCGGCGGAGCTCGCGCCACTTCCGTCGTCCGTGATCTCCAGGCGTACGCGGCCCTCGGCACCCGTGAGGGCGATGGCGCAGGACCTCGCCCCGCTGTGCCGGATCACATTGGTCGCCCCCTCCCGTACGACCCACCCCAGCAGCGCCTCCGCCTGCGACGGCAGCGGCAGCCCCGACTCCCGTACGACCGCGTCGATACCCGCCGCGCCCAGGGCGGAGCGGGCCCGGTCCAGCTCGGTGGCGAGGCTGCCGTCGCGATAGCCGGTGACGGCCTCGCGTATCTCGGTGAGGGCCTGGCGGCCGACGGCCTCGATGTCGGCGACCTGGGCGAGGGCGGCGTCCAGATCGCGCGGGGCCAGCCGGCGGGCGGCCTCGGACTTGACCACGACGACGGACAGGGTGTGGCCGAGCAGATCGTGCAGGTCGCGGGAGAAGCGCAGCCGCTCCTCGGCGACCGCGTGGCGGGCCAGCTCACGCCGGGTCTCCCGGAGTTGGGAGATCGCGCCGAAGAGGGTGAGCATCGTGGCCGTGACCAGGCCGGACAGCAGCGTGCCGTAGCCGAGGGCCAGCGAGTCCCCGATGCCCCCGCCGTCCCGCAGGAAGGAGAGCGCGGCGGCGGAGGCGGCGAGGGCGAGCAGCCACGCCGCTATGTTGCGGCCGCGGGACACCACGCCGCAGGCCATCGACAGCAGGGGGAAGAACAGCAGCCAGTTGCCGGCGTAGCCGATTGCCAGCGCGTACGTCACCGCCGCCAGGGCGAGCAGCAGCCACAGCTGCAGCTTGTCCCCCGGCTGACGGCGCGGGTCGAAGGACGCGAAGATCACCGTCGCGTACAGGGAGTTGAAGACCAGCAGCCCGGTGCCGCCGAGCCAGGGGAGGGGCGCGGTGCCCTGGATGATGTTGGAGAAGGCGCCCGCGCCCAGGAGCAGCCAGGGCAGGAAGGTGTAACGGTTCGGCGGCTTGAGGTCCTCGATCTCCTCGGTGAAAGCCCTGGGCCGGAACCTCTCCCGACATTTCCCCCACGACATGATGTGCCTCCTCCCCCTGGCCCCCGTCAGGCCAGGACCATCATCGGTCATGTCATGACCGTACGAGGGGTGCTGCGGGCCGGGGCAGATGCGAATGTCGCGGGTCCGGTAGGACAAATGTCCCGCCCGACCTCTCCCGACTGATGGCGCGTCAGCTCTTCCCGCTCCGGGAGTGATGCGTTATACAGGAGGCCGTTGCTAGAACGCGTTCTAGAAGGAGCGGTCCGGGCATGCCCATCGACGTCACCAAGGCCACCACCGCCGAGCCCCGCCGCGCCGAGCTCGCCTGGACCCACAAGGACGTCCTCCTCTACCACCTCGGCATCGGCGCCGGCGCCGACGACCTCCGCTACACCTTCGAAAGCCCCGTCCTCCAGGTGCTGCCCAGCTTCGCCACCGTCGCCGGCGGGGCACTGGCCGCCGCCGGCGGACTGTCGATGCCCGGGATCGACGTCGACCTCGCCACCGTGCTGCACGGCGGCCAGCGCATCGACGTCGCCCGCCCGCTCCCCGTCCACGGCGAGGCCGTCCAGTCCTCGCGGATCGCCGCCGTGTACGACAAGGGCAAGGCCGCCGTCATCATCCTCCGCAGCGAAGTCACCGACGCCGACGGCCCGTTGTGGACCTCCGACACCCAGATCTTCGTACGCGGCGAAGGCGGCTTCGGCGGCGAACGCGGCCCCTCCGCCCGTACGGAGACCCCCGACCGCGACCCGGACCGCACGGCCCTGCGCACCACCCGCGAGGACCAGGCCCTGCTCTACCGGCTGTCCGGTGACTGGAACCCGCTCCACGCCGACCCCGAGTTCGCCAAGCGCGCGGGTTTCGACCGGCCGATCCTGCACGGGCTGTGCTCGTACGGGATCGTGCTCAAGGCCGTCGTCGACACGCTGCTCGGCGGCGACGCGGCCCGCGTCCGCGGATACACCACCCGCTTCGCCGGGATCTTCTTCCCCGGCGAGACCCTGCGCATCCGTATGTGGTCCGGCCAGGGCCGTATCCAGGTGTCGGCCACCGCCGTCGAACGGGACGACGCGCCGGTCCTCTCCGACACCGTCGTCGAACACGCCTAAGAGGCCACGCAAATAGGTGGGGCGGAGGAAGGAGCGTGTCGAGGGCCGAGTCTGGCAAGGCGGTGGGGGCACCCCGCCGCGGTGGCACGCTGTGCGTCGTCGGCGCCGGAGCCATGGACGACCTCCTCCAGATCAACATGTTCGAGCTGTTCTTCGACGAGAAGCGGATCCTGCCGTCGCTGTACGGGGGCGGCGACGTGCTGCGGTCGTACGACCGGGTCATCCGGCTCTGGCGCGCGGGTCGCGTCGACCTGGAGGGGCTGATCACGCACCGGGTCCGACTGGAGGAGATCAACGAGGCCATCGGCCAGATGCGGACCGGTGAGGCGCTTCGCACGTGCATCACGGTGTGACCGCAGCCGGGCCCTCCCTCGTGGTGCCGGTCCGGGGCCTGCGGGGCTGGGGGTCCTGGACCGACATATTTACGTGCGTGACGGGCCGTCCGTTGCCTTGCCCGGCATGCCGCACACAAATATGCGGAGCGTCCAGAACCCCCACCCCTCCGACCCCGGACCTCCCAACGTCGTTGTCTGACTGCCCGCTGGGTGGGTGGCTGCGGGTCCGACCCTTCCGTCGTCCACTTCTGCTCCCCCGGGTTTGGGGTAGGCCGTCCGCCGTGGGGGTCCCCCCGGCCGAAGGGTGGCGGAGGGACTGGGGCTGGCACAACCGGACGGAGTCCGGCGCAGCCGTCCTGAAGCAAGCGCAGCGCCCGCGAGGGCGGCGTCCAGGATTCGGGACCCCCACCCCTCCGATCCAGGGCCTGCCCGCCGTTGTTGGCTTTGCGACGGACGGAGTTCCGATGGGACGGGAGGGCCGGGGTCGGAGGGGTGGGGTCCTGGACGCTGTCGCATATTTGTGTGCATCGTCCGGGGTGACGGAACAAAGTGTCCGTCACGCACGTAAATATGCGGTCCAGGGCCCCCAGCCCCGGAGGCCCCGGACCGGCACGGAAGCGTGGCCTAACCGACCGTGAAGGTAACCCATAATGCCGCTCACCCCACTGCAGGGCCGTACGGCCATCGTGACCGGCGCCGGGCGCGGGCTCGGCAGAGCGGAGGCGCTGGAGTTGGCGCGGCTCGGGGCGAATGTGGTCGTCAATGATTACGGGCAGGCGGCGCGCGACGGGTCGGGGGGAGGCGTCGGCGAGCCCGGCGGACGGTGTGGCGGCGGAGATCGTGGCGGGGGGCGGGAGCGCGGTGGCGCTCCGCGGGGACGTAAGCGATTTCGGCGCGGCCGAAGCGCTGATCGGCCTCGCGGTCGAGACGTACGGAGCGCTTGACATTCTGGTCAACAATGCCGGGATTCTGCGGGACCGCATGGTGTTCTCGATGGCGGAGGAGGAGTGGGACGCGGTGATCCGGGTCCATCTCAAGGGGCATTTCAATACGACTCTCTTCGCCGCGGCGCACTGGCGCGACCGGGCCAAGAAGAGCGCGGCGCAGGTATACGGGCGGATCGTGAACACGTCGTCGGAGGCGTTCCGCGCGGGCTCGGCCGGGCAGCCGAACTACGCGGCGGCGAAGGGGAAGTACGGAGTACGGAGTAACGCGATCTGCCCGAGGGCGCGGACGCGGATGACGGAGGATGTGTTCGGGGCGCCGGAGGGCGGGGGCTGGATCTGCTGGCGTCGGAGCATGTGGCGCCGTTGGTGGGGTATTTGGCGGGGCCGGCCGCCGACCGGGTGAACGGGCAGCTGTTCGTGGTGCACGGGGGGATGGTGGCGGTGGTGGATCGGCCACGGGTGGCGGCGCAGTTCGAAACGGCGAAAGACGCGTTCACGTACGACGAGCTGGATGAGCTGCTCACCCCGTACTACGGCGACCGCGACCCGTCACAGACCTTCGCGGCGACGGAGGTGCTGGCGCTGCGCCGCAGTACGGGGTGAACGTTTCTGCTAATTCGCTACTGCGCTGTACCGCTACTCCGTCGCAGGCCTGCGGTGACGGCCGTGCGCCGAGCTGTCGTTCTCGTCCGGCGAGGCCGGACCACGGTGGCGGCCCGCGGCCGCACCCTCGGCGGCATCGGCGTGGACGCGTGCCTCGGCGGTGTCGTTTCGGGCTTCGGACATGGGGATTCTCTCCGTCGATCGCTTACGATGTCTGCGCTCGGGGGTCGACGGAAACGCCCAACGAGCCATCCACGCATGCCGATTGATCACCGACGTCGCCCCCGCGCGACCTTATCGGAACTCAAGATCCCGCCGAAACCCGACCCGCCGCGGCAAGCGGCGCCTTCTGCAGCGGCAGTACGGGACTGGGCGCCGGCTCATCAGAAGGCCCAGGCACTTCCGGGACCGGCGGCGCCTCCGGGAGGACCGCAGCGGGCGCGTCGTAGTCCACCACTCCGCAAGCGCAGTGCACGCAGGCGTACGGCAGCCGCAGGACGCCCTTCGCCGTCCACAGCCCCGCGCCGGGCAGCCAGCCCTCCGGGCCGGTCAGCCAGGTGGCCGGGCGGCGTTCGCCGGGGCGCCAGACGGCGAGGGAGGTCCCGTGCGGATCCTCCACCCGCAGGGCGACCCCGCAGGCCTCAGGCATCAGCATCTGCCCCGGCTGCGCCGCGAACGGCATGAGCGTGGCGTCCGGCAGCCGGAGTGCCTCGGGGAACCGCACCGGGCGGCGGCTGCCGAGCACGCCCCAGCCGAGGCGGTCGTCGCCGGGGGCGTCGCTTCGTACGATGAGCAGCCCGCTGTCGGGCTCGGCGAGCAGCAGCCGGTCGTTGCTGTCCTCGGTGATCTGCAGCAGCGGGCTGACCCTCCCGCCGCCGCGCACATCCACCGCCACCGTCTTGGTCCGCCCCTCCACCTGCTGGTCGAGGGCCAGCATCCGGCCCGTACGGTCCAGCCAGATGCCGCCCGCGCAGCGCCCCGGCACGGCCGCGAGCTTCTGCAGCCCCTCGCCGCCGTGGACGAGCCAGACGTGACTGGTCGTGCCGTCGTACGTCAGGGCCAGCGCCTCCCCGGAAACCGGCGGCGGCAGCAGCCGTACCTCCTCCCCTTCCGCCGAACCGAGTGGCAGCGTCCCCGTCCCCGGGCCGGTCGGGTACAGCAGTACGAAGTCGTGCCGGTCGGCGACCCGGCGGCGGATGAGGACCCGCCCGTCGGGCAGCGGGAGCACCTGGGAGCCCGGGTCCTCGGGCTGGTTGCCGGGCAGCCGGACGGTGTAGGGCTCGGGGCCGTTCAGCGTCCAGCGCTCGGGGTACCAGTCGTCGCCGTCGCCCCGGGCGGCGAGACAGGCCGCATACGAGCCGTCGGCCGCTATCGTGAACCCCGCCCGCCGCACAGTGTCCGTGGCGGTCTCGGTGGCGCAGGTTTCCATGGTGTGAGCTCACCTCCGTCCCCAGACGCTAGTTTTCGTACCTTCGCCCGACCGACATGAGTTGGTGTGCTTCACACGTAAGGGTGGCTCTTGTCCGGATCTGCGGGAGATCCGGACCCGTGTGTGCTGAGCCTCGCGACTCCGTCCCCGTAAGGGATGAGAGGTAACCTTCCCCCCGTGCCCAAACTGTCCGACGTCATCGCCGCGCTCGAAGCCCTCTGGCCCCCGGAGCGGGCCGAGCACTGGGATGCCGTGGGCCTGGTGTGCGGCGACCCCGACGCCGATCTGACGCGGGTGCTCTTCGCCGTCGACCCGGTCCAGGAGGTCGCCGACGAGGCGATCAGGATCGGCGCCGACCTGCTGGTCACCCACCATCCCCTCTATCTGCGCGGCACGACCACGGTCGCGGCCACCGGATTCAAGGGCCGGGTCGTGCACACACTGATCAAGAACGACATCGCCCTGCATGTGGCGCATACGAACGCCGACCGCGCCGACCCCGGTGTCTCCGACGCCCTCGCCGGCGCCATCGGCCTGCGCGTCACCGGGCCGCTCGTCCCGGACCCGGCCGACCCGGCGGGCCGCCGCGGCCTCGGCCGGATCGGCGAGCTGGACGCGCCTCTGACCCTGACGGAGTTCGCCGAGCGGGCCGCGAAAGGACTGCCGCGCACCGCGGCCGGGCTGCGGATCGCGGGCGACCCGGAGCAGCAGATCCGTACCGTCGCCGTGTGCGGCGGCTCGGGCGACAGCCTCTTCGCCGACGTACGCGCGGCCGGGGTCGACGCCTACCTCACCGCCGACCTGCGCCACCACCCGGCCAGCGAGGCCCAGCAGGCAGGATCGCCGGCGCTGATCGACGCCGCCCACTGGGCCACCGAGTGGCCGTGGTGCGAGCAGGCCGCGAGCCAGCTCGACGAGATCTCCGACCGGCACGGCTGGGCCCTGCGGACGTACGTGTCCCGCACGGTCACCGATCCCTGGACGGCACACGCACTTTCCCCCGCCACAACTAGCTCAGGAGCCCCCCGCTGAACGCCGCGCCCGCCGACCAGATCCGACTCCTCGAAGTCCAGGCCCTCGACTCGCGCATCGCGCAGCTGGACCACAAGCGCCGCAACCTCCCGGAGCACGCGGAGCTGGAGCGGCTGACCGCCGATCTCACGCAGTTGCGTGACCTCCTGATCGCCGCCCAGACCCAGGAGAGCGACACCGCCCGCGAGCAGACCAAGGCCGAGCAGGACGTGGACCTGGTGCGCCAGCGCTCGGTCCGTGACCAGCAGCGCCTCGACTCCGGCGCGGTCTCCTCGCCGAAGGACCTGGAGAACCTCCAGCGCGAGATCGCCTCGCTCGCCAAGCGGCAGAGCGACCTCGAGGACGTCGTCCTGGAGGTCATGGAGCGGCGCGAGGCCCTGCAGGAGCGCGTCGCCGAACTCACCGGCCGCGTCGAGTCCGTGACCGCCAAGGTCGCCGAGGCCGAGGCCCGAAAGAACGCCGCCCTGAAGGAGATCGACGCCGAGGGCTTCAAAGCGGCCAAGGAGCGCGAGGTCATCGCCGACGCCGTTCCGGCCGACCTGCTCAAGCTCTACGACAAGATCCGCGTCCAGTCCGGCGGCGTCGGCGCCGCCAAGCTCTACCAGAAGCGCTGCGAGGGCTGCCGCCTGGAGCTCAACATCACCGAGCTCAACGAGGTGCGCGCCGCCCCCGCCGACTCGGTCGTCCGCTGCGAGAACTGCAGCCGCATCCTCGTCCGCACCCCGGAGTCCGGTCTCTGATGCCTGCCGGTACCCCTCGTTCGTTCATCGTCGAGGCCGACGGCGGCTCCCGGGGCAACCCGGGGCCGGCCGGCTACGGCGCCGTCGTCCTCGACCCGGCCACCGGCGAAACGCTGGCCGAGGCCGCCGAATACCTGGGGACGTGCACCAACAACGTCGCCGAGTACCGCGGCCTGATCGCCGGACTGCGGGCCGCCCACGCCCTCGACCCGGAGGCGCGGATCCGGGTCCGTATGGACTCCAAGCTCGTCGTCGAGCAGATGTCCGGCCGCTGGAAGATCAAGCATCCCGACATGCGGCCGCTGGCCGCCGAGGCGCGCACGATCTTCCCGGTCGGCCAGGTGACGTACGAATGGATCCCCCGCGAGAAGAACAAGCACGCCGACCGCCTCGCCAACGAGGCCATGGACGCGGGCAAGAAGGGCAAGCAGTGGGAGCCGGGAAAGTCCCGGGCGGCCTTGTCCGTGGTCCCCGACCCCGAGCCTCTCGAGGAGCCCCTCGATGAGCCGAAGGCCGCGCCCTCGGCCGGCTGGTCCGGCGACGTAGGGGCGCCGACGACCTTCGTGCTGCTCCGGCACGGCGAGACCGCCCTCACCCCCGAAAAGCGCTTCTCCGGCAGCGGCGGCACCGACCCCGAGCTCTCCGAGAAGGGCCGCTGGCAGGCCCAGCGCGCCGCCGACTCCCTCGCCGCACGCGGCACCATCCAGGCCGTTGTCAGCTCCCCCCTCGCCCGCTGCCGCCAGACCGCCGACACCGTCGCCGCCCGCCTCGGCCTCGACGTCCGCATCGACGAAGGCCTGCGCGAAGCCGACTTCGGCGCCTGGGAAGGCCTCACCTTCGCCGAGGTCAAGGACCGCTACCCGGCCGAGCTCGACGCCTGGCTCGCCTCCCCCAAGACCGCCCCACCCGGCGGCGAAAGCTTCGCCGCCGTCGCCCGCCGTGTCGCCGTCTCCCGCGACAAACTCCTCGCCCGCTACGCCGCCAAAACCGTCCTCCTGGTCACCCACGTCACCCCCGTCAAAACCCTCGTCCGCCTCGCCCTCGGGGCCCCGCCCGAGTCCCTCTTCCGCATGGAGCTGTCAGCGGCGGCCTTCTCGGCGGTCGCGTACTACGCGGACGGCAACGCGTCGCTGCGGCTGCTCAACGACACCTCGCACCTGCGGTGACCTGATCAAATCCAGCCCGTCCGGCGTTTGAGGACCGGGGGGACCCCCACCCAAAGCGGAGGTTTGGGGGAGAGCCCCCGGTTTCGGGAAGGGGCGGGGTGGGGGAGATCCTCGCCCCGGGCGCCGCGCTAGTGGACGTCCTCCACGAGCACGTCGATCCGGCCGGGCCCAGCCTCCTCCACCACGAACCCCAGCTCCCGCAGCACAACCACCAACTCCGCCGGGTCTTTCGGCCGGGCCCCGGCCACAAGCAGGGCCCGCACCAGCCGCCCCTTCGTCGCCTTATTGAAGTGGCTGACGACCTTCCGGGTATCGGCCTGAAGCACCCGCACCGTCGCCGTACGCCTCGCCACCTCACCCTTCGGCTTCCACGCCGTTCCGTAAGCCGCCGACCGCAGGTCCAGCACCAGGCCGCCGTCCGCCACCGCCGGCATGACCTCGGCCATCGGGCCCCGCCAGTGCGCGCCGAGGCCACCCAGCGCCGGGAGCCGCACGCCCATCGAGCAGCGGTAGGACGGGATGGCGTCGCCGATCCGCACCGCGCCCCAGAGGCCGGAAAAGACCAGGAGCGATTTCGCCGCCCGGCGCCGCGCGGCCCGGTCCAGCGTGGCGAGCCCGAGCGCGTCGTAGAGCACGCCCGTGTAGAGCTGACCGGCGGGCAAGGTCGGGGCTTCGCGCAGCCGGGCGTTCTTGGCGACCTCGCCCCGAAGCCCGGCGCTCAGCCCGAGCACGTGCACCGCCTTGTCCTCGTCCCCGGCGCACAGCCCGACCAGCTCGTCCAGGACCGCGGCCCGGGCCTCGGTCAGCCCCGGCAGGGACAGCGCCTCCAGCTTCACGGCCGGACCGGTGCCCCCGGTGGCCTTGCCCTCGGACGGCGGAAGCAGGATGAGCACGACAGGTCTCCTCGGCGCAGCGGTATGACATCAGTCATCAGTCACGTAATCAGTGACGATGCAGCCTACGGCGGCCCGGCTTACGCTCGCTCCATGCCCCGTCGCCACATGCGCGTGAAGGCCGCCGACGGAACAGAGCCGCGCGCCCCCTCGGCGAATCCCTCCGCGTCCGCCTGACCCGTGCCACCCCGGGGCGGCACGGGGTGCTCTTCGCCCCGGCGTAGAGGGAGACCGAGGTCGACTACCATGGTCACTACGGCGGACGAGCCGGCCGGGCGGCCGCGACGGGATTTTCGGATCCCGCCGAGGAACGTCCGGGCTCCACAGAGCAGGGTGGTAGGTAATGCCTACCCGGGGTGACCCGCGGGACAGTGCCACAGAAAACAGACCGCCAGGAGCCGTCAGGCACCTGGTAAGGGTGAAACGGTGGTGTAAGAGACCACCAGCGGCCGGGGTGACCCGGCCGGCTAGGTAAACCCCACCCGGAGCAAGGTCAAGAAGGGGACCGACAGGTCCCCTGCGCGAACGCTTGAGGGCTGCTCGCCCGAGTTCGCGGGTAGACCGCACGAGGCCGGCGGCGACGTCGGCCCTAGATGGATGGCCGCCTCCCTCGGAGCCGTAAGGCCCCGGGGAGACAGAACCCGGCGTACAGGCCGACTCGTCCGCCGTCCTGTAAAGCCGCAGGTCAGAGCCTATGTGCCTAATGCGCACTGCGTTATGGAGGCAATCAGAGGCAATCAGAGGAAGTCGCTCTGATTCGACCCCGACTGCCGAAAACCGTTGGGGTATCGGCTGGCCTGGACCGCGTGGCATGTGCACACCGTATTAGTCTGCGCCGAACGGTGAGGAAGCGCCTGGAGGAATACCCGCAGGTCAGAATCGCATCAGTTGAAGATCGCAAAGCGTACCTAGCGATGTCAGACATCTTCCGGATCCGTAGGAGTGCATGGGCGTGCTGCCCTCCGGCAAGTATTGTCTCGAATGGCCCCTTGGTGGGTCGTGGGGGACGGCCTCGGCAAAGTCGCCAGACGTACGGATTGTGATCATGGGGTTTCGATGTGTGCACCAGGCTGGGCTCGCTGGACGAGGGGCTTTGCTTGGTTGGCACAGTTCTTGATGGTGGACAGGTGAGCGCCTACCTCCGCCAGCCATGAAGTACTCAATCGCACTCCACCGGTCGAGTCGCTGCTCCACGCCGCCTCGGTCCATTCGGCGTTCTGCTCGGCCAGCACTGCGCCGTGTGCTCCACATGCCGAACGCGGAGTGACGTGGTTGCCTGGGTCTCGTTGGTGAGGCGAGCCGGGCCGGTAGTGCGGAGGGGGCGAGCGCTCGGTCTTCCCCCTGCGATCGGAGAGAGTCATGACCACCGCTCACGCGCCACACCCCGACCACGCGCATCAGCACGGCGAGGCCTGCGGCCATGTGGTCGTCCCTCACGGTGACCACGTGGACTACGTGCACGATGGCCACCTTCACCAGGTTCACGGCGACCACGTGGATGAGTGCGAGGCCGGCGATCACGCTCCGCACGGCGAGCATGACCATCAGCACGGCGAGGGCTGCGGGCATGTAGCCGTACCCCACCGCGACCACCTCGACTACGTACACGACGGTCACCGGCATGCCGAGCACGCCGGCCACTGGGACGACCACTGAGCCGAGTGCCGAGTTGAGCCGTGAAGGGCGGGCGCCCCTGTGGAGGAGCGCCCGCTGTATCCGTGTGTGGTGTGTGTCCGTACGTCATGGTTCCTCGGTTGGCACTATTGAATACGGATATCGTTACTGATTAGTGGTGCGGGGCGTCGACGTCAGTGGGTCTGTCCGGGCTCGCCGTGCTGTCGTGCTCACTCGCTCGCGTTCCGCGGCGACGGCATGAATGCGGGCCAGGGGGTGGTAGGGGAGAGGTCCGCATGAGCTGGACAAGTCAGGTGCCCGGCCCGGATCCGCGGGTGAGGGTGGAGAGGGACTCTGCGTGGGCGCCGGGCAAGGTGTGCGTGCGGGTCGTCGCGCCAATGGCCGGCAGGGCAACCGCGTGCCGTCGCCGTGGTTGCGTGACGTCGGCCGGGTCACTTCCGGCCGTTAAGCTGCTGGAGCTCGGCCGTGAAGGTCCGGTGGTGGCCCGTCTCGTCGCCCCGGATGCTGTGGAAGACGCCAGCTGTCGTCGGGTCGCCCGCTTTCTGGTCCTTGTTCGCGTATTGCGTGTACATGTTGATTGCGGCTTGCTCCGAGGCGATCGAGGTCTTGAGGTTCGAGGCGTTGGAATTGACGTAACCGGCGGCGTTAGACAGCCCGTTCCAGTTCTCGTACTGCTCCTGCGCCGCGAGTCTGGAGAACAGCGCGGCCAGGTTCGGCCGGCCGGTGTCCACCGCCGTCTTGGCGTCGTACTGGTACTGCGCCCAGTTCCACGCCGCGGTCTCAAGCGCGGAGTTGGAATCGCCCGTCAGGTTGTCGTTGTAGAAGGTCCCGGAGTAGTGCGGAGTCGCGGTCACTTGGATGGGGACGGTGCGGATGGAGGGGGCGGATGGCAGCGTGCCCTTGCCCTGCTCGGCGGTGAGAGCCTGCCTGAGCAGGCTCGCATCGGCGGTCTCCCGCGCGGCGACGGTGCGGAGCTCTGCGGCTGCCGCGGATCCCTTGGGTGCCTTGGCCGCCCAGCTGGTGTCGGCCTTCGCGGCCTGCTGTGCCTGTATGGTCGCGGTCCGCAGGTTGGCGATGTTGTCTGAGCCGCTGTACAGCCCGGCCAGCGTCACCTCGTGATTCCAGTGGTCTTGGTGCTCGACCTTGCCGACCGACTGCCAGACGTCGGCTAGGTCGGGCCGGCCGTTTTGGAACGCGCCGTCGGAGTATCCGGCGTACTGCAGGTAGGCGTCGGACTCGGTCTTGGCCGCGCTGATCTCCAGCTGCCGGCTCACCGAGCGCGTATTCGAGGACGCTGCGGCCGACGACGTGGGCGTCGAGGCTGCCTGTGCCGCCGGGGCAGCGGCACCGACCACGGCGAGTACCGCTACCGCCGGAACAATGTGGCGTATGTGCATTGCGAAACTTCTCCTCCGTGCCGGGGAATGCCCGGATCCGGCGAACGATGTCGTGGAGTGGGTGCATGGAATGGGTTGGGGTCGTCGACCAAGGACCTCCCATAGCGTCGAGAGCCTAAGGGGGCAAAAGGGGCATTTTAGTTAAAATACACAAGAAATTCCGGGGCTGCAGAGCTGCCCTCTTCCGCCGCAGCGTCGACTGCCGCCGGCGCACGCCGCGCACCAGTGCGTCGGAGAGGTACTGGGTCTCGCGCAGGCGCTCGCCCTTGGCCTTATGCGACGCTGTTCCCCGCCTGTGGCATGCGGTGGGGTAGAGGCGGGGCATGCCAGGAAGCGAGGATTCCCCGAGTGGCGCTGTGAGAGGCGCACGACGACACCGCAGCTAAGCGTGGCGCCTAGGAGCGTGGGTCCCGAGAGTTACGGCACCGTGATCCAGCCGGAGGCGCCCCGCTACTCCTGGGCGTGCCGGATCGCGTCGAGGACGATGTGGGCGACGTGGTCGTCGGTGAGGGAGTACTCGATCTCG
>NZ_RJVR01000234.1 GCF_003999195.1 Streptomyces soli
TCCTACGTCCACGGCACCCGCGACGACGACCTCGCCGCCCTCGCCGCCCACCGCGTCACCCCCTGCGACCGGAAACCGGCGGAAGTCGGTCGCGCCGTCCCCGTACAGCGCGGCCACTGAACTTCAGGGGCGACGGCGGGGCTTGCCGCGCTTGCCGCCCTTGGGGTTGCCGGAGCCGCTCCGGGGGTACTTGCCGGTGGACTTGCGGGCTGCGGGCGTCCGCTGTGGGTCTCCGGTGGCGGGGCGCTTGGCCTTGGGCTGTGCGGGGGTGGGGCGGCCGCGGGAGCTGTTGACGGTTCGGCCGCGGACGATGCCGATGAATTCCTCCACCAGGTCGGTGGTCCTGTCCTCCAGCCAGGACAGCGCGATGCGCGACTCGGGGGCGTCCACGACGGGCCGGTACGTGAGGTCCCTGCGGTGGTGGAGGCGGGCGAGGGACTGCGGGACGACGAGGAGGCCCACTCCTGCCGCGACCAGTTCGATGGCGTCCGCCGTGGTGGCGGGGCGCTCGTCCGCGGGCTGTCCGGGCAGGCGCTCCCAGGCGAGGGTGTCGTCGACGGGATGCAGTACGACGTCGTCGGCAAGATCCTCGGCGGACACCTCGTCGACCGCCGCCACGAGGTGGTCCTTCGGGACAACGACCACGGTCGTCTCGGTGTAGAGGGGGATCGCGCTGAGGTCCGTCCGGTCGATCGGCAACCGTACGAAACCCGCGTCGGCGCCGCCACCGCGCAAGACGTCAGGCGCTTCGGCGGCGGACACCGGGATGAGGGTCAGTGGGACGTCGGGCAGCCGCTCGTTCCAGATCCGAACCCACTTGGTGGGCGTCACTCCCGGGACATACGCGAGCCGGAATGAAGGGGATACTTCCGAGCCTGTCACCCCGCCAGGTTACCGGGCGTGGTCGGAGGTAGCGCACATGCTCGATACCCTTGACACCATGACGTCGTACCAGACCACCCAGACGATGAAGCCCGCCACCGCGGCGAAGAAGCTGGGTGTGTACCTCCAGGCCACCCCCGCCGAGTTCCAGGAGGGTGTCGTCTCGCGCAACGAGCTGAGCGCGCTGCAGGCGGATCCGCCCGGGTGGCTGCTGGAACTGCGCCGCAACGGTCCGCATCCCCGGCCGGTGGTCGCGGCGAAGCTGGGCGTCTCCATCGCGGGTCTCGCGCGTGGCGGAGTCACGGAAGCCCTCACCACGGAGCAGATCGACGCGCTGAAGAAGGAAAGTCCCGAGTGGCTGCAGCAGGAGCGCGCCACCCAGGCCGAGGTCCGGAAAGAAACGGTACGGATCAAGGAGAAGAACGCGGCGCGAGGCGATCAACCCCGCCGACCGCGTTCCTGACCCCCATCCCCCGACTACCCGCGCGCCCGGGCGGAGTCCGTGCCCTACCCCTGCTCTCGGACGCGGAGCTGCGGCTGGCAGCGGCCCTGCGGCTGCCGACGTTCCGGGGATCGGGCCAGCTGCGGCTCAAACGGCTCATCCTGATCATCGACGCGGAGCGGACCGTACGCCATGTCTTCTTCCTGGTCGGCGACATACCCGACGCCGTGCGGTGAGCGCGGCTCCTGGCCACCGCGATGGCCGAACTCGCCGACTGACGGCGCCCTGTCAGCGTTTGCCAGACGATGTCGCGGCGGGTCATGGCGTCTGCGATGCGTCGCCATCCGGATGCGCAGAGTGTGGTTAGAGTGCCGGGAGACAGCAGGACAAATCCCTCGTTCCCGGTAGGAAGTGTTCCGTGATGGGCCTGAGCATCCGCAACCAGCTCCCCGGCACCGTCGTCGCCGTGGCGACCGGCGAGGTCATGGCCATCGTCAGGGTCCGCCTGGACGGGGGCCAGGAGATCACCGCCGCCATCACGCTCGATGCCGTCAAGGACCTGGGCATCGCCGAGGGCTCCGCCGTGCACGCCCTGGCGAAGTCCACCGAGGTCGCCCTGGCCACCGGCCCCGGCCCCGTAGGCGGGCTCAGCATCCGCAACCAGCTCCCTGGCACCGTCGCCGACATCACCAGCGGCGGCGCCATGGCCGGGGTGCGGGTGGACGTCCCGGGCGGCGCCCTGACCGCCGCGATCACCAAGGACGCCGTGACCGACCTCGGCCTGACCACCGGCGACCCGGTGGTCGCCCTCATCAAGTCGACGGAGATCTCACTGGCTACGGCCTGACAGCGGCATCCGGGGCCAGACACATCCGGTCCCGGGTGAGCGGCAGCTCGGTGAACCGTACGCCGGTCGCATCGCGCAGGGCGTTGGCGAAGGCGCCTCGGCCCGGACCACCGCCCCGCACACCTCGTCCGTCACCGACGCGGCGCCGCTCACCGCCTCGCGTCACTGCTGACCGGCGTCCCCGCCGAGCTGTGCCGTGTTCAGCGCCGGGGTCCTCGGGCCGCTGCTCGACAGCAACAGCGCCTCCGCCGCCACTTTTCCGGAGACCCTGGAGTCCTTCCTCGCCTGCAACGGCTCCTGGGCGCGCACGGCGGATGCGCTCCACCTCCACGTCAACACGGTCCACTACGGCATCCAGCTCCTCGAGCAGCTGACCGGACGCGACCTCACCCGCCTCTATGGCCGGCTCGACCTGTGGGCGGCTCTGCTCTGCTGCGCGGGCCGCCAAGCCCACCCCCTTTTCCGAGCCGTGACTTAGGTGTGCCTACACTAAGTCCGCCTGCGGCTGCACCCAGCCGTGGTGATCGGTGTACGGAGAGAGGCCTGCGGTGTGGGACAACGCGTTTCCCAGCTTCCTGATCGGTCTGCGTGAGGGCCTGGAAGCGGGGCTGATCGTCTCAGTGCTCGTGGCCACCCTCGTACGATCCGACCAGCGGGCGCGGTTGCCCCACGTGTGGACCGGCGTCGCCGCCGCCATCGGCCTGTCCATGAGCTTCGGCGCGATTTTGACGTACACCGCGGCGAACCTGTCCGGGCCGGCGCAGGAGGCCTTCGGCGGGACGCTGAGCCTGGTCGCGGTGGTGTTCGTCACCGCGATGGTGTTCTGGATGCGCCGGTCGGCCCGCAGCTTCTCCGGGGAGATCAAGCAGAAGGTCGCCGCCGCACTGGGCATGGGCGCGGGTGTGCTGGTCGTCACCTCCTTCCTGGCCGTGGGCCGGGAGGGGCTGGAGACCGCGCTGTTCCTGTGGACCACGGCCCAGGCGGCCGGGGCGTCGGCGGGCCCGCTGACCGGCGCGGCTGCGGGGCTGCTGATCGCGGCGGGGCTGTGCTGGGGCCTGTACCGGCGGGTGTTGCACATCAACCTCACCCGGTTCTTCACCTACACCGGCGCCGTGCTGATCGTCATCGCCTCCGGGGTGGCCGGCTACGGCATGCGCGACCTCCAGGAAGCCGGGGTGCTGCCGGGCAAGGGCGCGTACGCCTTCGACCTGTCGGCCCACCTCGACCCCGGGTCCTGGTACGTCACGCTGGTGCAGGGCACGCTCAACCTCACCCCGCAGATGACCTGGCTGCAGATCGCGGTCCACGCCGCCTATCTGGCCATCGTCATGACGCTGTTCGTACGCGGCGTACGCGCTCCGAAGGAAGCCCCGGCCGCACCGGCAGCACCCGCCCCGGCACCGGCAGCGCCCGCCACGCCGCGGTTGCCGCGCCGGATGCCGCGCTGGGCCGTGCCGGTGACCCTCGTGGCCGTACCTGCGCTGGTCGCCGGTGCGGTGGTGGCCGTCAGCGACGGCAAGCCCGCTTCCGACAGCCAGGTCGTCGCGGTCTCGGCGGCCGACTGCGGCAAGGGCTTCAGCGCCCCCGGCCCCGGACGCCGTACCTTCCAAGTACGCAACACCGGCAGCCGTACCGCCGAGGTCTACCTCATCGACCCGGTCACCAACGCCGTCTACGGAGAGGTCGAGGGCATCGCCCCCGGCACCACCCGCTCCCTCGTCGCCACCGTCGGCACCGGAAGCTACGCGTGGCGCTGCGTTCCCAACGGCGGCAAGGCCGTCACCTCCGCCGCCGTCCGCGTCACCGGCGGCGGCAGCGCGGCAGCCGTACTCCCGGTGTCGGAGAAGGACCTGGCCGCACCCCTGGCCGCGTACCGGGCGTACGTACAGAAGGGGCTGGCGGAGCTCCTGGCGAGCACCAAGACGCTGCAGGCCGACATCGACGCCGACAAGCTCGCCAAGGCCCGCACCGACTGGCTGGCCGCGCATGAGCAGTACGCCTCGCTCGGCGCCGCCTACGGCACCTTCGGCGACTACGACAAGAAGATCAACGGCCGCACGGCCGGACTAGCGAACGGCGTGAAGGACTCCGGTTTCACCGGCTTCCACCGCCTCGAATACGGCCTCTGGCACGGCGAGGCGGCGGGCTTCCTGGCCCAGCCCGCCAGGCAGCTCACCACCGATGTCGCCGCGCTCCGGAAGGACTTCCCGACGCAGGACTTCGACCCGGGTGACCTGCCGCTGCGCGCCCACGAGATCCTGGAGAACACCCTCGTACGCGAACTCAGCGGCGAGTCCGACTACGGCAGCGGCACCGGCCTGGCGACCACCGAGGCCAACCTGAAGGGCACCCAGGAACTCCTGGACGTCCTGCGACCGCTCCTGGTCAAGCGGGACGCCCAGCTCCCCGGCACCATCGCGACCTGGATGGCGCGCACCGAGAAGCTGGTCCTCGCGCAGCGGGCCAAGGACGGCACCTGGACGGCCGTGTCGAAACTGGACCTGCAGACCCGGCAGAAGCTCAACGGCACGGTCGGGCAGCTGCTGGAGAAGCTGGCCCCCGTCCCGGATCTCCTCGAAGTCCGCAAGGCCGCGTGAGGACGCCATGACCGACCGACACCCCCAGGACAGGAGCGCCCCCATGAACTGCCCCGCCGGCCGCCGCACCTTCGTCAAGACCGCGCTCGGCATCGGCGTCACCGGGGCGGCCCTCGGCGCGGGCATCACCGACGTCGTCCTCGCACCCGCCGACGCCGAGGCGGCCACCACCGGCAGCGGGACCGTGCCCTTCCACGGTGCCCACCAGGCCGGCATCCTCACGCCCGCGCCGGCCGCGGCGGCCTTCGTCTCCTTCGACGTCATCGCCGACAACCGCAACGAACTCGCCGACCTGCTGCGCACCATCACCAGCCGCGCCCGCTTCCTGACCGCCGGCGGCACCCCCGCAGACCTCGGCGTCGGCGCACCGCCCTCCGACAACGGCATACTCGGCCCGACCGTGCCCGCCGACGACCTCACCGTCACCCTCGGCGTCGGGTCCTCCCTCTTCGACGACCGCTACGGCCTCGCCGACCGCAAGCCGCGCCGCCTCAAGCCGATGCGTACCTTCCCCAACGACGACCTGGACGCCGCCGAGTGCCACGGCGACCTCTCGCTGCAGTTGTGCGCCGCCCACCCCGACACCGTGGTGCACGCCCTGCGCGACATCGCCCGGCACACCCGCGGCGGCATGCAGGTCAAGTGGAAGATCGACGGTCACGCCAACCCCTCCCGCCCCACCGGCACCCAGCGCAACTACCTCGGCTTCAAGGACGGCATCGCCAACCCCGACACCAGCTCGGCGCGCGAGATGGACAAGCTGATCTGGGTCACCGAGGCCGCCGGGGAGCCGTCCTGGGCGGTCGGCGGCAGCTACCAGGTCATCCGCATCATCCGCATGCTCGTCGAGTTCTGGGACCGGGTCTCGCTCACCGAGCAGGAGAAGATGATCGGCCGCCGCCGCGACACCGGCGCCCCGCTCGACGGCGCGCAGGAAACCGACATCCCTCACTACGCCAAGGACCCCAAGGGCGAGGCCATCCCCCTCGACGCCCACATCCGCCTCGCCAACCCCCGCTCCGCCAAGACCGACGCCAACCGCATCCTGCGGCGCGGCTACAACTACGACCGCGGCGTCGACAAGGTCGGCAACCTCGACATGGGCCTGGCCTTCTGCTGCTACCAGCAGAACGTGGAGCGGCAGTTCGAGGCCACCCAGACGCGCCTCATAGACGAACCGCTGGTCGACTACATCACCCCCACCGGCGGCGGCTACTTCTTCGCCCTCCCCGGCGTGAAGGACAGCTCCGACTGGCTGGGACGCACTCTCATGAAGGCCTGAGTCAGGACGCGTCCCGGTCGTCGACGGCAGGCCGCCCGGCATCGCCGGGCTCCCGGTGGGCGGCGCGGCGCCGGCGAAAGTGCCAGACCACGAGGGCGGCGATCACGATGGCGGCCAGTACGAGTGCGAGGACCCGGCCGACGGTGTGCTCGATCTGGGTGTAGGCGGAGCCGGCGAAGTAGCCCAGCAGGGTGAAGCCGACGCCCCAGGCGATGCCGCCCATGGCGTTGAAGAGCAGGAACGTGCGGTAGGGCATGTGGGAGGCGCCGGCCAGGGCGGGCATCATCGCGCGGAAGAAGGCGATGAAGCGGCCGAGGAAGACCGCGACCGGTCCCCGGCGGCGGATCAGGTCCTGGGCGTCGGCGATGCGGCCCTGGTGCCGTCGAAGGGGCCGGGTGGTCAGGATCCGGGGCCCGAAACGGTGGCCGATCTCGTAACCGACGGAGTCCCCGGCGATGGCCGCGAGCACCACACACAGAGCGAGCCAGTAAACGGAGACGTGATGCTGGCTTGCCAGGACCCCGCCCAGGACCACGGCGGTCTCCCCGGGGAGAACAAAGCCGAAGAAGAGGGCGTCCTCGCAGAAGACGAGGGCCGCGACGACGGCGTAGACGACCGCGCCGGACAGTCCGGCCAGCCAGTCAGTGATCGCGTTCATGCCTCCACTCTCCTTCGCGGCGCCGCGTGGAGCACGGGCTCACGGTTGAATCTACAACGTGTAGTAGTTTGGTCGGGCGGTCGTCGCGAGTTCACTCGTGCGTCATCGACAGGTCCCCGCAGGTGTCCAAACGCGGGGCGGCGGCCGCCAGTGCCCCGCCGCGTCTCGCGTAAGGACCACTCCATGCCTCAAGTGCGCCACTGGTTGCGCAACTCGCTCATCGTGTTCGCGCTGACGATCGCCCTCGGGCTGGTCGCCGCACACACGAGCCTGCTCCAGCCCGACGAGCTGCGTCTCGACCGCGCACTGCAGACCGACACCCGCACCGGCTGGCTGAACACGGTGATGCTCGGGGTCAGCGACATCGCCTCGCCGGTCGGCGGGCTGATCATCCTGGCGCTGTGGTGCGGCTGGCTGCTCTTCCGCCGCCACCACCCGGTCGCCGCGGTGTCCACTTTCCTGGTGGTCGCGGTCGGCTGGAACAGCTCGGAGATCGCCAAGCTGATCGTCGCCCGCAACCGTCCCCCGGTGGTCTACTCCCTTGACCCGGAGATCGGCTCCAACAGCTTCCCCAGCGGGCACGTCGCCTTCACCGTCTCCGCCGTGGTCGCCGCGTGCTTGCTGGCCCGCGGCACGCGTTGGCAGCGGCCTGCGGCTTTCGGCGGCGCCGCTGTCGTGGCGCTCGTCGCCTTCTCCCGGCTGTACATCGGCGCGCACTACCCGATCGACGTCCTGGGCTCGGTGCTGGTCAGCGGCTCCGCGATCCTCTTCCTCACCGGCATCTGGCACGCCTGGCTACTGCCCCGGCTGCACCTGGTCCCCTTCCTGGACCGCTTCGGCCCCGTCCAGCCGCCCGCCGCGCTCTCCGAAAAGGACGGCGAGGTTCCCGTCGGGGCGCAGCATTAGGGGACCGAGTTCCCCCAGACCATGTACGGAGGAGCAGCAGCCATGACCTTGATTTCCCCGGGTCAGAAGTCGATCCGCATGACGACCCGCCTGAGGGTGGGCTTGTTCACCTCGGCGAATCCCGCGTCGGCGAACACGTCGCGGCTGCCGACGTGGAGTTCCCCCCAGGTGATCTCCACTCCTGGCTGTGTGATCATCGGGTACGCCTCGAGCGCGCGAGCGCCGCGCTCGCGCGCGAAGTCCACCGTGGCGCGTGCCAGCGCGTAGGTGATGCCGCGACGGCGGAAGGACTTGCGGGTGACGAAACAGGACACGACCCAGACGCCGTCGTCGGTCTTGTCCTCGTCCCGGCCGGTCCAGGGGACGCGGGCGCGGAGCAGGCGCGGGTAGGACGTTCGGGGCTCGACAGCGCACCACCCGGCCGGCTCGCCCTCCAGATAGGCGACGAGGCCGCTGGTCGAAGGAGCACCGGCATCGCCGCAACCGGTCTGTTCGCGCAGCCGCTCGGCGCGTTCGTCGTCGGAGACCGAGGCCCAGTGGGAGTCCCGGATCTTGAAGCGCTGGCACTGGCACTTGGACGGGTAGTCCGTTGTGCCGAAGATCGTCTGCAGGTCGTCCCACGAAGCTTCGTTGGCGGGGACGATCGAGATCTGATCATCCGTGATCTGCTGGGTCATGGCTGAGATCATCGCAAATCCGGGAGACATGGGCTTCACCGTGGTGGGTCCTCTCCGACGAGCCCGTCCACCGACTCCCGGATGAGGTCGGCATGGCCGTCCGCCCGGTCCGTTGAGTCCGGTTCGGTCACATGATTCCAGCAGACGGGCGGCATCTCCCCCCTGTTCCGTCACAGCGCCGGCACACCCGGTGGGCGCACCATGAAGACATCGATCGGGTCCTGGGTTTCCAACACGAACCCGTGGCGCTCGTACAACCGCCGGGCGGCACTGCCCTGCAGGACATTCAGGCGGACGCTCACGCCCTGGGTGTCTATTCGGGCGAGTACCGCGCGCAGGACGGCCGAGCCGAGGCCCCGGCCCTGATGGTGCGGCGCGAGGTAGAAGTGCTCCAGCCACCATCCGTCCTGGGCGGGCCGAACGGTGACGCACCCGGCCAGGGCACAGTCGACCTCGATGATGGACGTGTACTGCGGGGAGAGGGAGTCCCGCAGCCGCTGCCGTACGCGTTGCTCATCGAAACGGCCCAGACGCTCCAGGTCCGGCCGCATCACCGTCGCCCGCAATTCCGCGATCACCTCGATGTCGGCCGGCTCCGTGGAACGCAGCACCCACCCCGACTGCGTTCCGCCCAGCCTCACATGCCCATCCATGGCTGGAGTATCTCAGCCATGAATGGGCCCAGGGGGTGCGGGGGATGGCGCTCACCGCCGGGTCTTACGACGCGTACAGCTGGACCTCCGACACCTGGCCGGCAGGCCAGCCGGTGTTGGCGGTGAAGAGCAGCCGCACGTACCGGGTGGTGGGAGCCGAGGGCAGCGAGACGATAGCCGTGTTGCCGGTGGCGGGGTCGAAGGTGCAGCGGACGGAGTCGGCGAGGGTGCTGAAGGCGGAGCCGTCCGTGCCGCCCTGGACGGAGAGCGTCTGGGTCCTGGTGGCCCACGCACTGGCCGGGGGCAGGGTGAGGACGACCCGCCCCACCGGGGTCGCCGTCTGGAGGTCGACCTGGATCCATTGCGGGAAGGCGTTGTTGGCGCTCTCCCAGTACGTGTCCTTGTTTCCGTCGACGGCGTTGGCGCAGGCGTACGTCTGGGTGTGGCTGCTCTCCGACACCGGCTTGTGCAGGGCGAGGTTCGGCGGCTGTCCGGTGCCGCCGCCGGCCACCGGCTGGGTGGGGCGGGTGGCGGTCAGGGCGATCTGGCCCTTGAGCATTTTGCCGCCGTCGGCCGTGAGGCGCAGGTAGTAGTCGGAGGAGCAGGCCGTGCCGTCCTCGTCGAGGGCCAGGAAGCCGGAGTTGACGGGAACCTGGGCCGAGGTGGCGGCGGTCTTGGCGATCTGGTTGCCCTCGTTGTACTCGTCGAACATCGAGATGTAGATGCCCTGGGCGCCGGCCCGCACGACGTTGTAGAACTGCCGCCACATGAAGTCCCCGTGGGCCCGCTGGCGCACCGAGATGTCGCCGGGCAGGACGCAGGGCTGGTAGTCGATGCCGTGGGCGTTGCAGTCGGCCTGGTCGGGGACCGTACAGGAGGAGTAGAAGGCGTCGGAGTCCGCGGCGGTGCCGATTCTGCCGACCATCCACGGCGACAGCATGTTGAAGGCGTGGTAGACGTCGAGATAGCCGGACCGGGAGTCGTTCACGCCGGTGCGCCAGTAGGTGGGCACGCCGCCCATGACGTAACAGCCCTGGGCCTTGAACCAGTTCATTACATCGAGGCATTCCGCGGGACTCCACGGGTGGTTGGAGTCGTTGAAGCCGAAGCCCCACACCCCCACCACCGGCTTACCGCTCTGCCGGGCGTAGGCGGAGGACGCGGTGTGGGCGGACATCTTGTTGGTCCAGTCGGCCTTGATCTCGGCCTGCATGGCGGACCAGCCGCTCACGTCGTACATGATGTAGAACTTCCGGCCGTGCGCCTCGGCGGCGCTGCGGACCTTCTCGGCCATCGCGTCCCGGGTCGGACCCTCGGAGCTGTTGGGGTTGAAGCGCTGGAGGGCGGCGGTGTCGCAGCCGTTCTGCTGCATCCACGTGAAGTGCGTGTCGACGGTCTGATTGTCGTAGGAGGAGAAGAGGGTCGCGGGGGCGCCGTTGCCGAGGTTGCCGAAGGCGGTCGCGTAGCCCTTGGCGTAGTCGGTCATGTCGGGCCAGGCGACGATGGCCTTGTTCGACGGGGAGGGCGCCTTGGACCAGTCCTGGCTCCAGTGCCACCACCCGTTGATCGGGGCGCCGTCACCGGGGCAGGCGAACCAGCCCTGGTAACCCACTGTGATCTTGCCGACCACGTCGCCGGGGGTGCCGGCCTGTGGAGCGGCGGTGCCGGCGAACGCCGTACCGGGGATGAGCGGCACCGCTGCCAGAACGGGTGCTGCCGCTGCCGCGGCGAGTAACGACCGTCGTGTGAGGGGCATCGGATCTCCTCGCGTCGCGTCCCGCGTGGGTAGCCCGCTGCGGGACCAGGTGTGGGGGCGGCAGAGCGTAGTCAGCCCGCGCTGTGGCAGCAAGAGTTCATGCGACTTGCGCAATAACTTGTCGTCTCGTCGCAAGTTCACGTCATGAACACGGCATTCCGTTGCCGTGTGGCTGACGGCCCCTCAAAATGGCCGGTCATGACCGTAGACGCCTGGAAAACCCTCTGCAACTATCAGCTCGAATAACGCAATTAAATGAGTGATCGCTGCAACTTCCGTGGGAACGCCGCTCGGTGGCGTCGGCCGGACGGGAGATCAGGGACTCCCCGCACGTGATTCATGTCATGGCACCAACAACTCTGGGACGAGAGGCACAGGAGTGACCATGCGAAGGAAGCGCTCGATCTTGCGGCTGCTGGCGGGGGTGATCGCGGCGGGCCTGGTGCTGTTCGGCTTGACAGTCCTGCCGGCGGCAGCCGCCGGCGGCCCCAACCTCGCGGCCGGCAGACCGGCCGGCGCGAGCAGTACCAACAGCGGCTACGCCGTCGCCAATGTCACCGACGGCAACCAGGACACGTACTGGGAGAGCTCCGGCAGCTCCTTCCCGCAGTGGGTCCAGGTCGATCTCGGCAGCAGCCAGAGCATCGGACAGGTCGCGGTGAAGGTCCCCGCCTCCTGGGGCGCCAGGACGCAGACCTTCTCCGTCCAGGGAAGCGCGGACGGCGTCAGCTTCTCCACCATCTCCGGTTCGGCGGCGCACGACTTCGCCCCCGGGTCCGGAAACACGGTCAAGATTGACTTCGGCGCCACCAGCGCCCGTTACGTACGCCTGAACATCACCGCCAACACCGGCTGGGCCGCCGCCCAGGTCTCGGAGCTCGAGGTCTACGCGGCCACCTTCGCGACCGACAACCTCGCTTCGGGCAAAACCCTGACCGCGAGCAGCAGCACCTCCCCGTACGCCCCCGGCAACGCCAACGACGCCAACCAGGACAGTTACTGGGAGAGCAGCAACAACGCCCTCCCGCAGTGGATCCAGGCCGACCTCGGCGCCTCCGTCGGCGTGAACAAGGTGGTGCTCAAGCTGCCGTCGAGCTGGGGAGCCCGGACGCAGACGCTGTCCGTACGCGGCAGCACCGACGGCTCGACGTTCACCGACCTCGTGGCGTCGCAGGACTACGCCTTCAACCCGTCGTCCAGCAACACGGTGACCATCACCCTGTCCACCACGACCACGCGCTACCTGCGCATCAACGTCACCGCCAACACCGGGCAGCCTGCCGCGCAGGTGTCCGAGCTGGAGGTCTACGGCCCCGCCACCGGTGACGTCACCGCGCCCAGCGCCCCGACGGGCCTGGCCTACACCCAGCCCGCCACCGGCCAGATCAAGCTGACCTGGAACGCGGCCACCGACAACGTCGGCGTCACCGGCTACGACGTCTACGCCGACGGCACCCTGCGGACCAGCGTCGCCGGCAACGTCCTGACCTTCACGGACAGCCAGCCCGACAGCGCCACGGTGACCTACTACGTCCGGGCCAAGGACGCCGCCGGCAACCAGTCGGCCAACAGCAACAGCGTCACCCGCACCGGCGCCAGTGGCGACACCCAGGCGCCGACACAGCCCACCAACCTCGTGTACACGCAGCCGGCCTCCGGTCAGATCAAGCTGACCTGGAGCGCCTCCTCCGACAACGTCGGCGTCACCGGCTACGAGGTCTACGCCAACGACGTCCTGCTCACCACGGTCGCCGGGGGCACCCTGACGTACACCGACAGCCAGCCCGACTCGGCGACCGTCTCGTACTACGTCAAGGCCAAGGACGCCGCCGGCAACCGCAGTATCGCCAGCGCCACCGTCACCCGCAACGGCGCGACCAGCGGCAACGGGTCGAACATGGCGGTCGGCAAGCCCATCACCGCCTCCTCCACCACCCAGAACTTCGTCGCCACCAACGCCAACGACAACAGCGTGACGACCTACTGGGAGGGCGCGGGCGGCAGCTACCCCAACACCCTGACCGTCTCGCTCGGCGCCAACGCGGACGTCACCTCGCTGGTGCTGAAGCTCAACCCCGACAGCGCCTGGGGCACGCGCACCCAGACCATCCAGGTGCTGGGCCGCGACCAGAGCGCCACCGCCTACACCAGTCTGAAGGCGGCCGCCGACTACACGTTCAACCCGGCCACCGGCAACACCGTGACCATCCCGGTCACGGCCCGAGTCGCCGACGTACGGCTGCAGTTCACGGCCAACACCGGCGCGGGCGGCGGCCAGATCGCCGAGTTCCAGGTGATCGGCACCCCGGCGCCGAACCCGGACCTGACCGTCACGGGTATGTCCGTGACGCCCTCCGCGCCGGTCGAGACCGACGCCGTCACCCTGTCCGCCACCGTCAAGAACATCGGCAACCTGCCGTCCACCGCCACCGCGGTCACCTTCTACCTGGGCACCACCAAGGCCGGTACGGCATCGGTCGGCGCCCTCGCCGCCGGTGCCTCCAGCACCGTCACGGCGAACATCGGCACGCGTGACGCGGGAAGTTACCCGCTCAGCGCCACCGTCGACGAAGCCGGCACCGTCATCGAGCAGAACGACACGAACAACAGCTACACCAGCCCCACCCCCCTGGTGGTGAAGCCGGTGGACAGCTCCGACCTGATCGCCTCGCCCGTCGCCTGGACGCCGAACAACCCGGCCAAGGGAAATACCGTGACCTTCTCGGTCGCCCTGAAGAACCAGGGCACCGTGGCCACCGCGGCCGGCGCGCACGGCATCACCCTGACGGTCACCGACACCGCGAGCGGCAGCGTCGTCAAGACGCTCACCGGTTCGTACAGCGGCACCATCAACCCCGGCAGCACCACCAGCCCGGTCTCCCTGGGCACCTGGACCGCCGCCGACGGCAAGTACAGCGTCAAGACCGTCATCGCCGCGGACGCCAACGAGCTGTCGGTCAAGCAGGACAACAACACCAGCACGCAGTCCCTGTACGTCGGGCGCGGCGCCAACATGCCGTACGACATGTACGAGGCCGAGGACGGCGTCCTGGCCGGTGGCGCGGCGGTCGTCGGCCCGAACCGGACCGTCGGCGACGTGGCCGGCGAGGCCTCCGGCCGCAAGGCGGTCACCCTCAACAGCACCGGAAGCTCGGTCGAGTTCACCACAAGGGCCAGCACCAACACCCTGGTCGTGCGCTACTCGATCCCCGACTCGGCGGGCGGCGGAGGCATCAACTCCACCCTCAACGTCTACGTCAACGGGACCTTCCTCAAGGCCATCGACCTCACCTCCAAGTACGCCTGGCTGTACGGCAGCGAGACCGCTCCCGGCAACAGCCCGAGCGACGGCAGCCCTCGGCACATCTACGACGAGGCCAACATGATGCTCGGCACCACCGTGCCGGCAGGTGCCAAGATCAAGCTGCAGAAGGACGCGGCCAACGACACCAACTACGCGGTGGACTTCATCAACACCGAGCAGGTCGCACCCATCGCCAACCCCGACCCGGCCGCGTACACCGCACCCACCGGGTTCACCCAGCAGGACGTCCAGAACGCCCTCGACAAGGCGCGCATGGACACCACGGGCACGATAAAGGGTGTCTACCTGCCGCCGGGCGACTACGACACGTCCAGCAAGTTCCAGGTGTACGGAAAGGCCGTCAAGGTGATCGGCGCCGGCCCCTGGTACACCCGGTTCCGCACCCCGGCCAGTCAGTCGAACACGGACGCCGGCTTCCGAGCGGACTCCACGGCGAACGGCTCGAGCTTCTCCGGCTTCGCCTTCTTCGGTAACTACACGTCCCGCATCGACGGGCCGGGCAAGGTGTTCGACTTCGCCAACGTCGCCAACATCACCATCGACAACGTCTGGAACGAGCACACGGTGTGCCTCTACTGGGGCGCCAACACCGACAACGTGACCATCACCAACTCCCGCATCCGTGACACGTTCGCCGACGGCATCAACATGACGAACGGCAGTACGGACAACCACCTCAACAACATCGAGGCCCGCGCCACGGGCGACGACAGCTTCGCCCTGTTCTCGGCGATCGACGCGGGCGGAGCGGACGAGAAGAACAACCTGTACGAGAACCTGACCTCCCTGCTGACCTGGCGCGCCGCGGGCATCGCCGTCTACGGCGGCTACGCCAACACGTTCCGCAACATCTACATCGCGGACACGCTGGTCTACTCCGGAGTCACCATCAGCTCCCTGGACTTCGGCTACCCGATGAACGGCTTCGGGACCGACCCGACCAACATCCAGAACATCTCCATCGTCCGCTGTGGCGGCCACTTCTGGGGCGGGCAGACCTTCCCGGGGATCTGGCTCTTCTCCGCCTCGAAGGTCTTCCAGGGGATCCGCGTCAGTGACGTGGACATCGTGTCCCCGACCTACAGCGGGATCATGTTCCAGACCAACTACTCCGGGGGCCAGCCGCAGAACCCGATCAAGGACACGATCCTCACGAACGTGACGATCACCGGGGCCCACCGCAGCGGTGACGCCTACGACGCCAAGTCCGGCTTCGGTCTGTGGGCCAACGAGATGCCCGAGGCAGGCCAGGGTCCGGCGGTCGGGTCCGTCACCTTCAACAACCTCAAGATGAGCGACAACTACCAGGACATCAAGAACACGACGTCCACCTTCACCATCAACATCAACCCGTAGCGGAGGACACCGCACACCAGGGCCCCTCGGCCGAACACCGGCCGGGGGGCTCACTGTTGGACCCCGACGTGACCGCCTACATGATCGGCCTCACCCGGGAGCGGCCGTGCAGAACCGCGCGCCCGGCGGCGGACGCCGGGGCGTTGCGGGGCTGTCCGGCGGCGTCGATCACCAGTACCGAGCGCCGTGCCCGGGCCAGGGTCAGTGCCCCGCTCAGCCCGGCGGCACCGCCTCCGATGACCACGACGTCGTAGCGCCGCTCCGCGTGGGTTTGTGTCGTCATGTCGTTTGCCTCCGTTCACCCACGATCGTCGGCCCGGGCCCATCGGCTTGACAAAGGTTCTTGCCAGGACAGCAAATAGAGGGATGGCAGACGACGACATTCCCGGCGTGCTGACCGCCGTGGGCCCACGGCTACGAGCGCTGCGGCGCGAGCGCGGCGCCACCCTGGCCGAGCTGAGCGAGACGACCGGAATCTCGCTCAGCACCCTCTCCCGCCTGGAGTCCGGGAAACGCAAACCGACCCTGGAGCTCCTGCTTCCGCTCGCCAAGGCCCACGGCGTACAACTCGACGAACTCGTCGGCGCGCCCACCACCGGCGACCCCCGCATCCACCCCCGCCCCATCACCCGGCACGGCCAGACCTTCATCCCGCTGACCCGCCACCTCGGCGGCCTGCACGCCTACAAGCAGATCATTCCCGCCCGCAAGCAGCCCGCCGGCGTACGTCCCGAACAGGGAACCCACGAGGGCTACGAGTGGCTCTACGTCCTCTCCGGCCGCCTGCACCTGGCCCTCGGCGAGCACGACCTCGTCCTCACCGCCGGCGAAGCCGCCGAATTCGACACCCGCACCCCCCACGGCTTCGCCAACGCCGGCGACCGCCCCGTCGAGTTCCTGAGTCTCTTCGGCGCCCAGGGCGAGCGAATGCACGTAAGGGCCCGCCCCACCGGCGGGTGACGCTGAGCTGCGGGTCTGGCCGGTTCCGGGGGGCTGGTGATCTTCCGGCGCCCGTCATGAACCGTTGCTGACATCATGCCGGGGCCCACGTGGTGACGTCCGGGGCGTCACCGAGGGCGTGCACCACGCTGGTGCCCGCGTTGCCCGTGGCCCCCGTGACGACGATCCGCAGGCCGGCCATCGTCAGCCGCCGCCCAGGGCCCGCTTCAGCTCGGCCTTGTTCATGCCGGACCTACCGTCGATGTTGCGGCGCTTGGCCTCTTCGTACAGCTGATCGTAGGTCTGGCCCTGGGAGCCCTGGTGGGAGCGCTGGCCGCCGCGCTTGCTGGAGGACATGTCCTGGGTGGAGGTGCGGCTGGCGGTCTTGGCCTCGCCGGAGCGGGCGCGCTCCTTGTTGACGGTGCGGGCGGCGATTTCCTTGGCGCGGCCTTCGCTCTCGCCGCGCTCCTGCGCGCTGTCCTTGATGTGCTCGTACTGCCGCTCACGCTTGTCGCTGGAACCTCGCGGCATGACGTTCACCCCTTCGTGTCACCTTGCTGGCGGGAAGGGCACCGGGCGCCGACCCGGGGGAAGGCCGGGCCCGGTGCTCGCTCACCGCACGGCCGTTCTTGCCGCGATTCCTCGGGTGCCCGGCGGGCCGGAGCCGAAACCCGTCGGTGGGAAGCGGGGGCAGACGGGGGGCAGAAGGGCGCGCCGGGGTACGCGGGACCCATGACGAACCTCCCTGACACCTCGAACGACGCCGCGCGCACCTGGGACTGCCCCTGCCACGGCTCCCGCTTCGCCGTCGACGGCCAGGTCCTGCACGGCCCCGCCACCTCACCGCTGCAGAAGAAGGACACCGACGACGAGGGCTGCCCCCTGGCCGCCGCACGGACCGAGTATCCGGGGGACCGCCGGGTAGCCGCCCCTCAGGAACCTGGCGCTCGACAGACGGAGACACGCCATGTGGGACGGCGACGGAAACATACGGAACCACTCTGAACGCCAAGGCGACGAGACGGACGGGAGATCCACGACGCCCCCCGGCGGCAGCCGATCGGGTGGCAGGAACCGGCGCGCTCAGGAGCCGTCGCCTGCGGCCGCCGCCGAGCAGAAGCAGAAGAGGGACACCTTGCCCGTGCCGTCCAACATCGTGCTGGGCGAGGACTGATCAAGGCCCGATTGCGTTTGACCGTCGTGTCATGGATGGACGTAAGAACTCAGTCGTCCGAGGCATGCCGGTCGGGGCGGACCGCGATGTGATCGGGCTCCAGCTCCAAAAGTACGCGCTCGCGGATGGTAAGGGCCTCGGTGAAGTCGCGGGGCAGTTGGAGGCGTCCGGAGCGATCGACGGTGGCGTACTCGCGGGCGGTGACGGACTCCTGGCCGCGCTCGTCGACGGTGCTGTGGCGGAGGACCTCGGAGGCGATCCGGCCGTCGCGCAGCGCGACGGTGCGGCGGACCGCGGAGGCGACGGCGAGGTCGTGGGTCACCACGACAACAGTGGTGCCGAGTTCCTCGTTGGCCGTACGGAAGGCGTCGAAGACCTGGTCGGCGGTGGCGGAGTCCAACTCGCCGGTGGGTTCGTCGGCGAGGATGACGGACGGGGAGTTGGCCAGGGCGACGGCGATGGCGGTGCGTTGCTGCTCGCCGCCGGACATCTGGTGCGGGCGCCGGTCACGGCAGTGGGCCACCCCGAGCATCGTCAGCAGGTCGCCGGCGCGGGCGACACGGCTGCGGCGGCCGCGCGGGCTGCCGCTGAGGCGCATGGGCAGGACGACGTTCTGCTGGGCTGTCAGGTAGGGCAGGAGATTGCGGGCCGTCTGCTGCCATACGAAGCCGACGACCTCGCGCCGGTAGCGGAGCCGGGACTTGGCGTCCATGGCGAGCAGGTCGAATCCGGCCACGGTGGCCGCGCCGGCGGTCGGCACGTCAAGACCGGCCAGGATGCTCAGCAGGGTGGACTTGCCGCTGCCGGACGCGCCGACCAGCGCCATCAATTCGCCGGGGGCGACCAGCAGGTCGAGACCTTGCAGGGCTTGCACCTCGACTCCGTCGGCGGTGAAGATCCGTACCAGGCGGTCGCAGGAGATGAGCGCGTCCTGACCGTGGCGGGGACGCTCCCGCCGGTCGGTGGCGCGTCGTTCGAGCTCGGCCAGCGTCGGGTCCGGGCTCTCGTGCGCGCTCGGGTTCGTGCTCCCGTGCGTGCCCGGGTTCGTGTGCGCGTTCGCGTGCTTGTTCGTGCTCTGGTTCGTCATGCCCGTTCACCCATTCTCAGGTCCGTGCCCTCGCCGCGCCGTCCGGTGAGCCAGGCCTGCGCCGTCAGGATCCCGCAGGCCAGGACGAGCAGGCCGGCCGAGGGCAGGACGAGCGAGGCCGGGTCCGTCCGCAGGACCGCGTCGGCGGCGCCGGCGGCCGGGGCGCGGGCGGCGAAGGCGAGCGCGGTGAGGTCGACGCCGGGGCGCAGCAGGGGGATGGTGGCCAGGCCGACCAGGATGCCGCCCACCGCCGCCAGCAGTGCCTGCGGAAGCATTTCGAGGATCGCGAGACCCTGGCACTGGCGGCGGCTCATGCCCATCGTGCGCAGCCGGGCGAGCAGGGCGCCGCGCTGTGGAGCGCCCTGGAGCAGGGAGAGCAGCAGGGCCAGGGCGCTGTAACCGGCCCCTGCCGCGACGGCCACGAGGTAGACGCGCCGGGCGCCGGACTGCAGGGGCGTGGAGCTGTACGACGCGTGTTCCTCGGAGCGCAGGTCGACGGAGAGTTCGTGCGAGGCCCACTCGGCCACGGCGCGCAGCGCCTTTCCGTTGAGGGACGGTCCGGTCACGTAGAGCGCGGTGGGGTCCAGTACGGGGCTGTGCGCGACGGCGGGGTGGGCCCGCGCCATGGCGGCGGCCGAGACGATGACGAAGTCGCCGTCCGGTGCCGCCGGGGTGCCGTCCACAACCCCGGCGACCCGCACCGTGGTCGCGCCTGCGGCGGCCTGCACGGTGACGTCGGCGTGGCCGAACTCCCTGGCCAGGCCCGGCGAGACGACCGCCGGGAGCACATCGCGGGCGCCGTCATGGGTGAGCGCGGGGACCGGGAGCGGGCCGCCCAGTCCGGTGGCCGAGGTCAGCCGCGCATAGGCGGCCGGATCCACGACGATCAGCTCGTACGTGGTCCGCCGGCCGTCCGTGGTCAGGCCTTCGGCGTGGACGCTCACCACATCGCGTACCCCTTCGACCCGCCGGACGCTCGCCGCCAGCCCGCCCGGCAGCGTGGTGAAGGCCTCCACACGGGCGTCGGCGCCGACAGTGGTCAACGCGGCCCGGTCACGGCCCGCCGCCACGCCGGCCAGTACGGAACCGCCGAACGACGTCAGGGCCAGTGCCACCAGCACCGCGAGCAGCGGCAGCGCCGCCGTCGCCGGGGCCCGGCCCGCCCGGGCCAGGCCCAGGTGGGCGACGGCGCCGGGGAGC
>NZ_RJVR01000182.1 GCF_003999195.1 Streptomyces soli
CCGCCAAGCCGGCCGCCGCCAAGCGCACGCCCGCCAAGCGCGCGCCCGCCAAGACCACCGCCGCCGCCCGGCGCTGACCCCCCCTGGCGGGCCGGGTCGCGTACGGCCCGGCCCGCCCTCAATCCCTTGGAGTTACTGATGACAGCTCAGCTTGTAGAGACAACGTCCCTGTGGGCGGCCGCGCACGATGTCGACGCGAGACGGCCGCGCTCCCTGCAGCGGCAGCTCGGCGCGTCCGACACGGTGTGCGAGCGCCGCGCCGCCTACGTCCTGTTCGGGGCCACGCCCTCCGACTGGTCCGAGAAGCGGGCCGCGATCTTGGGCACCTACATTCACGAGGGCCTGCTGGGTGCCGCGCGCAGCGAGTACGGCTGGCTGGTGGAGATGGCGGTGGCCGACGAGACGATCCGGGGCCACATCGACGCCGTGCAGCTCGATGAGGCCACCACTGCCCGCGTCCCGGCCCGGCACCGGCCCAAGGTGCCCGCAGAGCACGGCGTGACCGTGGAGGACGTCAAGACCAAGTCGACGTACCTGTGGGACAAGGTGCGCCGCTACGGGCCCTCGGCGGCCGAGCTGCGCCAGGTGTACCTGTACGCGGATCTGCTGCGCACGACCGGTTTCGAGGACCGGCGCGGCCAGCGGTACCTGGCCAAGCTCGGCCCGCTGGAGGTGGCGCGGATCCGCTTCCGGTTCGTCAACCGCGACAACGGCGAAGAGCACGTCGAGGAGTTCGCGTTCGACCCGAACGAGGCCACCCGCGCCCGCTGGTGGGTCCAGCGCGTGCGGGAGCTGAACTCGCCCGAGGAGGGGCGCCGTGACTTCGACGGGCCGGGCCTGGACGCCATCTGCGACCACTGCCCGTTCATGACGGCCTGCTGGGGCCTGCCCAAGAGCCCCGGCGCGGCGGTGCAGACCGTGCTCATCCACGACGACGCCGACCGGACCAAGGCCCTGGAGGAGTACGTGCGCGGCCACGAGCTGGAGACCGAGGGCAAGCGCATGAAGGGCCTGGCGCGCAAGAAGGTCGACCTCTCGCCGGCGGGCGTGTACGGCGCGAACGAGCTGGTGTGGCTCGGTGGGAACGACGTCTGGGCGGGCGACGTGCAGGCCATGGTCGACCTGCACGAGTCGGCGGGCCTGACGGTGCCGATGGTGCCCGACGAGAAGGCCATGGTCGCCAACTTGAAGGCCGCCGGCGTGGCCGTCCCGGAGCGCAAGACCGGCAAGGTCACGTCCAAGACCATCAACGTGCGGGCCTACAAGGCCTAGTCGGACCGTTGCCGCCCGCCCCCTGCCCGGGGCGGGCGGCAGCGTGCCGTCAGAAGGGGAACCGTTCCATTGTCCATTCACCTGATGCTCGTCGCCGCGTACCTGCCCGACGATGTGGTCACCCAGAGCCAGAAGCTGGCCCTGATGAAGATATGCGACTCGGCCGACGACGAGACGCGCCTGTCCAAGCCGGGCATGAAGCGTGTCCGCGCGTGGGTCGGCGTCGGGGAGAAGCGGTGCACGACCATCGTCACCGACCTGGTCGCCAAGGGCCTGATTGAGCGCGTGGAGGTCGGCATGCTCGGGCGCCGGGCGGTGTACCGGGTCTTCCCGCTGGGGGTGCCCGCGATCCCGTCCAACGACGACCTGGACGCCCGTTTCCAGGCCGCCGACGCCGCGCCGAAGAACTCGCGCCTGGCTCGCCCGGGCGTCGATCGCGCAGCACCGTCCAAGCCTGCGATGACACACGAGGACATCGACGCGCGGGAGAACCTTGACGTGATGTCGCTGGCAGCCGGCGAGGGCGTGAAGCGGCCAGGGTTCCCCCGGGGGAACCCTGACGATGACCAGCCCAGGGTTCCCCCGGGGGAACCCAAAGGGTTCCCGCAGGGGAACCCCAAGGGTTCCCCCGGGGGAACCCCTTCTTTTCCTTCTTCTTCCTATGTCCTTCCTTACCCCCCTACCCCCGCGGCTGGCGCCGCAGGGGAGCCGCGCGGCTGCCCCAAGCACTCGACTCCGGCTGCCAGTTGCCGCGCCTGTGGAACCAATCCGCGCTCCGCGCGTGCGGCCCGCGAGCGCGAGCGGTCGGAGGCGGACCGGCAGGCTTCGCAGGAGTGGCTGCGCGGCTGGCAGGCCGACCTCGAGGAAGCGCGGAGGGTGGCCGAGGAGCGGCCCGGCGATGTGGAGTCGGCCCGGGAGCTGGCCCGCCAGGCGGCAAGGGCCGCGCGGGAAGGGGTCGGTGACCCCGACCCCCCCGGAAAAAAATCTTGACCCCCATCCCGGATTTGCTAAGATAAGAGGAGCAGGGAAGGGGGAGCGGCCCCCCACCCACCGGCCCGAAAGGCAGACATCATGAACCACCTGATCGACATTCACGACGACGACGCGGCTGACGCCGAGCGCGCCGCCGCCGAGCTGGCCGAGATCGACGAGATCGACGCTCACGAAGCCGAACTCGCCGCCGAGGGCGCCTGACCCCTCCCGCCGGGGCGGCGGGCAATCCCGCCGCCCCGTCCACTGTGTGCCACACCTTTCAATCGTTCGACTTCCACCTCTTGGAGTACGGCATGAGCCACCTGCCCACGGTCCACCGCTTCGACGACACCACCGAGGCGTACGACGCCACCCAGTGCCGCGACGACATCCGCGACGGCGACGTCCTGGTCATCGAGCGGGAAGGGGTCGTCGGCTTCCTCGTCAGCGCCTGGCCCGTCGCCGTCACCGCGCTGCACGGCGAGTTCCACGGCCTGACCAAGCCCGCCCAGGAGTACCGGGGGGGCCGCTACGTCGAGGCCGCCGAGCACGCCGAGCAGATAGCCCGCGATCTCGGTTTCCCCCTGCGCGCCGACGTGCCGGACCCCGCCGCCGGCGAGCCCGCTCAGACCGTCTGACCCCCCCAGCCGGGCGGCGGGCCATCTCGCCGCCCGGTTTCCATAAGTGCCACAACTCTGTACTGTGACGTCCGCTCACCTCTTGGAGATCACGTTGAACCTCGCCCCCATGCCTGACCACGGCCGCACCGGCCGTCCCGAATGGCAGGCCCTGTGGCTGCAGTTCGAGGCCGTCACCACGCCGCTGCGCTCGGCCGGACTCGTCTGCGACATCGAGACCTGCGGCGGCCAGAACGTCATGTACGTGAACCTGCCCGACGGCAGCCACCTGGTCATCGCCGACGACCACGACCTGCCCGACCGTCTCGCCGACGTCACCGGCTGGCGCGTCACCCGCGGCCACCACGACAACCCGACCGTCGGCGGCGTGGCGTACGACTCCACCGCCGAAGGCGCACACAGCCAGTACGGCGCCGACACCGCCGAGCTGCTGCCCGCCATCGCGACCTTCGTGAGGTCCCTGCCCGACGTGGACACCCAGGCCGCCGGACAGTCCCTCCGCGAGCTGCTGGAGCGCACGCCGCCGCGCTACGCCGTCAGCTTCGTCGGCGTCGGCTCCCAGCACGCGGCCGCCGGCCGGATCGTCTCCGGTCCCTTCGACGCCCACCTGGAGGCGGTCAAGGAGTACGGCTTCCAGACCCATCAGCTGGAGCAGGACGGCTGGCGCATGGTCCACGAGCAGGGCGGCACCTCCTGGCCCCTGACGGTCTGGGAGAGCCGCGACGTGGTGCAGGTCGTCTTCGTCGCCCGCCTCCCCAGCTCCTGACTGCGCACCCGACCGGACCGGCCCCGCACCCCTGTGTGCGGGGCCGGACCGCACTTCTTGGAGATACCGCCCGTGGACACCACCACCCCCGCCGCCGAGCCGAAGGCGGCGCCCGCCCCGGCCCGCCAGTGCTGGTGCGTCATCAACCACCCCGTCACCGACGCCCAGCGCGCCGAGCTGGGTGAGGCCGTCACCTACGCCCGCAACATCGGCGACCTGGAGGCCCTGCCGCTGCTCCTGGCCCGCCTCACCGGCCCCTGCCCCGCCCGCACCTGACAGCCCCTCCGCCCCGCGCCAACCGGCGCGGGGCGGCAACCCCTTGGAGAAACACCCGTGGAACTCACCTTCAACGACCTGCTCGCCGGCGCAGGCGGCTCCTCCACCGGCCTGGTGGAGTCCGGATGGCGCGGCAAGCTCGCCATGAATCACTGGAAGACGGCCATCGACAGCCACTCTTCCAACCACCCGGACATCGAGCACATGGTCGCCGACGTCACCGGCTACCCCATGCGGTATTTGCCCCGTACGACCCTTTTGTGGGCTTCGATCATCTGCACCGAGGTCAGCCCGGCGGGCGGGCGCCGCCCCGAAACCGACCAGTTGGACCTGCTCGCCGACACCGAAGGCTTCGAGGAGCTGACCAAGGACGCCTTCGAGCGGACCCGCGCCACCGCCTGGTGCGTCGTGCGCGCCACCGAGGCCAAGCGGTTCCCCTACGTGGTGGTCGAGAACGTCGTCGAGTTCACCTTGTGGAAGCTGTTCAAGACCTGGCTCAAGGCCATGCAAGAGCTGGGCTACGAGCACCAGATCATGTGCGTGTCCTCGGCGCACGTCGGCGACGAAACCAACCTGCGCGCCCCGCAGTGGCGCGACCGCATCTACCTCTGCTTCAACCGCAAGGGCCTGCCCAAGCCGGACCTGTCGCCGCGCCCGCTGGCCCACTGCTTCGACTGCGGCACCGATGTGCGCGCCAAGCAGGCGTGGCACACCCCGCGCAACCGCATCGGCAAGTACGGCCAGGACTACGACTACCGCTGCCCCAACCGGCGCTGCGCCCACGCGATCGTCGAGCCCTACGTCCGCCCCGCCGCCTCCATCATCAACTGGGACGACCTCGGCGGGCGCATCGGCGACCGCAAGAAGCCGCTGGCCGACACCACCATGGACCGCATCCGCGCCGGGCTGGTCAAGTTCCCCCACCGGCCCCACTCGATCACCCTCACCCACGGAGTCGGCGGCACCGACCGCGCGTTCGCCGTCGGCGACCGGCCGCTGCCGACCCGCACCATCAAGCAGGGCGACGCCCTGCTCGTGCCGACCGGCGGCTCCTGGAACACCACGCCCGCCGACATCCTCGACCCGATGCGGACCCGCCTGACCCGCGAGAGCGAAGCCCTGCTCACCGCCGATCCGGACCCGTTCGTCATCACCTACCGCAACCACGCCGCCCCCACCCCGGCCACCGAGCCGATCACCGGCGTCACCGCCCAGGGCAACCACCACGGCCTGATCATCCCCGGCGGGCCCGTCCCCGCCCAGCTGCGCAACGCCCTGGTCATCCCCTACCGCAAGGCCGCCGTCAAGACCGCCGCCGAACCGGTGCACACCCTGTCGACGCGCGACTCGGCCGCTCTGCTGCGCTCCGCGCCGGCGGTGGAGGACTGCTTCTTCCGGATGCTCAAGCCCCGCGAGCAGCTCGAAGCCCAGCGGTTCCCCCGCCGCTACATCGTGCTCGGCACGTTGGCCGAGCAGACCATGCAGGCCGGAAACGCCGTGTCGGTGAACGTCGCCCGGCACATCGGCGAGCGCATCAAGGCCGCCCTGTAGCCCCCCTGGCGGGCCAGGCCCAACCGGCCTGGCCCGCCGCCCCCATTCACCGCCCGAAGACCCCTTGGAGCCCCTTGTGACCACCACTGATCACCGCGCGGAAGCCGCCCGGCTGCTGCGCGAAGCCGAAACCACCTACCGCGACGGCCTCACCTCCAGGCCCCGGCCCAACCAGATCGCCTTCGGCGAGGAGCCCGTCGACCGGGCCCTGCGCGTCGCCGGACTACTGACCGCGATGGCCCACGCCCACGCCGCCCTCGCCACCCCCGCCCCGGCCGCCGACGGCCCGGTGTGGCTCGCGTCCCGTTCCGCTATCCCGCTCGGCTACTACACCGGCCGCGAGGCCGCGCAGGAGCACTGCGAGGACGACGCCCGCACCATCCAGGGCCTGACCGGCGACCTGCGCTGGGCGAGCGACGCGTACGAGGACGAGGACGAGGACGGCGACCGCCTGGAACTCCACGTCGCGGCCGAGCCCAGCGGCTACACGGTCACCGCCATCACCCCCGCCGCCGCCTACGACCCCCAGGAGGAGCTGTGACCGCCTCGTGGCTCTCTCGCGCACCCTGCGACGGCCTGGACGGCTTCACCCCCAGCGAGGACGCCTGGGAGACCGCAGGGGACCTCAAGCGCCTGTGCGGGTCCCGGTTGGGCTACTGCAAGCCGTGCCCGTTCCGCGCTGAGTGCATCGCCGTCGTCAAGCCCGCCCAGGCCATGTTCGACGGCGTCGCCGGCGGCCGCGTGTGGTGCAACGGCCTCGTCATCGACGCCCTCGACGACGTCAGCGACGACGAGCTGGCCGAGCCGAAGCTGCGCGCCACCTGCGGCACCGAGGCCGGAGCCAGGGACCACAACCGCTACGGCGAACGCCCCTGCACCTCCTGCCGCCAGGTGGCCCGCCAGGTCGCCGCTCGCCGCAGGAAGGAGAGGGCCAAGCAGCCCACACAGATGCAGCTCGACATCCCGTCCGTCGCCTGACCGCATCCCGCCGCCCCGCCCCCAACCCCTGGGCGGGGCCGACCCCCCGGAGACACGACCATGCCCCAACGCACCGCCCGCCCGCTGCGCCAGGCCCTGCAGCCGATGATCGCCGGAGCCGTCCTTGCCGCCTCCCACCCCGCCCTGACCGCCGACAGCATCGAGATCGACCACGTCGACGCCGACGACGGCGAGACCGGCGTGGGCCTGCGGGTGTTCCTGTACCACCCGGCGCCGGGCCTGTTCGAGCAGTGGGCCGACGCCATCGGCGCGGCCAGCGTGGGCGCGCCCCGGCAGACCAGCCGGCTCGGCGAGATCAGCCGCCACGCGATCGGCCGCGTCGGCCACACCCCCGTCGAGGTCACCTGCGTGACCGCCACAGGCGACACCGGCGGCCCGAAGTGATCCGCACCAAGAACCGTGCCTGCACCGGCAAACGCCGCCACGACAGCCGCGACGAGGCCGTAGAGCACCGTGCGCGGCTGCTCGCCCGAGGCGCCGTACGCCTGGCCGTCTACCCGTGCCGCCGCCGCGCCTGCGGCGGCTGGCACGTCGGCCACCTCCCCAAGCCCCGCACCACCCGCTGACGACCCCCCGGAGACCCGCGTGAACCAGATCAACGCCCTCAGCGCCCGCCTCGGAGAGCGCGCCGCCGGATCGTGGCAGGAAGAAGCCGCCGTGTGGCTGCTCGCCGAGCACGGCCACTGGCTGGCCGAGCTGCAGCGCACCCAGCTGGTCGACGCCGACGCCGACGGCTCCTCCCGCATCGCCTGGAGACAGGTCACCTCCGCGTGCCTGTACCCCCGCGACAGCGCCATGGTCGGAACCCTCTCGGAGTGGCAGGTCCTGCGCCTGGCCTGCGTCCTGACCGGCCGCCACGCCCTGTCCCTGGCCGACCTGGACTCGCTGGACGAGACCAACAAGCGCCTGGCCCTGCACGCCGTGGCGTGGGCAGCCGGCGGCCGCGCATGGGCCGACAGCCTCGCCCTCCTCGCACCCTGACCACACCCCCCCCTCAAGCCGGGCCGCGACCCGCGGTGCCCACCACCCCCGCGGGCGCGGCCCATTCCACGCACACCACGTCAAGGAGCAGAGCCCCTATGGACATGGACACCACCCGCCGCGCCCAGCTCGTCATAGACGTCCTGCGCCACGCCGTCGCGGGCGACCACGACGACGCCATGCAGCTGATGGCCGAGATCGCGCAGGCCAGCGACGGCCAGGAGATGTACGGCGTGTGCTGCGCCCTGGCCGAGGCCGCACGGCAGACCCTGGTCCGCCTGTACGGGCACCCGGCCCCCGAAGGGCTGTGGGCGCTGGTCGCACCCGACCCGGCCGACGGCCCCCGCCACCCCGCGCACACCTTCGCCCTGCGGTTCGTCACCGCCTTCGCCAACGACGACATGCCGACCTGCGAGGCCCTGTACGTGACGGCCGCCCGCGCCGGCGGCGAGGACTACAGCCACTCCGTCACCGCGCTGGTCGGCGTCGTCGCCCGCCTGACGCAGGTCGCACTGGAGGAACTGGCCGCCCGCGACGAGACGCCGACCACCCATCCGTACTGATCCACACCCGAGAGCCGCGCCCGCGGTGGCCACCACCCCCGCGGGCGCCGCTCCTCCCGAGAGAAGGAACGCACCATGCAGACAGCCCTGTTCGACCGAGCCGCCAACCCCACGCGGCCCCGCTCAGCTCCCGGACTACAGCCCTCGGTACTCCTCCGGGAGCGCCACCCCGGTGCGCTCATGCAGTCGAACCACGTCTTGCCGGTCCTTGGCGGTCGGCTCATAGCCGACGTGGCACAGCATCTGGGTCGCCGCATCAACACACCGGACCTCACGCCCGCCGATTCTCCCCATCACCGGTGCCGGGTAGTAGAACTGCGCTCCTGCTGCCAGCAGTTGGTGGCCTCCGCCGTCGGCGGTCGGAGTGATCGGGTGCAGGTCGATCTCTCGGCAAGCGTCATCCGCGACCGCGAGTGCCGTAGGCAACCAGTCCCGCAACACGTTGGTGAAGCCAGCCTGGCCCAAGGTCGCCCAAACCAGGGGCACCTGGTCAAGGAGCACGACGAGGTCGAGGTCCGAATGCTCTCGCGTCGCCTCGCCGAGCAGCGCGTCGACGCCCCAGCCGCCGTCCACCCAGGCGCTCGCCCCCATGCTCTCCAGCAGATCCAGGATCTCGACCACATCGAGTTCACGCATCACGGGCGCACTCTCGCAGACCCCATCAGCTCCACACCATCCAGTTTCACGCAAGCACGGACTGACACCACTGGCCCGCCGCCGCTGCGCGCCGACGGCTTGGCGCTGCGCATGGCCCTGGCCGCATGAGCACCCCTGCGAGCGGCCCGGTCTGCGACGAGATGAACCACAACAGCGTCGGCCATGAGGTGTTCTGCATCCTCGACCCCGGCCACGACGACGACCACGACTGCGGCGAGTTCACGTGGCCGCGAGAGGACTAGTAATGACGATGCCTCATGCACAGGCGGTCCAGATCACTGGCGATGCCCTGGCCCGGGCGGTGGCCGGCGACGCCCGAGGCGGCGCCGAACTGCTCGTGCCGCTGATCGCGGACGGCCGGCGGACCGCGTACGGGCTGGCGGCGGCGCTCGCCGAGACCGCCTCCTTCATCGCCCGCCGCGAGCAGCAGCCCGGCACGTTCTTCGGGACGACCGTCGACAACGTCGTCACGGGGGAGCCGGTCGGGATCGAGGAGTTGCCGCCCGAGATCCAGTTCGCCGCCCAGTTCACGACGGCGTGGGCGAACCGCGACCAGGACGCGGCGATGGCCCTGTTCGGCGCGCTGGTGAACAAGGCCGAGGCGTCGGAGGGTGCCGAGCTGGTCGACGGGCTGCTGGCCCTGTTCCAAATGGCTGTGGCTACTGCCAAGGCCGTGTGCGCCCAGGGGCGACGCTCGTGAGCGACCTTGCCGCCGCGCCCGGCGCGTGGCTGTCCCCGGACGGGCGGTCTCCGCTGGTGATCGGCGTGGACCCGTCGCTGTCGTGCACGGGCATCGCCGGTGACGGCTGGGCCGATGCGCTGCGGCCCAAGGGGCGCGGCCACGAGCGGCTGCAGTGGCTGCGCCAGGAGGTCCGGGAGCGCACCCGCGCGGCCGACCTGGTCGTCATCGAGGGCGCGGCGTACGGGCAGGGTGGGCAGGCCGGGCACCACGAGCTGGCGGGCCTGTGGTGGATCCTCACGCAGGACCTGTGGGAGCACGGCATCCCGTACGCGGTGGTGACCCCGCACGGCCGCACGATCTACGCCACCGGCTGCGCGAACCCGGCGCAGGACCACCCGCGGGAGAAGCGGGCGCGCATCGCCAAGGGCATGGTCCGCGACGCGGTCGCGGAGCGGTACGGCCTGGACTGTCTGGGGCCGGGCAAGTACGACCGGGCCGACGCGTTCATCCTCGCCGCGATGGGCCTGCACTGGGCGGGGTGGCCGCTCGCGGCGGTGGAGGACACGCACAGCCGGGCGCTGGAAGCGGTGCCGTGGCCCGAGCAGGAGCCGGAGCCGGAGCCGAGCAGTAGCCCGCTGACCTGCGGTGATGCGAAAAAAATTGTTGACCCCAGGCCGACGTTTGCTATAATAAGAGAAGTGGCCGAGGGGAAGAGCCCCCCGCGCCGTTGATAACAAAAGAGAGAGTCATCGTGGCGAAGAACACGAGCGAGCAGCCGATCATCGAGACCGCTTCCACCTTCGGTGGCGGCTGGAAGATGGTGGTCAAGCACACGCACGAGACCGGCGTGACCGTTACGGAGGTCTGGGCCTTCGGTGCGTTGCTGAGCGTCACGACGCTGACGGTCGACGGTGTCGTCACCGTCGACGTTCCTTCGGCCTCCTGATCCATTCGCCGGGCGGCGGCGTTGCCGCCGTCCGGCGAATGTGCCACACCGTTCGATCGTGACAACGAAAGAGAGAGTCATCGTGCAGATGGACCACAGCGCACGCGCCGCCGCCTTGGTGAGGTTCAACGAGCTCGGCGAAGAAGAGATTGACCGCCGGGCCGTCCTTCACCTGGAGAAGTTCAAGGAGAAGGAAGGCCGGGAGATGGCCGACCAGGAGTTCAACGACTTCGTGCGCGACTACCGCAGGGGGTTCGTCACCCTGAACCCGATGGGTGAGGTGGCCATAAGGCAGACGGCCTAGCCGGCCGGATGCCGCAGGGCCTGGGGGGCGGGAAGTCCGCCCCCCAGGCCCAAGGTATGCCACAACTCTCAAACACTCTTGGAGGAAGCCTTGCTCATCACCGACCCGACCGACCGGCTCGCCGGCCCGTACACGCTCGGCAACACCGGCAGCGTCACCAGCCGCCTCGCCGACGTCCTCGACGGCCCGCACCTGCAGGCCCTGCTCGTCGAGCGGTTCGCCCTCGACGTGTGGGGCGCCGAGCAGGCCGCGGCCTCGATCGGCACGACCATTCAAGCCACTTGGCGGGCCAGCTCCTACGGCGAGGTCTTCCAGACCTGGCTCGGCCGCATGCCCGAGACGCTGCTCAAGCTCCTGGTGGAGATGGCGGCCCGTGCCGCGAACGACGAGTTCGCCAGCTGCCACGAGCTGCGCATCGCGCGCTTGATGCTCACCGAACTCGACCTGGAAATCCGCAACCGCTGACCGCCCCCGGGGGCCGCCACACCGGCGGCCCCCGGCCCTTTTCACCCACCGGGAGAACCGTGAACACCGTCCTGGCCATGTTCGCCGCCAACCTCGGCGAGCGCGCCGAGCTCGTCGCCACCGTCGGCGACAACGTCTACGCCCGCTTCGGCGACGACCCCCGTGTCTTGAAGATCACCTGCACGCCGGCGGCGGCGGACGAGGTGCGGACCGCGCTCATGGTCATCGACCCCGAGCACGGCCCGATCGACGCGGCCAGCTTCATCCACACCCGCGCTCACGAGACCTCACACGCCCTGCAGCAGCTCGACGCGTTCATGTCGATCTGGTTCTGACCCCCGGCCCGGCCGCCCACCCCGCCAGGTGGGCGGCCGGGCCGCTCCACCCTCCGCACCATCAACCCCAGGGAGCAACCATGAGCACCATCCGCGCCATCCGCCTCGACGTCGACGGCCGCATCACCGACCTCGAAGTGCCCGCCGGCGACGGCCTGTCGGCGGCCCTGCGCCTGGTCGTCGACGGCTGGGTCGAGATCGCCCACTACGGCCGCCCCGACGGCTCCCACCGCCTGTCGGTGGCCGTGGACTCCGACGGCTTCGCCCGGGAGAAGCAGCCGAACCTGTTCGCCACGTCGATGGTCGCCGCCGTCCGCCTGCAGCAGCTGCGGTATCCCCTGGTCGGGGATGTCGTCCTCCTCGGCGCCCTGAACCACGCGCTGCAGCACACCGACGTGCCCAAGCCGGTGCGCGAGGTCCTGCCGCAGATCGTCAACGCCCTCAAGCCCCGCTACACCGCGGCCACTTCCTGACGCATCCGACCGCGCGGCGGCCGGGCCCACCACGGGCCCGGCCGCCCGCCCACGCCCGAGAGGACCACATGAAACGCACCATCGACACGTTGCTCCCGGCCGACCGGCCCGGACTGCCCGACCCGAAGACGTTCACCCTGACCGAGCCCCTGCCGCCCGAGCAGTGGCCGGCGTTGTCCCTGAGCTGGCGGGACATCGCCCCGACGGTCCTCGAATGCGACCGGCTGCGGGGCGACCTGACGGACAGCCTGCTCTTCGCCGAGGGTGCGCTCGGGCCTGTCGCGCTCGTGGGCAAGCCCCCGGCCCGGTACGGCCGGGGCTGGCTGTGGCGCTGCCAGGTGCACACGCTGTGGGGCTTCTGCGCCTCGGCCCAGTACGTGAGCCGCGACTGCACACGGTCCGGTATGCGGCCGACCAGGGACGAGGCCCGCGAGGCCGCCCGCCGGCACGTCACCGACCACCACCAGGACGCGGCCGTTCCCTACACCGCCCGCTACACCCACTTCGTCCGCCGCTGGACCCGCTGACCCCCCTCACCTTCCATCCACCAAGGCGCCCCGTCCTCACTCGCTGAGGGCAGGGCGCCTTGTCACTGACACCCGAAAGGACAACCACCGTGAACACCACCCCGGCCCTGTACGTCCAACCCTCCGGCCACACCGAGCCCTTCTACCTGCACGGCGAGCCCAAGCGTCAGCAGTGCGACATCGCCGACGAGCTGGAAGGCCCGGTCACCGCCTGGCGGCTCGGCCGCCACATGACCGTCCACACCGCCACCCCCGCCTACGAGCGCACCCGCAACGAGATCGTGCGCGCCGCCTGGCGCGACCTCGCCGGCGGGTCCGCCCCGGACCTGCGCGGCCCCGCCATCATCACCGGCCCGAAGCGCCGCGACGGCCTGCTGCAGCCGCTCCCGCACCACAGCTTCGAGCGCGTCCAATACTGGGCACGCCTGCGGCACTCGGCGGCCGTCCGCCGCCGCCCGCAGGTGTCCGCAGCCCAGCACATCGGCACCCGCGACCTGCAGTGCGACGCGCACGCGGCACACCGCTTCCCCGACAGCGGCCGCTGGGCGTTCGTCGTCCTGGACGGCATCGGCGACGAGGTGGAGGTGCAGGACCACGTGCGGACCTGGGCGCCCGCCCTGGCCCGCAGGGCCGCCTGCCTCGGCGACCCGGCCGAGGCGATCCGCCAGGTCCGCGCCAAGATCCTCGCCGGACTGCGGGGGCGGCGCTGGTTCTACTTGGACCCGGGCGCGGTCGCGGTCGTGGCCGTGTATGACCCCGCCGACCCGCTGCTGCGCCTGGCCTGGTCCGGTGACGCCCGCGCCTACCGGCTCTCGCACATCGGCACCATCGAGCCGCTGACGAAGGACCACAACTGGGCGCAGGAACTGCTGGACGCCGGCCGTGAGCCCAAGGCGTGGGACCACAACTCGGTGACGGCGAACCTGGAGGACGGCGTCATCGGCAGCGCGGAGGTGGACATCGATGTGGTCGCGCAGCTCGTCCTGTGCTCCGACGGTGTGTACCACCCGCTGGAGACGCACGAGCCGGGCCTGCTGGAGGAGGCCGCGCTGCTGGCCCTGGACGCCAAGGACAGCGCGGCCTCGCTGGTCGCCGAGGCCCTGGCGCAGGGGCGTATGCGTGAGGCGACCTGCGACAACGCGACCGCGCTCGTCGTCAAGTTCCCGCGCTAGGGCGCCCGAAAAAAGTCCGCCCAGAACCAAAGATTTTCCCCCGCATGCGGACACATACCCCCAATCTGGTACAATAAGAGAATGAGGAGGGGGCGGCTGGCCCCCCCTCACCCCTTCGACCCCTTGGAGAGCAACGTGACCACCTCGACCCTCATGCCCCTTCCCCCCATGCCCCTGCCCCCGCACCAGTCGGGGCTGATCATCGAAGCCGTCGAACGCCACAACGTCTCGGGCGGCCAGGTCCGCGAGGCCCTCCAGCGCGTCAACCAGGCCATCAACATCGCCTGGCGCATCCGCCCCGCCGACCAGCTCGGCCTCACCGAGGCCCAGTTCACGCAGCTGGTCTGCCACTGCTGCTACCCGCAGGTCCTCGACGCCGCGTTCACCGCCGGCGGCGTCGCCGACGTGGCCGTCCGCATCCGCAGGTTCGTCGCCGAACTCGACGCCTGACCCCCCCGGCCGGGCGGCGGGCCATCCCGCCGCCCGGCCCTCACATGTGCCACACCACTCAACCGAACACCTCTTGGAGTCCAGCATGCCCGTCACCCTCAAGCGGCCGCCCCGCCGCTGGATCGTCGTCTTCCACGACGACACGTACGCGATGCGCATCATCGCCGTACACCTCGCCCCCCAAGTCCCCGACGCCTACGACGAGCTGCGCACCGAGCTGTACGTCGAGTGCCTGTCCTCCATCGACGTCGAGGCCACCAACGCCGGCCAGGCCCGGCGCACCGCCCGGGACCTGCGCGACGTCGACCGCATCCGCACCGTCTGCGCCCGCCTGCGCGCCGACCGCACCCAGCGCCGCACCGCCCCGCGCACCTGCACCGCCCCCGGCGGCCGCCAGGCCCTCGCCCACGCCTCCCAGACGGTCGCCCTGACCCCGGACGCCACCCTGCGCGCCGACGGCATCGTCATGACCGCGCTGCGCGCCGGATACCAGCACCGGCCCATACGCGAACACCACCTGACGTTCGAGCAGTACGTCGACCACCTCACCGTCGACGCCGCGGCGACCCTCTACCAGCACGCCGCGCTGGTGGCCGCAGGCCGCAACGAGGAGGCCGTGGCCGTCCTCATCACCGCACTGCGCGCCGCCGCCACCACCGTCTGACCCCGCCCCATCCCACCCCTGGGCCGGGCCCCGCACCCGCGGGGCCCGGCCCCTTCCACACCCGGAGGAACACCGTGCCCGAGATCGAAACCAGGGTCTGCATCGACGACACGCTCGGCCCCTATGACGCCAAGCTCGACCCCGCGAACCGGTGGAACGGCTGGCTGTCCCCGCGCTTCACCCTCGACACCGTCCGCAAGCTCGCCGCCCGCACGCAGGAGATGGCCGACGAGTACGGCAACGACTGCGTCGACACCATCCACGTCATCGACGGCGGCACCGACAGCGAGCACGAGCCCCGAGTGGTCGTCCTGCACATCCGCTGGCAGTGGTTCGACGAAGGCGGCAAGTCGGCCACCTCGATCATCCAGCCCGCCGAGGGCCTGTACGCCATCGGCGGCTGGGAGTGGACCTGGCACTACGCGACCTGGTCGTGCGCCTGCGGCTCCGGAGCGGTCTGGCACGAGGCCAACTGCCAGGGCTGCGGCCTCCCGCGCCCGGAAACCGCCGCCGGCGAGGCCAGCCCCGACACCGTGGCCCCCGCCGCCGACACCACCGTCTGACCCCGCACCAACCCACCCCTGGGCCGGGCCCCGCACCCGCGGGGCCCGGCCCCTCCCGTACCCGGAGCAATCCATGGCCACCCGCTCCCTCATCGCCCGCCCCACCGAAGGCGGCGGCTTCACCGGACGCTACGTCCACTTCGACGGCGAACCCCGCGCCCGCGTGTGGGCCCTTCGCTTCCTGGTCCTCGACGTCCACCGCGGCGACCTCGAGGCAGCGGCCCGCGTCCTGCTGGACGAGCACCCCAACGGCTGGGTCACCCTGCCCAACACCGACGCCGGCGAGTGCTTCTGCCACGGCGACCAGGTCGGCGACCGCATCGACATGGGCCAGCTCACCCACGAGAGCACCGGCAAAGGCCTGCAGTACGCGTACGTGATGCACCCCGACCGCATCGACGTCCACATCCCCAACGAAGACGGCACCGGCTGGGACCTGCTCCGCAGCGCCCCCTGGGCCTGGTCCGCCTGACCCCGCGCCACCTCTCCTGCAGCGCCCCACCGCCCCGGCCGATCCCGGCCCGGGTGGCGGGGCGCCGTCATGCCCACACCCCGAAGGAGCAACCGATGGACCAGCTCGACCTGTTCGCCACCGCCGAGGAGATCCCGGCGACCTTCACCGCCCGCCCCACCCCGCCCCGCCCGGCCGCCGTACCCGCACCCCGACCGGCACCGGCACCGGCGCCGGCGCCGCGCCCGGTCGTGGCGGC